>CAYGAN010000056.1:0-414 GCA_964347585.1 uncultured Planctomycetales bacterium | reverse complement strand
CGCTTCCTGCTCGACCGGATGGCGGAATACGGCCGCGGCGAGGTTGAGTACGTGCTTTCGGAGGCACAGTGTGAAGCGGCAGCGAAACGATTCTACGGGCGCGTGAACACACCCGTGCTGACGGACGTGAGCATCGATTGGGGCAAGCTGGCCGTTGAGCAGACGTATCCGAAGCGGATTCCCGACCTATTCAGCGCCAAGCCGGTCGTGGTCAAGGCCCGTTACACGCGGCCGGGCGAGGGAGCCATCGTCCTGCGCGGAAAGACCGGCGCCGGACCGTTCGAGCGCAAGATCGAGGTCAAGCTGCCAGCCGAGGCCAGCGGCGACGACGTGCTCGCACCCCTGTGGGCCCGTGCAAAGATCGAAGACTTGATGAACACCGACCTGGCTGCGATTCAGAAGGGCCAGCCGAAC
>CAYGAN010000055.1:22681-23682 GCA_964347585.1 uncultured Planctomycetales bacterium | reverse complement strand
ACGCGAAAGCGGACCGACTCCTGAGGAGGGCTCAACAACCGCGCCGTGCACCACGCGATCGGCGGTCCTGCGGGGCGACAGCATATCGCCACCAGGGGATGCCGAGCAACCAGCTCGGCAGCAGGGAACGGCAGTGCCGCCTCCTGGGCTCACAGCGCCCCACACCTTCCAGAGCAGCGATCGAAAGCGCCTCAACGCGGTGGGAGCAGCCTCGCGAGCCGCAGGCCCCTTGTCACGGAGACGCCGGATTTGTTATTAATACAGGATCCTTCGCGAGGACGATGGCAGGGAACGTGCTGATGGGATCCAAACAGAAGATCAAGAAGGCGAATCACGGTCGGCGTCCGTGCGTCAACACGGCCCGGCGAGAAAAGCGAATCGGCCGGAAGCGTGCACGATAGGGGACAGCCCCCCGCCCTGCTCGTACTCGGCTCGGTCGGCACGAACAGGTGCGGTGAGCCCGCTGGCTGCCAAGCAAACCACGTCAGACAGGCCGAGCGAATCGAGCGCTCTTACGCTGCCTTTTGTGAGTAAGCGATCGGGACTGGCCTTCCGTTATTGTGCCCGGCTATGGAGCCGTGTGCGTGAACTGAATCCGACAGTCGGATAGGTCCAGCGCGTTGACCTGCCCGTCCGAGACGATGTCGTACTTGGCGTTCTGATCGGCGGTTACATCCACCCCGAAATTCATCCGAACGCTGCTCAAATCCAGCGCGTTGACCACCTGCGACGAGGTACCACCGTTGTCCACCTCGCCCCGCAGCGCCCGGATCAAGAAGTCATTGTCGCCGGCGATCACTGAGCCGAGCATCGTGACTCCGTAGGTATCCTGATCCGGGAGAGTACTCAGGTTGATCGTCATAACGTCCCCCACCGCCGTCACGTTAATGACGTTGGCCGTCACGTCCCCGCCGAGCTGCCCCACAATTGACACGACCGCGCTGGCTGGCGGGTCCGGCAGCGTCACATCGCTGTCGCAGTCGATCAGAAGCTTGGTGATG
>CAYGAN010000055.1:12054-22671 GCA_964347585.1 uncultured Planctomycetales bacterium | reverse complement strand
CACGAGCAGGAACGCAACCACCTCGTCCCAGCACATCGCGCCGTGATCGGCCACGCTTTCGACCGACTCGATGTTCACGGCGAGCTGATCGATGAACGTCAACGTCAGCGACGGACGAAGCAGGATGCTCGCCGCCTCGCGCGAGTGGAATTGCCGCGTGCCGTCCTGGGTGCTCTCGCTGCCTTCCTCCTCGCGGATCACGAAGCCGAAGTTCTCGCCGGGATTGGCCAGATGCTCCTCGACGGCCTCCGTGACGTCGAAACCGGTCCCACCGTACTGGCCCGAGTTCAGTGTGACGCTGTCCAAGACCACCGGATCGGCGTATTGGGCGTCCAGCGTGCCGTTCCAGTTCGGATTGCCGCCGCTGGTCGCGCCGAACGGCTTGGTCCAGCAGACCTCGCCAGCGCCCGCCCATTCGCCGTCAAGGCCGAGCTTTGTGCCCTCACCCCAATCATGCAGGAGCTTGTGGACGTAGAGTGTCTTGGCCACGCCGCCGGGGTCGTTGCGCGAGCCAAAGTAGCTCAGCGTCAGCGTCGCCTGCTGAAGGACCTTGCCGGCCTCCAGGCTGGTGTCCAGTTCGATGAACTTGATCACCACGCTCCGGTCGTGTGTCGCATCGCTGCCGTCATACCGGGCGGCTTCGAGCACGTCGTTGCCCCCGGTGTTGTAGAGCGAGCGGCTTTGGATGATGTGCGCATCTCGGGTCCCGGTGTACGTCGTCTGGTTGGGATAGATCCTGCCGTCCTGGAAGACGAGCGTTCCGGGCTGGGGCCTTACCGTCGCCTCCGCAAAGACGGCGGCCAGCGTGTGGGGACCGGGACCCACGTTCGGGAAGTACAGATAATGATCATCACTCGTGGCGTCGCCCACCGGGCCATCGACCGTCCAGACCGGCTCACCGTCAAGAGTGACCTGGGCGACGGGGCCCATTCTGGGCACCGCCACGCGACCCGTAGCACCGGTCGGGACATCGATGTCCGCGTCATAGGTTCCCTGCCCGGGGTCAATCGTGTATTCGATGCCGATCCCGCCCAGAGGCGTGGGCACGGTGCATTGGACCCACGTCAACTCACCTGGATGCGGGATGATTTCGAAGGTCGCGAAGCCGGGCGAGGTCGGGCGGATGCCGGCAGCGTACTCGCTCAGCAGCCATGCCGCGCCGGACGAGAAGGCATGATCGGTGTTTCGCAGACCGCTTTCGATCGTCCCGTCCCCCATCATGAACTCCCACGTCGTCTTGCCCGGATCGGAATTGACCATGTGGCCCCAGGGTCGGCGAATCGCCTCGAACGCACGGAGGTCGTCGTTGTTTTGGAACCGCGCCTCCACTTCGTATTGGACGTACCACGCCCAGATGTGGTCGTCGTGCCCCCACGTCCCGTAGCCGGGCCATGCGGTCCGCGTCCCGTACGTGGACCACATCAGGGTCTCGACGTGATCGAGGATCTGACCGATCTTCGGCTCGTCTGCGATGCCGTAGAGGATGGTCAAAGTATTGGCGTCGAGCGGATAATGACCGTGGTCGTTCGTTCCGTCGTAGTAGAGCTGCTGGGCCGGATCGTAGAGGTGCGTGTTCACTGCCGCCACAACTGCGTCGGCCCGGCTGCGCCAATCGTCGGCACGCCCTGTATCACCAAGCGCCTCGGCCATCTCGGCTGCACATCGCAGCGACCGCGCGTATAGCGCGTTGAAGGAGGTCACCCCGCCCGTCCTCAGAAACGACCAGTACCAGTCGCCTTGCTGGAGGCTGATGAGACCGTCTCCGCGCATCTTGCGCAGACACCAGTCGTCCAAGACACCCAACAGGGCGGGATACATCTCGTTGACGAAGGGCAAGTCTCCCGTATGCATCCAATGATGATGGAGCGTGAGGACCCACCAGAAGGTGTAATCGTCCAGCCATTTGGCACTGAAACCGTCGCCGGTCATATAGTGGTTGCCGGTGGCGTTGGCCGCCGGGATTTTGCCGCGCAGGATCGGACCCCACATGTCCTCAATTGATTGATCGTACTGATGCTCTGCGCCGTCGCGGATCGTCTGGGCGACGATCTGAGGCGTAAAGTGAGCTACGTACATCGTGCGTTGCGACGGGTAGAAATCGCCCCAGACCCAGACCCGGTCGCGCTTGGCGCCGTCGTTAATGGTCAGCAGCTCGGCGCGGTCCCAGTCGTCCCAGTCGGCGACGAGGAACTCTCCGTCGAACGCGTCGCTGAACAGCGTAGTAGCGCCGTCGGAAACCACGACGTTATCGACGTGAAAGTGCTCCTCGTTGGCCTCGTCAGAGAAGAATCCGATTGGGCCCTGGGTAAAGGTCGAATCCACCGTCGTGTCAATCAACTGAGCGTCGAGGTACGTGCGTATCGTGGAGCCCTGCAGTTCGGTGCGGACGTGATGCAGCTCCCCCTCACCGACGGGCTGTGGCAGAGCCACCGATGTAACGGACGCCCACGAACCGTTCTGGCGGACGTGCTTGCGAAGCGTGTTGGCGTTCGGCCCGCCTTCGGCGGCAACGATCTGCCACATGTATGTATTGTCCTTGTCGGTCGCGCGGAACGCCCAGCCGCACGTCCTGCCGATCGGCATGATCTTGAAGTCGAAGTCCAGCGCATAGTCTGTCCATTGCGAGCCCGGGATGGTGAACCCGAAGGGCCCGCCCGGGACGTACTCGTCCCCTTCGAAGGAAACCGAGAACATCCCCTCCTCGATCTCCCACGGACCGTCGATGTCGTTGCCGCTCGTCGTGCAGATCTCCTGCGTATAAACGCAGCCGTACCAGATCCCGTTCATCAGGTCGTCATCGCAGAGGAAGTGTCCGTCGTAGGTGTCGGCGGTGCCAAGGTAGGGCGTGTGGTAGATGCGGACCGCGTCGATCGCGACGGTCCCGTTGCTCGTCAGATAGAGCAGCAGATAACGGAAGCCCCGGCGGTTGTCTGTCCGCCAGGTGATCCCCGGCCGGCCGGCGACGGTCAGATCGCCCAGGTGAAAAGCAGAGGTATCGCTGCCGATCTGGAGAAACTCAAGCCGCTGGCTGAACGCGGCCCCTAACTCGGCCGTGACCGTTGATCCGAAAACGATCTCGATTTTTCCGCTGACCGGCAGGCCGAAATCTATCGCCAGCTCAGGCGAGGTCAGACCGGTGCGCGTGATCGACGCGGACGAACCGTCTTCGATGAGCGCCTCGGCCGGGTCCACGATAAGCCCGTCGTTGTTGTGTGCGAATTCGACGGAGTCCGGCGGGACCACGCGCGCGAGCGGGCCGGCGATGTAATCCTGCCAGTTCGTCGAAGCGGGTTCTGCCTTCGCGATCGAGGCGCCGACGGGCAGCGAGTTCCGCCCGGCGATCAAGGCCACCAAGCACGCCAGAGAACCAGCCAACATCACTTTCGAATGCATCACGGCCCGCTCCTCTTCCCGCAGCTCTCGACGTGCCGGACCGATACCAACCCGAGTCGGTCGCCCTGGCTCACGCGATTCGCTGCTGCGCCCGCCCTCAGGCAATTCTTGCAACCGCCAAGTGTCGTTGTCCCGCGCCGCTCAGGTTAACCGCAATCCTAAGCCACTGCGTCGCTTATGCCCAGCTGAACCCCGCGCGCGGACGCGCCACGAGCGCGCATGAGTATCCGCAGGGGCCGACCTGGCACCCGACGACGTCCGGGCAGCCAACGAATTCCTGGCCTGCCCGGCGAGGCCTGGCCGATTCTAGTTAACGGACCATGTCTGCGGTAGCCGTGCGCGGCAAGGAGGCCCGAGCAATGCAACCCCCAGCCCGTGTCCTGGTCGTGGGCGCTCGGCCCGGCGAAACCGAGGCGATGAGGCAAGCGCTGGCATGGGCGGCCGAGTTCAAGGTGGACGCGGTCACCCACGGCGAGGAACGCACCTCGGGAGCACTCAACGGCCGATACAACTGCCTCGTGATCGACGCGCGCGGGAATAACGAACACGCAGGCTCGATCGTGCGGGCCGTCCGCCAGCGCCGAGCGGACGTTGCCGTGCTTGTCGTCATCGAGTCAAGCGACGCGGACAGGGTCGGGCAACTGATCCAGGCGGGCGCGACAGACTACCTGGTTTGGAGCGAGGACTGGCAGACGGGTCTAGGCGCTCGCGTGCGCCATGCGATTGACCGGGCCCGGGTCCTGTCGGCCCAGCATCGGTCGGCCGAGGCGCTCGCCGAGCTCGAGGAGGGATACCGAGCGTTCTTTGCCGGCATTCCTGACGCAGTATTCATTCTGGAGGGCGAACGGTTGACAGGCACGAACCCCGCCGGGGAGCAGCTATGTCGAAGGCACGGCTATGAGCCCAGCCAGGTCGTCGGCAAGAAGCCCTGGGAGCTGATCGGCCAGCGTGAGGGCGAGGGCTCGGATGTGCGGAACGTCGTCGAGCAAACGCTCCGCGCTTTGCCAGTCGGCCAGAGCAAGCGGCTCCGGTGGTCACACCTCGGCGGCAACGGGGGATTGACCCACTTTGAACTGACCGCAGTGCGCATCGCCTTGAACGGCCGCCCACTCACGCAAGTCATCGTTCGGGACATAACTGAGCAGAAGCTGACAGAAGAAGCGGCGCGCCAGTCGGAACAGCGGTATCGTGCGCTGCTCGACCACATCAGCGACGCAGTGTGCCTGTGCAGGCGGGAAGGCCAGATCGTGGAGGCAAACGGGGTGGCTTGCCGAAAGCTCGAATACGTGCGCGACGAGCTGGTAGGGATGAATGCGCAGGACATCGTCTGCAGTGGGTCCGCCGAGCAGCTATCCCAGGGAATGAGCCACGCAGTAAAGCACGGGCAGGCCACGTTCGAGTGCGCTTATCGAAGCAAGCAGGGGCGGGTCATACCCGTGCAGGTGAGGGCGCATATCGTCAGGGACGGCCAACACCAGTTGATTCAGAGCGTAGCCCACGAGATCGGGGAGCGAGCGACAGTCCAGCACGCGTAGCCTCCGGGGCGATCGCACCGTCCGATCGATCTGGGTGGGCGCCGCGCGGGCGCGGGGCAATTGGCTATTGCGTCGCAGCAGCCGGTAATCCAACGCGCTGGTCTAGATGGCCGACAGGAACGGGACCTCGGCCTTCCAGGAAAACACAGACGCAATTGCGCCCGGCCTTCTTGGCTGCATACAGCGCCTGATCGGCCTTTTCCAGCAGTCGGCTCACGCCTTCGCCTTCCACCGCGGCGGCCACCCCGACGCTGGCCGTGACATTGAGGATCTGTCCGTCGTGGTCGAAGCTGGTCCCGGCGATTGAGCATCTGAGTCGCTCGCCGCAGCCGGCGGCCTTACGAAGCGAGGTCGAAGGCATCGCGAGCACAAATTCCTCTCCGCCGTAGCGGCTGACCCAGTCGCTGCCCCGGCAGCTGTCTCGCAGCAGCTTCGCGATCTTGGCCAGAACGACGTCTCCAGCCGCATGCCCGCGTGAGTCATTGATCTTCTTGAACTGGTCCAGATCGACCATCGCGCAGGTCAAGGGCTCGAGGCTGGGACGAGCAAGCTCGGCGGCCAGCTGCTCCTCAAGCCGACGACGGTTCAACAGACCGGTCAAGGCATCGAGGCCCGACCGTTCGTCGAGTCGCTCTTGCCGCTGGCGGGCCCGCATGGCAACGCCGAGCCTGGCATGAAGCTCCTGCTCGTTGACGGGCTTGGTGACATAGTCGTCGGCGCCGAGTTCCAGCCCGCGGACCACGTCATCGGTTTGGTCGGCAGCCGTGCAGAAAATGATCGGAATGTCAGCGGTGACCGGGTCGGCCTTGAGGATGCGACAGATCTGGTACCCGTCCATCTCCGGCATGATCACGTCCAGGAGGATCAGGTCGGGCCTCTCGTCTCGGGCCAATTCGAGCGCTTCGGCGCCGCTGCGGGCTAATATGGGTACGTGATCTTGCTTGAGCAGGAAGCCTTTCATCAGGGCAAGGCTGACCGGGTCGTCATCCACGATGAGCACCTTCGCTCCCGGCGCCTCCTCGCGGTCGGGGGGAAGTCTGAGGCCGAGCCGACTTATCAGGGCCTCGGCTCGGGCTACAAGCCTATCCAGGTCAGCATCCGCCGGAAGGAGCTCCGAGAACACCGTCGCGACGCGGCTGAACTCGGCCCGGCTGTCCTGCAAGAGCTGAATCAGTTCGCCCGGGCTCATGCCAAAGGTGCCCTGGGCGAACGTGATCGCTGGCCCGGCAACGCCGTCGTCGTCCGGCCCGTCAGTCAGCGGAACCGCACCAGCCAGATACGCGATCCGCCACAGGATCCCCCCCTCGTCCTTGCCAAGGGGGCCGGGCGCCGCCAAGTGGTGCCGCACAATGGCCCTGGTGAGCATGTCGGGAAGCTTCCACTCGTGGCACACATGCCCGCCGACGGCCGGGTGCGTCAGGTCAAGAGTCGCCGACTCTGCCGAGAACAGCTCAATGTGGCGCCCTGCGGTACGTTCAAGCAACTCCGCGTATCGCGGGCCGTAGTAGTTGGCCATGAACGGCACGCCGATGTCCTGCAGGAGCCCGACAAGGAAGCTCTCCTCACGCTTCGGAAACCCGACGCGGTCCGCAACGGCGCGAGCTATGCAGCCGTGGAACAGGCTGTCGCGCCAGAAAAGCTGGGTGTTGAACTGTTGACTTCGGGCTTTCCCAATGGACTTGGCGACGGAGAAGCCCAGGGCGACGGCCCTGACATGGTCCACGCCTAGCGTGACGGCTGCCCGCTCGACGGTGCTCACCTTGCGGCCCAAGCCGAAGAACGCAGAGTTTGCGAACTTCAGGAGCCTGGCCGCCAACGCGGGGTCGCTTTCAATAACACGGGCGTAATCTCTGGCGCAGGCATCCGGGTCCTCACAGAGCTCGAGAATCCGGCAAGCAACGCCAGGTAGCGTCGGCAGCTTGACGGTACTGACCAACTGCTGGAGCGTCCGTTCCATTTACCTCTGGGTCCCCAGCGCACTGTGGGTCCCGGCAGCCCGTGGCATCCCAGGCCAGCCAGCTTGGCATTTGATCGGCAAGCCCGAGACAAGTCCTGATGGAGTTTTCTGCGGCATCCTGTGATTTTTCTGGCCTCGCCGGACACGGCAGGCGGCGACAGCCACGCTGCAACAGCCGCGCTGGCAATGACGGTCAGCTGGTGCGGCCCATAAACGAGCAAACGGGCTCGGCACGTCGCTTGCGAGGCGTACGCAACCTGACCTGCCCGCCGGCCGATAGAACTTCACGCCGAGGTTTGCTCACGGTTGCGTGCTGGGATCTGCTGACGGTTAACGGGCCGCCATCAAAGTCCACCTCAGTCTATGGGACGTGGGGCGAGAATCGGCACACCGGGGATTCTTGATCGCGCTGGGTGCGTTTGCCGTCGCCCTCCCAGCAGTGCTGCCTAAATAGGACCTAGGTCGCCTGCAACACGCACGCGAAGCAAGGGATGGCTGCAACCGATCAGAGAATAGACGCGGCGTACTCCGGGTGCCTTTGGGCCGGGCCAGGAGAGACCGTTCGTCAGCGACGGCAAGGATCAGCGGGCGGACGCTACCCGTCATCTCCCGCGGACGCTGCTCGCGAGCACGCCGACGCCGATTGCGGATACGGAGACCGATCATGGCTTTGAAGACAGTAAGAGTCCCGAAAGAAGTCGAGCCGATCTTTGCCAAGGCCGAAGAGGTCGTCGCCAGCTACTTCGCCCGGCGCAGGACCGACCCTTCGAACGGGACCATCGAGATCTTCGGCGAACGGTATGTATTGATAAGGGCCGCGGCGCTCTCCGTGGAGTTCTTTTCCTTGGTCAGGAATCTTTTCGGCGAGGGACGCCAGAAAGAAGCCTGGGACTTTGCCCGAAACATCCTCTTCGACCTCGCCCACGCCATCGGAAAATCCGATGCGCGCAGCTTCCATACCAAGATGCAATTGACCGATCCGATTGGACGCCTGTCCGCCGGGCCCGTTCACTTCTCTCACAGCGGGTGGGCATTCGTTGATATTCTTCCCGAGTCGCGTCCCTCGCCGGACGAGGAGTATTACCTCATATACGATCACCCCTATTCGTTCGAAGCGGATGCATGGACGCGCACGGACCGCGAGGCCGAATCTCCCGTCTGCATCATGAATGCCGGGTATTCGTCCGGCTGGTGTGAGGAAAGCTTTGGTGTGACACTGGTCGCAAGCGAGATCCTTTGTCGTGCCAAGGGTGACGGTTGCTGCCGCTTCATCATGGCGCCCCCGGATCGGATCGAGGCACACATTGAGCGCTACATGAAGGCCAGGCCAAAGCTCGCAGCAAGAATGCACTCCAACGAGATCCCGGACTTTTTCGCGAGAAAGAGCGGTGAAGAGGAACTGCGTAGAAGCGAGCAGCAATACCGGGGCATATTCGAAGCCTCCATCGACGCTCTTTTCATAACGGACTCGGATGGCACCATCGTCGATGTGAATCCGGCTGCGTGCCGTATGTATGGCTACACGCGGGAGGAGATGCTGAGCCTCTCAGCCAAGAAGCTCGTCCACGCGGATTGCCATGATCTGTTCGAGGATTTCAAACGCCAGGTCAAAGCGCGGGGGCAATTCCACGCAGAATCGGTGGACGTCCGCAAGGATGGCACCACACTTGACGTAGAGGTGCGTGGAAACTCGGTGCAGTACCAAGGAGGTCCGCACCTTCTGGCCGTCGTGCGTGACGTCACCGAGCGCAAACGAGCCGAGGAGGAGCGAGAAACTCTAGCGCGGCTAGCGAGCCGACTGGCTGCGAGCGCGTCCATCGAAGCGATGGTCGATGTGGTGCGCGAGGAGACCGACCGCCTGCTGAAGTGGGACGCCTACTGCTTCGGCGTGCGACGCCCTGAAGATGATCGGTTCGGCGTCCTGTGCTTCGCCGACACCATGGGCGGCAGGAGGAAAATCCTGGGCGAGTCGCTTCGCCCGGTTCTGCAGGGCCAAGCGGTGCTCGTCAACCGCACGCGGCAGAATCCCGGTCCGGTGCTAACTCGGTTCGGGGACAGGGATCGTCCTTCTGCGAGTCTCATGTTCGCACCCGTGCGGAGCGGAAGGAACGTTATCGGCTTGCTCTCCGCCCAGTCCTACGCGTCCGGCCGATACGGCGAGGCCGAGCTTGATACCCTCCAACGAATCGCCGACATGGTTGCCCCGGCCCTGGAACGGGCCCATGCCGAGGAAGCGCTGCAAAAAAGCGAGGCCCTTTATCGCGCGGTGGTCGAGAGCCAAGTCGAACTGATCCGTCGTTGGCACCCTGACGGAACACTGACCTTTGCGAACGAAGCTTACTGCCGCTATCACGACAAGACGCGCGAGGAGCTGGTCGGCCACGTCTTTACCCCGGTCATGCCCAGAGAGGATCATCAACAGGTAGAAGAGCACGTCGCCTCCCTCGGCCCGGACAATCCCGTCGGCACGATTGAGCACCGGGTTGTGACGCGCAGCGGAGAGGTTCGCTGGCAGCGTTGGAATGACCAGGCGATATTCGACTCGCAAGGCCACGTCGTCGAGTTCCAATCAGTCGGACATGACATCACCGAGCGTAAGCGGGCGGATAAGCTGGTCCGCACACAACGCAGATTGAGTCTGGCGCTGAGCGCCGCACCGGATCTCAATGACGGGCTGCGTCTGTGCGTTGAGGCGGCGCTCGACGTCTCGGAAATGGACTGCGGCAGCATCTATCTGGTCGATAAGACCTCCGGCGCTCTAGACCTGGCATCTCATAGGGGACTGTCACCTCGTTATGTCAGGAACGCGTCGCACTACGGTCCGGACTCAAGCAACGCACGTATCGTCATCGACGGCGAGCCGATCTACAGTCGCCATCAGCAATTGGGCGTGAATCTGAGTGAAGCGGAACGTGCCGAAGGGCTGCGTGCTATCGCCGTGGTTCCAGTGCGTCATGAAGGCGGCGTGATCGCCTGCCTGAACATCGCTTCCCATACCCTTGACGAGGTGCCCGCCTTCGCCCGCGACGCTCTCGAAACGATTACTGCCCAGATCGGCAGCACGATAGCCCACCTGGAGGCGGCGGCGGCGCTGCGCGAGAGCGAAGAACGTCACAGGGCAATACTCTGCTCACTCCATGAGACGGGGATTGTAGTCTATGACCGCCAAGGCAAGCTCACGTCTGCGTGGGGAACGCGGGACCTTGACGAACGCTACGGCGTTCGAAGCGCCGAGTTGGCGGGAAAATCGCTTAGGGATTTCCTCCCTCCCGACGACGCCAAGAAAAGGCTCGCCAGTATTCAGCGTGTGCTCGAGACTGGGGAGCCCTTGTGCGAGGAATACGCCATCCACTTCCCTCGCGGGGACTTCTGGCAGGATGCCTCCCTTTCCCCCATGTGGGGCCCGTCGGGGAAGGTTTCGGCGGTAGTCGGGTTTGTGCGCGACATTACCGAGCGCAAGGAGAGGGAAGAGGCGCTGCGTGAGAGCGAGGAGCGCTACCGGCGCGTCATGGAGACGGTCCCGGCCATTCTGTATTCGGTCGAGGCCGGCACCAACCGATTCCTGCTATGTGATGGCGCCATCGAGCAGATACTGGGGTATCGCGCGCAAGACCTCCTGGCAGACGGAGACCTGGGTGCGCGCATCGTGCACACCGAGGACCAAGCGTTCGTTGCTGAGCTGCTCGCGAAGGGCCTGGCCTCACGCCGGCCGTTCGAGCTGGAGACCCGGGT
>CAYGAN010000055.1:7239-12044 GCA_964347585.1 uncultured Planctomycetales bacterium | reverse complement strand
CGGTGAACTCATCCGCCAGGACGGGGTGATTACCGACATCACCGAGCGCAAGCGGGCACAATCGCAATTGCAGCACGCCAAGGAGGCCGCCGAAGAGGCCACCCGCGAGTTGGAACGAACGAACAAGCAACTCCAGCAAGCCATGGAGCGCGCCAACGAGATGGCCATCGCTGCGCAAGCCGGCAGTGCGGCCAAGAGCGAGTTCCTGGCTAACGTCAGCCACGAGATCCGGACCCCGCTGAACGTCATCATTGGTATGGTGGAACTCGCGCTCGATACGGACCTGACCTCTCAGCAGCAGGAATATCTCAGGGCGGCAAAGACGGGGGGGGAATCACTACTGCGGATGATCAACGACATCCTTGACCTCTCCAAGATCGAGGCGCGAAAGCTTGATCTTGATGTGACGGACTTCAACCTGCGCGACTGCATCTCCGAGGCCGTCAAGCCCTTCGGACTGCGGGCGCGTGGCAAGGGGATCGCGTTCGCCTATCACATCTTGCCGAATGTTCCGAACGTGCTGGTGGGCGATCCTGTGCGATTGCAGCAGATCATCGTGAACCTGGTCGGCAACGCCGTCAAGTTCACTGAACAGGGTGAAGTGGCCATTCGGGTCGAGACAGAGTCCGAAAAGGATCAGGAGGTCTGCCTGCATTTCGCCGTCCGCGACACCGGGGCAGGCATTCCGCCCGAAAAGCAACGACTGGTCTTCGAGGCCTTCACGCAGGCCGACGGGTCGACCGCACGCAAGTACGGCGGGACGGGGCTGGGACTGGCGATCTCGTCACAACTGGTCGAGATGATGGGCGGGCGGATCTGGGTCAACAGCGAAGTGGGCAAGGGCACGACGTTTCACTTCACTGCTCGTTTTGGGCTGCGCGAAAGGCCCGCCGGCAGGCCGGCTAAGAGGGAACCGACGAGCTTGCGGGAGCTGCCCGTCCCGGCGGCAGACGACGACGCTGCAGACCGTCGGCCGCTGCGCATCCTCTTGGCCGAGGACAACCCCGTCAACCAGGAAGTGGCGGTCGGCTTGCTTGAGAAGCGAGGGCACACGGTGGTGGTGGCCAACGACGGAAAGGAGGCACTTGCCGCGTTGGAAGGCGAGCCCTTCGACTTGGTCCTCATGGACGTGCAGATGCCCGAGATGGACGGATTCGATGCCACCGCCGCCATCCGTCAGAAGGAACAGGGCAGCCGTGCCCGCATACCGATCATTGCTCTGACCGCCCACGCCATGACGGGCGATCGCGAGCGATCTCTGGCGGCAGGAATGGACGGCTACGTGGCCAAGCCAATCCGGCCTGGGGAACTCTTCAACGTCGTCGAGAGGCTGGCCGCGGGCTCGGCTGCGGCTGAGACGGCGCCGCCCGCAAGACGAGACGCAGACGAGGTGCTGGACGCCGCGGAGGCCCTCGCCCGCGTGGGCGGCGACGGGCGGCTTCTCAGTGACCTCGCGGAGCTATTCCTGGACAACTGTACGAAGCTATTGTCTGAGATCAAGGAGGCCCTCGACCGCCGGGACGGCGAGGCGCTCGCGCGAGCGGCGCACACGATCAAGGGCTCGGTGGGGAACTTCGCGGCAAAGAGCGCATTCGAGTTGGCGCTCAGGCTGGAAACCCTCGGGCGCAAAGGGGACCTGACCCAGGCCAAAGAAGCCTCGGCGGCGCTTGAACGAGAAATCGAACGGCTCAAAACTGCGCTGCTCGATCTTCACGCGGGGCCGGCCTCGTAGAGGAAGCGGCCGCCGAAGATCCAACGATCCGGGACGCTCGCGCCACCCCGGGGCCGGTCCAAGCTCACTCCAGAACGAGATCGTCCAGGCCGAACGATAGCTTGCCCTCGGGTACGGTCGCGAGCAAGGAAAGCTCGATAATCGTCAGACCGGCGAACTTGGGAACGGCCCTGTTGAGGCGAACGCGAGCCTGGGCCCACCGACCCACCGGGGCCTTGTCCTGCAGGACGGGGACGGTGACTGCGTCGTACCCGATATTGTCCGACAACAGCGTCAGCGAAAGCGTGACAGGTTGGTCCGTGTTTTCCGGCAGCAGTTGATACCAGAATCGCAGCCCCGGATCGGGCGCTCCGACGTACACGTTGAAGCACAGTCGCACGGCGCCGGCACCGCTCTGGCCAAGCAGATACCGTTCCCCGCTGTGCGGATCGCCATCCCGAATGCCGCCATCGACCACCTGCCCGCCCGTCGCGCCCTGAACGTCCCACTCCCAGTCTCTCAGCAGCTGCAGGGCCGGGCCCTCGAAGTTGCGCGCAAACCGATGACGAGGTCCCGTCTCTTGCGTCATCGCGCGGAAGCTCTCAAGACGCAGCGTACTGCGCGCCGGGGCCTCGTGAACGTTGCCGTCCCACAGAGCATTGTGGATATGACCGTGGGAGATCGTGATCCAAGGGATTTGGCGAAGAACTCGCAGACGTCTGGCGACCCGATACGCACGCCGACGATCACTCACCCGGCCGCAATGAATGTCATACTCGGTCACCCACATCGTTTTGTCGCGGTCGCCGTGCTCGTCAAGAAAAGCTCGCATGCGACGGAGCCACTTGGTGTTGAACGGATAGCCCCCCGCGCTGCCGTAGCAATGGATCGACAGGGCGTCGAAGTAAGGCCGAGCCCCCAACGCGTACATCTTTTCCATGAAATCCGTTTCCAGCCCGCTCTTGGACTCGAGCGCCCCGGCGGCAATGAGGGCATCGGGAATGTTCCTGCGGATAATGGGCGCTGATCGGCGCATGTACTCGAAGTACCACGCGGGCTCTCCCCCGTATTCGATATCCTTGACCTTCCCGTCGTCGCCGCGAATGAGGCGCAGGCCGGCCATGCCGTCCGGCTCGTTCCACAACTCCCAATACCGGATCTTGTCCGCGTACCGCTTGGCGGCTGCATCGAGCCACCGTTCGTAGTCCGGCCAGAACTCGGGCTTGCTCGGCAGGACCGTGATGAGGTTGTCCTGCCCGCGCTGCCTGAGGATGTGCTTGGCCTCCTCACCGCCGTCCATCGACCATTCGGGCTGACAGGCTAGGCAGCAAACGATCGTCACGCCGTTGCCCAGGAGGTAGTCGATCATGCGATCGGTTTCTTGCCAGTCACAGGTGCCCCGGCGCTTCTCGACGGCCCCCCAGCCCATCCCCCACGAACGTTGGTCGTCGCGGAGAGCTTAACCATCTCCATGGTGCGGGGAATGTTGGTGGCGAAATCGCCGCCGAGATTCGGGCCTGTGTCCGGCATGCCCCACCAGACGAGACCGCCATAGAGCATGGCGCGGTCCGTCGGCCCTCGGATGAAGGGCTTCGGCCCGGCGGCGGCGGAAGTCGTCAAGCAGGCGACCACGGCAGCACCGACAAGGCGTTCCGGCCGGGCTCGTCTCTTCCATGGGCCCATCTGGCCCAGACTAGCATGTGCCGCAACCGGCAGCAACGGTTCACCCGACGAGCGCGCATCAGCACTTCGGGGCGGGCGGCGGGTCCGGCCAGCAGAACACCCTGCCCGCCAGATCCAGATGCGGAACGGAGGCACCAGCTCCGAGCCGGCGAGCCCTGCCGGTGGAAACGGATCCGGCGGCAGCGTCAATTTGCGGGCGGTTGACTCTTTACAGGGCCGGGCGGCGTCGGATACCATGCTGCCACGGTCAAGCTCGAGAACGGCAGCTTCGGTTGGTGGCGACATCACTCTGGCGGCTCTTCGAGCAACACAACAGGAGGTACTTGCTCGATCGCCGCTTTCAGCTTATTCATCCGGAATGCCCAGGTGGTACGCACGGGTTGAAGCGCTCTCGAGCCTGCAGGTGCGGTGCAGCGGCTGCTATCCGACAATCCGTACGGTCCGCCACGCGCTCAGTCAAGAGAAGGAGAATTGGGAATGAGGAAGCTGTTGCTGTTGTGGCTGATGCCGCTTGTGCTCGCAGCAGGCTGTGCCCCGCCTGCGTACCACATCATCATCGATGCGAACGAAAGATATGTCACGCCGATCAAGTGCAACACAGTCACCGGGCAAGCGTGGGTATATGGCAAGGGCGACGCCTGGCACCCCTGTCTGGAACGAGGCGCGATTCCTCACTCGCAATACGAATTCGCGATCGGCTCCAATGCGTCAACTCGCGTCGTGCAGCGGATTGACGTGATCACGGGGCGATCGTGGATTCTGGTGAACAATCGCTGGCAGGAGATCGGCCCGAAGGTGGCGCGGCCGAGGGCGAGCGCTCCGTCGGCGAGAAGGAGCGGCCGATAGAACGGGGACGGATCGACGGGAGACACAAGGAAGTGAAAACGAAACTATCTACTCTGATACTCTGTGCGCCGTTGTTGCTGGTGCTCGGATGCCACGATCCGAAGGAGCGCTTCGGGCGGGTGTGGTATCTCGGTGGCGCCGGCAACTGGGGCTTCGGTGTGGGCGACGTCGCGAGGGGCCTGAACAAGGCCGGATACCCAGGGCACGTATGCTCGTTTCACTGGTCGCTGACAATGAGCCCGGTCGCCGACCAAATCCTCAAGCCGTTGATGTGCTTGGGCGCAGCACGCCTGGCCGGCAACATCGACGACTATCTGAACCGCTACCCTGACAACGAAGTCAACCTCATCTCGCTGTCCGCAGGCACCGGGGTGGCCATGCGGGCTGTCGAGCATCTCAAGCCCGGCCGCAAGATCGAGAACATGTACCTGATCGGCTCCAGCTTGTCGTCGGACTATGACATGAGCAAAGCACTCCGACACGTCCGCGGGAAGGTGTACGTGTACTACTCGCACCGCGACGGGATTCTGGCCGGTCCGGCGAGGGTGTTTGGAACGATCGGCGG
>CAYGAN010000055.1:4406-7229 GCA_964347585.1 uncultured Planctomycetales bacterium | reverse complement strand
AGGAAACGGCGAACCGGCTGGGCTGGTGGGACTGCGTCACCCGAGCTGTGGCAGCAAGGTGGTCAACATCGGCTGGAGTAGCCGGCATGCCAAGTACGGGTGGACCGGCGCGCACGTCAGCGCCACGAATGAGAGGTTCGTCCAACTCGTCATGGCCCCGACGCTGATGCCGAGACACATGCCTACGGCGCTGGCCGAGGCTGGCGCCACGGCCAAACCCGGCCCGACGCGGGTGGCGGCCCAGGTGGAAACGAGATCGTCCGGCAGGCCGCGCCTGCAATCGGCTGGCAGGCCGACCGTGCAAGCTGCGGGAAGCCCGGAGCCACAGGGACCTGGCGGACGAAGGAAAGGGACAGCCGCCGCGCCACGCCCTCTCATCGGCAAGCGCGGCGAGACAAGCGGTGCCCTGGCGCGGCCTGCCTATGGCGCCTCGCAACCGGCGGCGAAGCCGATTGTCCAAACGGCCAGAAGACCCGAACCGCAAGAGGCCGCCAAACCCAAACCGGCCATCTGAACAGATCAGAAGACCCGATCGCCGCGAGCCAGGCCCACGCGTCAAGTCATCCGCCCGCGGCCGTTCTGCAATCGCCCGGCCACCACCACGCGAACTCAGTCGCCAAAGGGCGACCCGAGGGCCGTCCAGATCAAGAGGCAGAGGCCTAGCCGCCGCCCGCCCAGGCGGATACGGCGCCGCTCGCGGGAGACATTGGCGGGGACGGAGGGGTCGGCCTGTGGTGATCGTGTGGGCCAGCCGCTATCGTCTCCAGCGAGAAGGAGTCAGGCCATGAGCACGGTGAACAGCGAAACCATCGGCGAGACCTTCCAAGAGTACACCAAGTACCGGTACTTTCGCTCAGCCAGTGACATGTCGGCGGGCCTGCCTGAGCCTCCGCCCCAGAAGCCGATCCCGCCCGGGGCTGAGCGAACCGACCTGCCCGAGGTGGAGAAGACGCTCGCGGAGCCTACGACGGATTTCTGCAAAACGCTCGCAGCGCGGCGATCCCGCCGGGACTACGCCGATTCGCCCGTCAAGCTTGACGAACTGGCAATGCTGCTTTGGGCAACGCAGGGCGTCACGGCCGTCATCGACGGTTACGCGTTGCGCGCATCGCCGTCAGCGGGAGCGAGGTATCCACTGGAAACATATCTGGGCGTCTGCCGGACGGAACGCCTCCAGGCGGGCCTGTACCGCTATCTGCCGCTTGACCATCAGCTCGTCCGCTTGCGTAGTGATGAGACGATCGGCGATCAGGTCGCTCAAGCCTGTCTGGGGCAACAGATGCTGGCCGATTGCGGCGCGTCGTTCATCTGGTCGGCCGTCATCGACCGAGCGCGGTGGAAGTACCAACAACGGGCATACCGGTACATCTACCTCGACGCCGGGCACGCCTGCCAGAATCTGTACCTGGCGTGCGAGGTCTTGGGGCTCGGCTGCTGCGGAGTGGCGGCGTTCGATGACGACGCGATGAACCGCGTTATCGGCGCGGACGGCAAGAAGGAATTCGTGATCTACCTGGCCGCCGTCGGACGACGGGCGAAGTAGGGACCGCTGCCCGAACAAGCAATGTCCCCGCTCTAGCGACTCAGCTCCGCCGAGGCGTCGGCGCGGGGCTGGAATGATTATTCACTCGACAAGCTCCGGGGACTGCAACGGATTGTCTTGCTCGTCGGTGATGCGGACGCAGAGCTGCCAGCCGCCGCCGCCCTGCAGTATCTTAACCAGTAAGGCGTTCTTGCCCTGCCGCAACTTAGCGGGCACGACGTCCTGATCCACCTGGAGTCCGCGGTCGGCGTTGGTGCCGTGGATGCGCTCTCCATTCAGCCAACAGACAACCCCGTCATCGCTGCCGATCTTGATCTTGATCGGCCGAGGCCCGGCGCTCTCGATCTCGGCATAGGCGTACGCAGTCACGTGTTCGTGCGGGTCGAACTGTTGGGTCAGATCAATTACCGCGGGGATCTGATCGGTGGTGAACTTCTTCCACCGGAAGGGTTTTCCGTCGAACTCGCCGCCGCGAGTCAGCGCCACGTGCTTTTCGGGGAAGTACTCGATGCGGTAGGCGGTCTTCTTTGGATTCGGGAACGGACCGATCAGCCACCAGTCCGCGACAAAGCCCGCTTGGCGCGCGAGCGCGGCCGGCTCGACCCCGAGCTTCTTGAGCTCCGCCAAAGCTGATCCGAGGATCTCCTTCGAAGAGCTCCGTCCGAGGACCTCAGCGAACATCGCAACGGCTCTGTGCTTCTGGCCATCGGCGGCGAGAGCGGCGGCAATGGTCATGTACGCTTGGCAGGCATCATGCGAGACGGCCGAACTGAGCAACGCCCTGACCTTCGGTGCGGAATCGGGGCTGGCGATGGCGGCGATGCCGCCCAGCGCCTCGGCCTGCAGGCCGCGGTCGCTCGCCAGGCCCAACGCGCGGTGGTACATGTCCAATGCCTGCGCTTTCTGACCTCCGGCAAGCTGAACCTGCGCCAGCTTCAGATAGCTCGACAGCGCTACGGTCCTGATCTGCTCGGAGCCTGTCTGAGCCGCATCGAGAAGCGTCGGGGCCAACTTCGGATCATCCAGTCCGCCGAGCAAATCGAACGCCGCCACGCGAACTTCAGCGCTGTCGTCTTTGGCGGCCCCTCTGATGAGCGCATCAGCCTTTGGCGACTTACGTGCCGCCAGCACTCGGAGCAGCAACGCCTCGACGGCCGGCTCGGCGGCCTTGATGGCCTTGACGATCGCTTCCTCCACGCCCGCGCCGGTCATAGACGTCAACGACTGCGTCGCCGCCTTGCGGACAACAACCGACTCGTCGGTCAGCGCCGGCAGGACGA
>CAYGAN010000055.1:0-4396 GCA_964347585.1 uncultured Planctomycetales bacterium | reverse complement strand
GCGGCCAGAATGCGAAGCGCCGTCGCTCGGAGCACCGCGGGGGCGTCCGGCGAGCGCGCCTCGAACAGCGCCGCCAAGCCCACATCGGGAGCTGCGCCCGGCATCGAGACAAGCGAGCGCGTCGCCGCCTTGCGGACAACAACCGACTCGTCGGTCAGCGCCGGCAGGACGACCTCCACAGCCGAAGCAGAGCCAACCGAGCCGAGCCCGATTAGAGCCCCGCACCGTAGATGCTCCGCCTTGGCGCGCTTGAGCACCGCCTGGTAAAGGCTCGTCGCCGCTTCGACATCGCCATCAGCTGCGCACCCGTCGGCAAAGCGCAGGAACTCGTCCGCAACCCTGAGCAGCTCTGCGTCAGAGAGCTTCTCGACGGAGTCAGGCGTAAAGGGCTTGCCGGGCGCTTGTCTGATGCGGGCCAGCGCAGCGAGCGCCTCACGGGAGACGCTCGGGTCGCGATCGCGCGCGGCCTTTCTCAGGGCCTCGATGGCCTGCCGCGACCGCCTCTGACCGAGCGCCTCGATGATTCGCGGCTTGAAGTCCTTGTCCGCTGTCGCCAGCGCACGGATCAGAGCCTGCGTAGCTGCTTCACCGGGGACGCGCTCCAGGCAGAGGCGCGCATCCTCCCGCAGCTCAGGATCAGCCAGCAGCTTGGCAATAGCAGGGACGCTTTCATCGCCGGCGATGAAGCCGAGCAGGTGGAGCGCCTCGGCGCGGACCTTGTTCGGCCAGCTCGGATGAAGGGGCCTGACCAACTGAGCGGCGACGGCTTGGCGGTCATCGGCGGCACCCGGTCGGCCGGCGTGGTGGACGATCGCCTTGAGCGCTTCGCCGGCGGCCTTGGCTACGCCCGCATCTTCGCTGGCCAGCAGCTCTGCAAGCGGCGCCACCGCCGGAGCGCCCACAAGGTGCGCGTCGCGCCAGGCCGCGTAGCGAACGTCGGCGTCGTCGCTCCGGATCTTGGTGAGGAACTCCTGGACCGGCGCTTCCAGGGCGCTGACGACGCCTCGGGGCCCGATCACAAGGACCGCGAGCAACACCCCGGTTATCCGCACGTGACGCCTTATTGTTATTGTGTAGTGCACGATTCATTCCTCCTGGAACTGGCAACCGGCTCTTACAGATGCCACGGGCCGCGGCTGGGCCGGCTGAGCATGCGATTCGCCTCCTCGTCACCGATGAACTGCTCGTTGACCGGATCCCACTTTAGCTTGCGCCCAAGCACGTAGGCGATGTTGCCCAGGATGCACAAACTTGCGACGCGATGGCCCGCCTCAATAGGCATGATTGGCTGTTGCCGCGTCTTGATGCAGTTGAACCAATCCTGCCTGTGACCGGGACTGCGATTGACGCGCTGCCCGCCCGGCGGGACCTGGTACTCCATGGCCTTGCGTTCGGCACCGCAGCCCCCGTCGCCTCCCGTGACCACCAGCGTGTCCTTCTCGCCCCAGTACTTGGCCCCGAAGCCGGCGCCCTGCTCGGGTTTGCCGGGCTGGCTCCAGGTCAGGGTCCAATCCGGGTTCTGGAACTCGTACTTCACTTCCATGCTCACGGGACAGTCGTAAAGCCCTCTGTGCGGGGGCTCGCCTGTGGCTTCCACGCTGACCGGACCGGTGTGATCGTGGTTCATGCACCACATCACCACGCTCATGACGTGGGCGCCACGGTCGCGGATCTGCCCGCCGCCGAGCTCGAGGAACCAACGGAAGTTGAAGTGGCATCGCAGCTTGTTGTACGGCAGCCAGCGCACCGGGCCGAGCCACATGTCCCAGTCAAGATGCTCAGGCGGATCCGTGTCCGGCGTGTTGCTCTTATCGACCGGGTTAGGATAGTGCCAGCACGTGACCTTGCGCACCGGGCCGAGCTGGCCGTTGCGGATGTACTGGCACGCGGCATGAGCGGCCCCCGTCGAGCGGCCTTGCGAGCCGACCTGAACCACGCGCCCGTAGCGCTTGGCCGCCTTGACCATCGCGCGACCTTCCTCGATGGTCTTACTGGCGGGCTTTTCCACATAGACGTCCTTGCCGGCCTGGCAGGCGTGCACCGTCATCAAGCCGTGCCAGTGGTCCGGCGAGGCGATGACGACCGCGTCGACATCCTTGCGGTCGAGAACGCGGCGGTAGTCCTTGTACAGCGCCGGCTCGCCGGGGACGCGCTCGGCTGCACCCTTGAGGTGGTTCGCATCGACGTCGCACAGCGCTGCCGCGTCGGCGCGAAGATGGCCTCTGCCCATCCCGCCTATGCCGATGTGACCGGTGATGATGCGGTCGTTCGCGCCCGGCCGGCCGGGCCGGGCCAGTGCGTCGCTCGTGATCACGTACGGCACACACGCAGCCGCACCAAGCTTGGCCGCCGTCCGGCCCAGAAACTCGCGTCGTGATGTCTCGCTTCCGCTTGCCATAGGAACCCCTGCCTTTCTCTGCCGCCCCGATGAAGCAGGCGAATACGCCCTTACCTTCCGAATCGAGTCGAGGGTCAAGGACCCACCCTATACATCTCCCCCGGCGCCGAAGGAACTGGGCCACCCGGCCGCCCGATGGCCACGGCGCCCACGGGGGCCGAAGATTGTAAACACCCCGCCCGCCAACCACCACTACATTCCACTCGCGCGCCCGACCCACGCGGAGCGTGGATGGGGGATGAATCGCTGCAAGGGCCGTGCAACATGACTGACGGAATCCGTCCCCCGCCAAAGGGGGTGGACTTGCCGCTCTGAGATTCTAAGAATGACAATGCAATGACGCACCCGCGGAAGCGACGATTCATCAAATGTTTCTTGGCAGCCCTGAGTGCGCTTCTCCTGGGGACGTGCTGGGTAAGCGTGGAGTATGGCTACGGTTACCAGTGGGTCCGTGCGAACGGCAAGACCTTCCAAGTGATCTTGTGTCGTGGGGGCTTAGCGCTCAACAGCCTGCCCCGTGCTCCATGCCACACAACCGGGCTCGACCGGTGGCCAAGCGGCGTCGCCATTCCTCCGTGGCCGACACTCGACACCGATTCCTCGCGTAGCATCGTCGCGTTCCATTTGCCTCTGTGGATACCCTGCGTGGCGAGCATGATTCTGACCGTTATTCTGTGGCGGCGATTCCGCCCGTTTCCCAGCACGCATTGCCAGAGCTGCGGCTACAACCTGAGAGGCAATGAAAGCGGGATCTGCGCGGAGTGCGGAACTAGCATTGCCTGGCCTGCAACCGCTGAACGCCTCTAACACGTTCGGCCAACAGAACTCCCGGCCCCATCCACGCCGGCCTAGACGTTCCGATGAGGGCCTTGCCCTCGCGCCAAGCGTCGGTTTTTCCGAGCCGCCGCCGCAGCTGACTCTCCGGGCGCCAACGGGCCGATCTACTTGCCGGACACCCATCAAGGTGCCATAGTACGTATGGAGGGAAGCGCCTCTTAATCCTTCGACTGCGGGCCGCTCGGGCGAGAACGCGGCGCCCAACGTCGTTGGCCATCCGTCGGCACAGCGGGGGGTCAACACTCTTGATGCCGGGGGGTTGGAGGTGCTGCCATGAAGTCCGCAAGGCGTTTACCAGCTTTTACCCTTATTGAACTGTTGGTGGTCGTCGCGATCATCGCACTGTTGATCGCCATCCTGCTGCCGTCGCTGCAAGAGGCCATCTGGCAGTCGAACATCCGCGTCTGCGCCGGACGGATGCGCGAGATCAACTTGCGCATCAACGGTTACCTGCATGACAACGATCCACACTACCCGGCGAGCGGGGACGGCGACTTGTCGCTGCTGCACGAGGAGAGTCCTGTCAAGAACTTCGAGATCTTCAAGTGTCCGGCCACGCAGAACAACCCGACCGACGCAGGCGCGTTGAGCGGCCCCGCCGGCGACGCCCACGACAATGGGAACGCGATGAGCTATATGTACAGGCTGTACTTCGGTAAGTTCCAGGACGCCGGTGCTACGGCAAAGGACAGGAAGACAACTGGCAACACGCGCGATCCAGCCCGCATCGTATTACTGCAAGATAACGTTGCAGACCAACCGGACTTCGATGCCGAACCGCGCGAATGGGACAATCATGGAGTCAAGGCGCTGAATTTCCTGTTCTGCGACGGGCATGTGTCGGCTCTCAATAACATCAAGCGTATTCCGCCTCTGGACATATATGCTTACGCAGTTGGGGCTTGGCCTCCGACGGGTGTCTCGCCACCTCCCGACGCGATTGAAGAGGCGCTCTGGATCTCTCAGGTCTTGCTAGCCCCGTAGGATCGCACGATATCGCGGGAAGGCACCGATCGCCGTCCGATCCCGCTGCACAGCTCGGAGCCTGTCAGGAATCGGACGATTCGCCCTGGGGTCGGCTGTAAACGGGTATCAGGAATCGTCCGCGATAGTCCACGCCCACCGGGTCGATTCCGCGAATATCCAACTCCCAGAACCGTT
>CAYGAN010000054.1:10787-23797 GCA_964347585.1 uncultured Planctomycetales bacterium | reverse complement strand
GGACGAGCCGGCCATGGTTCAACCGCGCCGGGAACTGCCCGCGCTGGCTGAGCGGGTAATGATCATCGGGCTCGACGGGGCCACCTTCTACGTCCTCAACCCGATGATCGAGGCCGGCCGCATGCCCAACCTGAAGCGCCTGATCGACGAGGGCGCTTCCGGCGTGCTTGAATCGACCAAGCCGCCCATTACCCCGGCCGCCTGGACCACCTTCATGACTGGCAAGGGCCCGGGGCGCCATGGCATCGTCGATTTCGAGAAATACGACGCCCACACCAACTCGCTGAACTTCAACAGCACGTTCGAGATCCAGGAAAAGACCATCTGGGAGATACTCAGCGAAAAGGGCTTTCGCGTCGGCTCGATCAACGTGCCTATGACCTACCCGCCCAAGAAGGTCAACGGTTTCGTGATCAGTGGCTTCGAGACCCCGAACATCGACGTGGAGTTCACCTACCCATCCCAACTCAAACAGCAGATCCTGGACAGATGGCCCGATTATACCTACCGGACAAACTGGCAACGCAAGGTCTTCGGAGGCAGCCGACTGTTCGCGCAGAATCTCGAGTACATCAGCCAGAGCTTTGATCAAGGCTATGAACTGGCGCGATTCTGCGGCGAGAGGTACGACTGGCACGTGCTGATGGTGCTGCTCAAGCTGGTGGACAACCTTCAGCACAAGGCCTGGAAGTATCTGGACCCCAAGAGCGCTTCACGCAACCCGACCCGCGCTCACCTGGCAGCCGGCTGCTTCGAAAGGCTCGACGCGGCGATCGGGCAGCTTGTTGACTACGCCCGCTCCAAGAACGCCACCGTCCTGGTCATCTCCGACCACGGCCACGGCAGCTTGGACGGCAAGGCCCAGCCGAATCTCCTGCTGAAGCGATGGGGGTACCTGACCCTCCGCGGGACGTTGTCGCAGGCGCGCACACGCGGCAGCTACATCGTGGAGCGGATTGTGCGGCGGAAGAACGGGCGGTTCGCCAATCCCTGCGGCATTGAACACGACTTAGCAATCGACTGGTCGAGAACGCGCGCCTGCGTGATGCACGGCGGCATCTACGGGTGTTTGTACATCAACCTTGCCGGTCGCCAGCCCGAGGGAATCGTCAGCCTGCAAGCCTACGAAGTCCTGCGAGACGAGCTTCGCGCCAGGCTGCTGGCGGCGCGATGCAACGGCGATAACGGTAAGGACTCGCCTATCTTCGAGGAGGTCCACAAGACCGAGGAGCTGTACGGATGCTCGCGCGACGAGAACCCATGGCTGCCGGACTTGCTGCTGGTCCCGGCGGCGGGACTGGCGGTCGTGCGGAAGATTCGGGGATTCTCACCCGTGCGGTGGTGCCGCTCCCATCGCATGGAGGGGACCCACCGCGTGGACGGGATTCTGGTTGCCTGCGGACCCCACGTGAGCAGTGCCCAACGGGTCAACGCCGGCATCGCTGACATCGCTCCGACCGTACTAGCCGCGCTGGGGCTGCGCGTGCCCATCGACATGGAGGGCCAGGTCATTGCCGCCATGTTCGAGACTCCCCCGGTCGTCGAGTTTGAGCCCCCGCAAGCCCGCGAGCGCGTCCTCCCAGAAGAGGAAGTTTACACCGAGGAAGAGAAGCGCATCCTCGCCGAGCGGCTCACAGACCTGGGCTACCTCGACTGATTCCGCGGCGAACACCCGACCTTTGCGTATCCGCCAACGGCGTCGTCTGGCCTGGGCAAGTCACGCGCCCATCCAGCAAGAAACGTCAGCGTGGGGCGGCTCAGGCAGACTCGGCCTCGGCGAAGGCCTCCTCCGCAGCAGCAATGGTCCGATCAATCTGATCCTCAGTGTGCGCCGTGGACACAAAGAGGCACTCGAATTGGGACGGGGCCAGATAGACCCCTCGGTTGAGCATCGCGTGGAAGAACTTGGCGTAGGCCTGCGTGTCGCTGGTCATCGCAGCGTCGTAGTCGGCCACGGGGCGGGCTGCGAAGAACACCCCCATCATGCTCCCCACGCGGCTCTGCCATGTGCTCACGCCCGCCTGACGTGCGGCCCGGGCCAAGCCCTGGCCCAAGCGTGATGCGAGCTGCTCGAGCTGATCGTACACGCCCGGCTGCTGCAGCGCACGTAGCGTGGCGACCCCGGCGGCCATCGCCAGCGGGTTGCCGGACAGTGTACCAGCCTGGTACACGGGCCCCAGCGGCGCCAGCTGCACCATCAGATCGCGGCGCCCACCGTAGGCACCAACCGGCAGACCTCCGCCGATGACCTTGCCCAGGCAGGTCAGATCGGGCATGACCCCATAGCGCGACTGGGCCCCACCGTAGCTGACGCGAAAGCCCGTAATTACCTCGTCGAACACCAGCAGTGCACCGTACGTGTCACAGAGTTCTCGCAGCCCTGGGAGGTACCCATCCGCTGGGGGTATACAGCCCATGTTGCCCGCGACCGGCTCGACCAGCAGAGCTGCGATTTGGCTACCATGCTCCTCAAAGATGCGCCCCATACTGGTCCGGTCGTTGTAGGGAACAAGCAGTGTTTGTGAGACGACCGACGCCGGCACGCCCGGCGAGGACGGGGTGCCGAAAGTCGTGGCCCCGGAGCCGGCCCGAGCCAGTAGAGCATCAACATGCCCGTGGTAGCAACCCTCGCACTTAATGATGAGGGTACGCCCTGTTGCCGCGCGCGCGAGGCGGACGGCGCTCATCGTTGCCTCCGTCCCTGAGTTGACGAAGCGTACCATCTCCACCGACGGGAGGGCCTGGACGACCAGCTCCGCCAACCGTGTCTCCAGTTCTGTGGGTGCGCCAAAGGAAATACCCGCCCGCATCACTCCCGCGATAGCATCGAGTACTCCTTGGTGTCCGTGACCCAGGATGAGTGGGCCCCAGGAGGCTACATAATCGATATACTCGTTCCCGTCCACGTCGATGAGCAGCGCGCCCTCGCCGCGAGCTATGTATCTGGGAGTGCCGCCTACAGCGCGGAAGGCACGCACCGGCGAGTTCACCCCACCCGGCAGGAGCTGGCGCGCTGCATGGTAGGCTGCCTCTGATCGGGCGGTCTGCTGCGCGCGTTGGGAGGAATTCATCACCGCCTATCCTACCGGTCGCACGAGAGAACGACCAGGCTGCCCGACTACGGATCGCCGTCAAGGATTGCCGCCGTGGCGCGGGTCTCAGGCTTTTTTTGTTTACGGGGTCGGCGCCAGCCTGCTATAATTGCGGCCATGCAGAGGGCTGCGTGTGGCGCACCGCAAGTCCTAGGCTGTTAAGCAATTATGATAAGGGAAGCTGCTAGTCCTACCTGCATCTCTGCGGTGTACGGCTAGCTCGCTGGGTGCGCCCCGCGGCGGAGGCAGCAGAGGCGCGCGATGCCGACGGCAAGTGATTCGCTGTGGGCTGACATTCTCGGCTACATCCGGATGTACCACAACAGCCTGGCGCGCAGCTGGTTTGACGAGCTTGAGCCGGAAGAGCTCGACCACGGCGTGCTTAGGATTCGTGTTGCCAACCATGCTCAGCAGCGCTACCTAAGTGACCACTGTGCTCGCGCGTTTGCTGAGGGAGCCCAAGCGGCAACTGGTCGCCTGGTCACGGTCCGCTTCAGTGCTCCGGGCGATGGGCCAGGGTACTCCCCCGAGCTGCACGTTCTGTCTTTCGACCGCAGCAGTGAGCTGCTCAGCTTGAACCCTGACTATACGTTTGAGCAATTTGTAACCGGCCCGTGTAACCGGCTTGCGCACGCCACCTGCGTTGCCGTCAGCGACGCACCAGGCCGTGCGTACAACCCGCTGTTCCTGCACGGCAACGTCGGGCTTGGTAAGACCCACCTACTGCAGGCAAGCTGCCACCGCATTGTTGAGCGCGATCCTGTCAGTCGTATCCTGTTCCTATCATGCGAAAGCTTCATCAATCACTTTCTTGAGGCGGTTGAGCATGGGGCAATGCATGACTTCCGCTACCGCTACCGGCATGTAGATATGTTGGTAATTGATGACGTGCAGTTTCTCGCAGAGCGGGAGCGTAGCCAAGAGGAGTTCTTCCACACTTTCAACACGCTCTACCAGGCGCAGAAGCAGATCATCCTGTCAGCTGACAGCCTCCCAAAGGACATTCCGAGTCTTGAGGACAGGCTCATAAGCCGCTTTAACTGGGGTCTCGTCGTGCGCATCGACCAGCCAGCTCTTGAGACCCGAATGGCCATCCTTCGGAAAAAGGCAAAGCTCCGGTGCATTGATCTGCCTGAAGAGGTCATGCATCTAATCGCCAGTCGGATTGCGTCGAACACCCGCGAACTTGAGGGAGCGATCCTGAAGGTTGATGCCCTAAGCCGGCAAGGCAGCAGTCCAATCAACGCTGCTCTTGCTGAGCAGGCTCTGGCAGACCACCCGCCAGCGGAACCAGCACAGACAACTATCCCTGACATTGTCGAGACGGTCACTAAGAGGTACAACGTTCGAGCTTCGGACCTACGGGGCAAGAAGCGCAACCGCTCCATCGCCCTACCTCGGCAGGTATGCATGTATTTAGCTCGGGAGATGACTCCCTTGAGCCTACAGGAGATAGGTGGATACTTTGGTGGCCGCGATCACAGCACGGTCCTGCACGCCAGCCGCTGTATCAGCTCACTACGACGGGCGGACAAGCAACTCGACCAAGTGCTCAATGAACTCACTCAGGCTCTCCAGCAAGCTCTTCACTAACACCAGAAGCAGGCTAGCTGTTACCTACATGCAGGTAGCTGCACCCGCCGCACGCATCTGCAGCTATCCGCCACCCATCCAGCCCCCGGCATTGCGTAAAACCAACAGCTTGCTCACAGCCCTGGCCTGTTGCAAAGCGCCCTCAACCTGTCATAAAATAGCACTTTGCGAAAGACACCCGAGCGTACCCACATGCCCAACAGGTTCTAGGACTGCTACCAGAAAGTAAGTACTATGTCTCATGGATGAGGAAATGATAGGCCGAAAGGACCTTGATCATGAAAGGGATTATTAACCGGGCAGCATTGAACGAGGCGTTGGGTGTTACTACGAGTGTTGTAGCCTCGCGCACACCCAAGGCGGTCCTCCAGTGTGTGCGGCTCAGTGCCGCCGAGGACAGGCTGGTATTGCTGGGGACGGATTTGGAGGTCGGCGTTCGCTTCTCGGTTCCTCAGGTTGAGATTACCGAGCCCGGTGAAGCACTGGTACCTGCGGACAAATTCAGCCGGGTAGTCCGTGAGTCTGCGGACGAGACATTGGCGCTGGAGGTCGCTGACAATGTATGTCACGTGCGTGGCCGCGATAGCCATTTTCAGATATATGGTCACGATCCGCGTGAGTTCCCGCCAGTTGCTGAACTTGAAGGTGAGCCGGATCTTGAGATTGACAGCCGCTTGCTTGCGACGATGGTAGCTAAGACCGTCTATGCAGCAGCAAGGGAGAACACGCGGTATGCAATCAACGGCGTTCTGTGGGAGAGAAAGGACAAGCACCTCGTGCTAGTTGCGACTGACGGACGGCGTCTGGCACAAGTGCGTGGGGCTCTGAGCAGGAGTGTGGAACAGCCCACAGAGGTGATTGTTCCAGCCAAGTCGATGCGGATTCTCGCGCGCGTGCTGGACGAGGGTGGAGAGAATGTTGCCGTCAAGTTTGCTCCGAACCAAGTGATCGTCAGGGCTGGGCCGGTCGTTCTGAGTTCGGCGGTTGTCGAGGGTCACTTCCCGAAGTATGATGACGTAATCCCACGAGACTGTGATAAGAAAGTTGAACTCCCTACACAGGAGTTGCTAAGCGCGGTAGCACGAGCAGCACTACTGACAAGCGAGGACTCGAAGGGTGTTCGCATAGCATTCCGCGCGGACAGCTTGGTCTTCTCAAGTCGGACCCCAGATGAGGGTGAGGCGACGATCACAATGAACGTACCCTATGCAGGCGAGGCATTGGAGATCGGCTTCAACCCAACGTTCCTTGTTGAGGCACTGCGGGTCGTGGATCAGGAACTGGTCACCTTGGAGGTGAAGGAAAGTAACCGGCCTGGCCTGCTGAGATCCGGTGACGATTTCGTGTACGTCATCATGCCCGTGAGCCTTGGCTAAAGAAGTAGCTGAGCCATGCGACACAAAGCAGCTAACTTAATGTCCCGACAGTCCGGACTATCGGGCACCGCACACCCGCTCGGCAGGATAATGGCTGAGCTGGTGGACCGGCTAGCTGGACAGGCACAGGGCTTGCGAGGAACAATCACTGCCATGCTGGAGCAGCACTTACCAGCCGAGCTGCTTCGGCACTGCACAGTCGGGGCTGTGCGGAGCGGCACCGTGACGATTCATGTTGACTCACCAGGGCGGCTATACTTGATGCGGGTGCAGTGGTACCTGCCACTGCTTGAGCTTATTCACAGGCAGCTGACAGCGACAGGCATCACAGACATAGCCTTCAAACTGCAGGCCGGGCCTCTGCAGCACCCCAACAGCGTGCCAGCAGGTTCTCAGCGCACCGACTCGGCGCAGCCCCACCTGCGGGCGCCGCAAGTGTAGGACGGTGACGCTGGTCGCAGCGGCGAGGTCTTGAAACGGACAATGAGTGGTAAAGAGCCAAGCAAGCACATACAGCCTGCATCTGCCCAGCATGCGGCAGGCCGAGAGCCAGCGCCCAGCAACTACGACGCGAGCAAGATCCGGGTCCTTGAGGGTCTGACCGCTGTCCGTAGGCGCCCGGCGATGTACATCGGTGACACCGGCATCGGGGGCCTGCACCACCTGGTTCATGAGGTCGTCGATAACGCGATCGACGAGGCGATGGCGGGGTTCTGTAAGAACATCTTGGTGCGTCTGAACGCCGATGGTAGCTGCACCGTTGAGGATGATGGTCGGGGCTTCCCGGTCGGGCCGATGAAGCATGAGAACCCTCGGATCAACGGCCGCCCGGCCATCGAGATTGCCCTGAGCTATCTGCATGCGGGCGCCAAGTTCGACCAAGACATCTACAAGGTTTCGGGCGGCCTGCATGGCGTGGGCGTAAGCGTGGTGAACGCACTGTCTGAGTTCCTACAGGTGGAGGTGACTCAGGACGGGCAGGTCTACGCGATCCGGTTCGCGCGGGGCAAGCTTCTGCGTGAACTGGAGGTAGTCGGCAGAAGCCGCAAGAGTGGCACGCGCGTCGAGTTTCAACCGGATCCCGAGATATTCGCCGACTGCCAGTTCCGGTACGAGCCACTGGCCACACGTCTGCGAGAGCTCGCCTACCTCAACGAGGGCGTACGTATCCAGATCATCGACGAGCGTTCGGGCAAGCGCGATGAATACTGTTTCAGCGATGGGCTGCGCGAGTTCGTCAGGCACCTGAGCAGCGGCAAGGCGCCGATCCATGCAAACGTCGTCTGCTTCCACGCTGCTGACGAGGGCCAGCGGCTGGTCTGTGATGTCGCGATGCAGTACAACGACGGCTACCAGGAGAACGTCCTAGCCTTCGCGAACAACATCCTGAACATCGACGGCGGCACGCACCTGTCCGGTTTCAGAACGGCCGTGACGCGCACCATGAACTACTATGCCCGTAAGGAAGGCCTACTGAAGGGCCAGGTCACTCCCACAGGTGAGGACCTGCGCGAGGGTCTGACCGCGGTGATCTCGGTCAAGGTGCCCGACCCTCAGTTTGAGGCTCAGACGAAGGTCCGGTTAATGAATCCCGAGGTCCAGACGTTCGTCGAGCAGACCCTCAACGAGCAGCTCGGCAACTTCCTGACGGAGAATCCGGCCGACGCGAAGCGCATCATCCAAAAGTGCCTTCAGGCAGCCCAAGCGCGCGAGGCCGCCCGGAAGGCTAGGGAGTTGGCGCGCAAGAGCGTCCTGAGCTCTGGAAACCTGCCGGGTAAGCTCTGGGATTGCAAGAGCCGGGACCGCGACCACACGGAGCTGTTCCTGGTCGAGGGCGACTCGGCCGGCGGGATTGCCAAGCAGGGCCGAGACGGAACCATGCAAGCGGTGCTCCCGCTTGGGGGCAAGATCCTGAACGTCGAGAAGGCGCGCGTCGACCGGATGCTCAGCTCTGACAAGATTGCCCCGATAATCAGCGCAATCGGCTGCGGCGTGGGAGCCGATGAGTTCGACCCGTCCCGCCGGCGGTACGGCAAGGTGATCCTGATGTGTGACGCGGACGTGGACGGCAGCCACATTCGCACGTTGCTGCTCACCTTCTTCTTCCGGCACATGCGCCCGCTGGTCGAAGCCGGCCGGGTTTTTGTGGCCCAGCCGCCCCTCTACCAGCTCCGGAAGGGCAGGAAGCGCCAGTACGTCCTAAACGACCAAGCTCTGAGCGAACAGCTAACTGCCTGGGGCCTAGAGGGCACCACGCTGATCGTGCGAGATGGCTCCGAGCGCCGCATCAGGGGCTCTGAACTCAGGGACCTGATTGAGCTTCTCAATGCGATCGACACGCAAGCACGTATTCTGCGGCGGCGCTCGATGGCCCTCGAAGAACTCGTAACGCGGCACCGCGATCCGCAGGAGGGTCTGCCCATCGTCCGCACCCTAGTCTATCGCCCGGGCGAGCCCGAGCCAGTCGAGTACTACCACTACAGCGAGGAGCAATTCAACGAGCTGCGCCGGGCCGAGCACGCCAAGTACGGCGATGTCGAGGTCGTGGACGCCAGCCTGACGTTGTCCGGCGGCGGCGAGAGCGAGTCTCAAGCCGGCACCCATCGGATCGTGCGCCAGGAACTGAGCGAGTGTAAGGCGTTGGAGCAGTTGCTCAGGCGTATGGAGGCCCACAAGCTCACCGTGGGTGACTACTTCGCGACGCGCGCGGAAAACGTCGCTGGAGAGCGCCCGCCAGCCAGGTTCCTTCTGGACAACGGCGGGGATGAGCCGGTGGATTTGGACAATCTCGCACAGGTCGTGACCGCCGTACGCGACATCGGCAGCCGAAGCGTCGAGATCAAGCGCTACAAGGGCCTTGGGGAAATGAACGCGGAGGAGCTCTGGGAGACTACAATGGACCCGGCGCGCCGCGCTCTGCTGAAGGTCGTGATCTCCGACGACGCTGACGACCCAGAGCAGTTCGAGCTGGACGTGCGCGAGGCGGACCGCGTTTTCTCCATCCTCATGGGTGACAACGTCGAGGCCCGCCGTGAGTTCATCAAATCTAACGCCGCGAACGTCAAGAACCTGGACATTTAGCCCAGCTTACCCGCTCGGCAATGTCGGCAACCGGGGTGCTAGCGAGTGGATCGCGTCCCCGGGCGACCGGCTGCGCTCGCCGGCGTCCCAGCCCGGTTTGGAGGCGAAGAATTCTCCAGGTATCCCAGCTTCTCTCGGCGCGGCCTAAGCCTGGCGCTCGTGCGAGCGTGGTCGTTGCCTCGACCGCGAATCCCTGTCCATCGAGAAAAGGCCCTACAATAGCCCGGAATCCTTTCCTCGCCGTGCGTGATTTTGGCTAGAATGCTGGCCCGGCGGTCGGTGGATGGTTTCCGCTCGCCCGGTAGGCGCCCTCGGGTGGGGGCCCGGAAGCGGTCCAGTGAGGAGCGTCGTCGAATGCGACGGAGGCGCAAGCGCAGCCGATGCGTCCGTTGGATGGCTGGCGCGGTTTGGCTGGTCGTTGTCGGGGCACCTTCTTCCCAGTGGCTGGTCCGCCGGGCAGCCAGCTCCGAGCCGGCGTGCGTTGGCGCGGGGCGCGGCTCGGCAGCGAGCGTCTCATCGGCGAGGCCTGAGTCGCTGGCGGCTGTGCTCAGTCCAGGCGCTCTGGAGCCAATCGCGCCAAGACCCTCCAAGGCCCGCGCCGCGCTGCTCGCGCCGCTGCTAATTGTCGCCGAGGCGGATGCTGAGCCGGTACCTGCTGACCCGGCCGAGACGGACGGCCCACCGGCAGGAGCGGAGGCAACAGGCCCCCAGCGAACCCATGAGCGCGGTGGCCGGCGTGTCGTCTTTACCGTCACTGCCTACTGTCCTTGCAGACGGTGCTGCGGGAAGTGGGCCGGCGACGGCATGACTGCCTCCGGCTTGCCGATCACGTACAACGACGGAAGGTTCGTCGCCGCTGACACCAGCGTGCTGCCGTTTCTGACCCGGGTGCGTGTGCCGGGGTACGCCGACGGCGACTCAGTCCCGGTGATCGACCGCGGCGGCAAGGTCCGCGGCCAGCGGGTGGACGTGTACTTTCCTACGCACCGGCAGGCCCAACGCTGGGGCAAGAAGCGACTGTTGATCGAGATCCTCGATTAGCCTCGCCAAGCGGACGGCCAGAGAGAAGCGAATCACCGATATTCTCCTCGCCGAGGTCGCGCTCGTAGGCTATCCTTTTCCTGCGATCCCGCCCGGGCGGCCCCGTATTGGGGTGCTCGAAGCGGCTGAGGAGTCAGCCGAATTCCGCTGTTCCGGAGTCCGCTGTCCTTCAGTTCAGCTCGGGGATCGAACGGTTCTCTTTGCCGTTCTCGTTGCGTCATGGGATAGTGGGTCGCTCGGACACCGGCTACTGGTGCCGCTCGATCCTCAGGTCCTTTCAAACCAAAGGAGTGTCTCAAGCATGCGTCTCGGATTCCTGACCCCATACAGTGAGGAGGCCGTCACCGCCGCTAGTCGCATCGGTTTCCCCGGTTTGGAGATTCAAGCCAGCAGCTGGGCCCGTGCAATGCAGGCGGGCAGGAGCGCGATCAAGGAGGCGGTCGCCCCGGCACGGGATTATCTGGCTGACGCAGGGATCGTCGTGACGGCGCTGGCGAACTACAACCGTTGGCTCGGCCAGAAGCCGATGGACGTGAAACGGGCCTTCGAACGGACGATGGACGTGGCCGGCGTGCTCGGTGTGAACCTCATCACGACGTTGGTCGGTCGCGACCCCGACAAGAGCATCGCCGACAACGTGCCTGAGTTCAAAAAGATTTTTGCGGCGATCGCCAAGATGGCGGAGGACCGCGGGTTCCGCATCGCGTTCGAGAATTGGTCCGGCTATCGCAGCTTTCCCTTTAAGGGCACGAACATGGCCTACCGTCCGGAAGCGTGGGATGCAATGTTCGATGCCGTATCGTCTGCGGCGATCGGATTGGAGTTTGATCCGTCGCATCTGCACTTCCAGATGATCGACTACGTGGCGCTGGTCTATCGCTATGCCGAGCGCATCTACCACATCCATGCCAAGGACACGGAGATCATTGAGGACCAACTATCCAGCGACGGGATCTATTCCGCCGGCTGGTGGCGGTTCCGCATTCCGGGCTGGGGTGACGTGGACTGGCCGAAGTTCTTCAACGCTCTGTACGACATCGGCTACGACGGTGGCGTGGCGATCGAACATGAAGACCCCGTCTTCGCTGGCGATCGGTTTGAAGAGGGTCTGGAGTTAGGCTACAAGTACCTATCACGCTTTGTCGTCTGATCCTGTGCACACGCGTGCTGTGATACGTATCAGCTCCGGCTTGTTTGCCCGGGCCTCACACGTCCAGCCTCTGTGCGGGGCTGGCGCGACGCTGAGCGACTCCCTTCGCCGTTCCTCTCGGTTGATCTTCTGCGTCGCTGCGTGGTATCGTTTATCGTTATGTGGAGTAGTCAGGGCGCTGTGGTCCGCGTCTGCCGTACCAGAGACACTTGATGGGTGGCGTAGAATAAGAGAGGAGTCAGTGTGGCAGGTGATGCTGTGAGTCGCCAGAATCTGGCTTTCACGCTGATAGAGCTCTTGGTAGTGATCGCGATCATTGCACTGCTTGTGGCCATTCTACTGCCTTCCCTTGCAGAGGCACGGCTTCAGGCGAACACGGCAATCTGTGCGAGCAACATGAGTCAGCTCGGCAAGGCCTTTGCCGGCTACAACCTGGACAACGATCAGCGATTCCCGGCCCCGGCCCCGGGACCAGCGGACTATGAGTTCCATGAGGCGGACTGGATCAGGATCGAGAGCCTCAACTGGCATAATCTTCGCGCGAACTTGGGCTATCCGAAGGAAGGCGTCCTCTTCCCCCACGTCAAGGATGAGCGCGCATACGTCTGTCCCAGTGACAGCGGTGAGGAAGGCTATGAGCACATGATGCGGGAGGACATCGCCGGCGAAGAGCAGGGATTCACCTACAGCATGAACGCGAGCCTGGACCCGGATGATGATCCCGTTTGGTGGCGACAATCGACGGAGGTCGTTCGGCCATCGGGGAAGATCCTGCTGTTCGAAGAGGCAACGCCCAATGACGGCTATTGCGCGTGGTGGAACACTTATGGCAACATCGATGATTTGATGGCTTCGCGCCACGGCTCGAAGATACCCATTCCTCCAGGCGCGCTTTACGAAGGCAAGACCATCCGCGGGGCGAATATGCTCTTTTTCGACGCGCACGTGGAGACCATGCACCACAACGAAGTGTGGAACAATCCGCGCTGGTGTGATCCCTTCTCGGATTAGACTCGCGCGTCTGCCTGACGCGCGTACTTCAGTGAGTCGAGCAGCTATCTGCAACCGCGGCAAGTAGGATCCGAGAGGGTCAGACCATGCGCTGCGGAGCAGCGAAACGGAGCCGTGCCGGCTTCACCTTGATCGAACTGCTGGTGGTGGTCGCGGTCATCGCTTTGCTGGTGGCCATCCTCTTGCCCTCGCTGGCTGAGGCTCGGCTTCAGGCCTACACGGCGCTGTGCATCAGCAATATGCGTCAACTCGGTGACGGGTTTGTCAGCTACACGCTGGATAACGATCTGCAATACCCCTCCCCGTCTTACGGGCCGCAGCCCGCTCCCGAGACGGACTGGATAAGGGTGCTCACCTATGAGGGGGACTATGGTGCGGGCAAGGGCGATCCGGAGCAGGGCGTGCTCTTTGCCCATGTCAAGGACGAAACGGTCTATCTCTGCCCAATTGACGACGGTGAGGAGGGCTACGAGACCGGTCGGGCTGACATCCCCGGCGAGGAACAAGGCTTCACGTATAGCATGAACTGCATGCTCCATCCGGGGGCGCTGGCGCTGCTTGGGCGTCGTCCGTCACCGCCATCGACCAGCGTGATCCGCCCATCGGGAAAGATTCTCGTGTTCGAAGAGGCCACGCCCAACGACCCGTTCTGCTTGTGGGCCGCCG
>CAYGAN010000054.1:0-10777 GCA_964347585.1 uncultured Planctomycetales bacterium | reverse complement strand
CATGGCCTCGCGGCATGGGCAGAAGATCCGGGTTGCCGACCCGGAGGGGAATGTGGCGTATGGCAGCCCGACGATTCGTGGGGGGGACATGCTTTTCTTCGACGGGCACGTGGAGACCATGCATCACAACGAGGTATGGAACAACCCGCGCTGCTGCGATCCCTTCTCGGAGTAACGGCGCTTGGTCTGTTCGGTCCAACCGGCCGTGCAATTGTGCGCGTTCCGCACCCCGACGTTCGTCAGAAGGCGTGCTAGGCGCTTCCCTCGGGTACCACGACGAGGAGATAATACGCGAACTTGAGCGTGCCGTGGGTTGCCTGGGAGATGCGAGGCATGAAGCGCACGAAGCGGCTGTGTGAGGGTGGGCGCGGGGGGAACGATACCGTCAGGGGGCAAAGGCATCCAGGTCAACTGGCTTCTTTAGGGAAGACTAGGCCAGCGGCCCGGAGCGCGAAGGAGCTCGCGAGCCGACATCTACCAACGCCCGCGGGCCTCTTCCACTGCATCGATCAACTGCTGAAGCGCGTCCAGGTGCTTGGCCAGCGCCCTACGTCCAATCGCCGTGATCCGGTACGTGCTCTTCGGACGTCTGCCCACGAATGCCTTCTTGCAAGCAACATAGCCACGGTCCTCGAGCTTTCGCAGATGCAGACCCATGGCGCCGTCGGCAGCATCCAGACGCTTCTTGAGCGTGGTGAGGTCCAGTGGCCCATCCATATGCAGCGCGGTCATTATTCCCAGCCGGATCGGCCCGTGCACCGCGGAGTCTAGTCCGTTGAAGTCAATCGGCGGCATGGGCGAGCAAGCCCCCTCGCAGCTGCCAGAACTGCACTGCTGCCGTCGCAGGCCCGTTGATGGCGCACGTAGCGCCAGTCTGGCAAGGAGCAGATAGAATGCAAAGCTCAGTCTGCGGCCAGCGGCCGCCAGGTTGCAGAAGAAGCTCCCGATGCATCGGTCTAGTGGACTTGGCGTTCATTGCACAACGGCGGCGGTGCCTGTGTGCTTAAGCACGCGGTTCTTGTGCCCTGATGCTACGCATCGCCTCGCCCGAGGGTGTCTGACCTAAGCCCATCGTCTGGCTGCCTGCGCCACGAGCACGCCGGGAGGCTGCCGGAGGAGACTCGGCCTGATGGCAACGTGGATTCGGAGCGTCGCGGTCTGGGTCGCACTTTCGAGCGCTGCACAGCTCCTGAACGCTGTTGCGGTCGCGGCGGAAGTTCCAGCGACCTTGCCGGAGCGGGGCGCCCACCCTGCCGGAGGCGCGGAGGCATTGCAGATCTTCCGCGCGGGGTATCCGCGGGCGTACTTCTTCCGTGCCGCGGAAGGTCACGCAGCCAATCCTCGAATTGGCTATGAGCAATGGGAAAAGACTTACAACCGCCTCATGGGGATCGAAGGGAAGGTGCTCGACGAGGAGGTACCGGGTCGGTCGCGGCGCAATGTCGAGTTCTTTAGTCGGTTTAAGCGCAGCCACCCTGATCAGCTAGTACTGCTGCATTACAACGGCAATGCGCGCGATCCTCGCCACCGAACGAAGGGTTACTTCGCGGGGCACTGGGTGTACTACAACGGCACCACAATTGTCTCGGACGTACCGGCCGAGCCGGGCGAGACGAACATCCAGGTGGCAAATCCCCGGCTGTTCCAGGTCAACATGGGCCGATATCGAGACAAGAATGAAGACATCGGCTTGTGCGAGCTGGACGAACAGGGCCGTCCCAATTGGTTCCGAAGCGAGCAGGTACAACTCGTTTCCATCGACTACAAGAGTCGCACCATTCGGGTTCGTCGGGGTTGCTATGGCACGCGGCCGAGAGGATTCGTGGCCGGTAAGGCATACGCGGCTGCACACGTCTGCACTGGCCCGTGGGGCAGACGGTCGAACCTGCTGTGGCGGTACGACTACTCGACGCGGTGTCCGAGGGATATGCATGGCCGCAGGTGCCTCGACGTCCACGCGGAGGAGCTGGCCAGGCTCTTCCTGCCAGGCGGGCCCTTGGCAGCGTTCGACGGCATCGAATTCGACGTACTGAATCACCAGTGCGCACCGAAGCACACGGGCGGCTCGGAACGCGGGCTGGACTGTGACGCGGATGGCAGGATCGACAACGGCTTCTTCGATGGCGTCAACCTACGGCATCGGTGTGATAGAGTTCTGCCGCCAGCTGCAAGACCGGCTTGGCGGCGCGAAGCTCGTCCTGGCCGACGGCGGAACGGCCCGCGGGGAGCGGGCCTTTGGAATTCTCAACGGGATCGAGAGCGAAGGCTGGCCAAGCCTGAGCGACTGGGAGATCACCGATTGGTCGGGCGGGCTGAACCGACATGTGTTCTGGCAACAGAACGCCCGGCCACCTGCGTTCAACTACATCAACCACAAGTACACGACACCTGGGCCGGAGCCCGGCCAGCGTAGAAGGCCTGCCGTGGCATCCAAGGTGCATCGGCTCGTCTTGGCGGTCGCCCAGCTCGTCGATGCGGCCGTCTGCTACAGCTTCCCTCCCCCGGCAGAAGAGGGCAAGCTGATCGGCGTCTGGGATGAGCTGTGTATGGGTGCCGAGCAGACGCCCGGCTGGCTGGGCAGGCCGCTGGGCCCGCCCGTACGGCTGGCGAAGCAATCCTGCGATCTGCTCAAGGGCCAGGGCGAGGTCATGTCTCGCGCACTTTTACACGGGTTCACGGGCGAGAATGTCCGTTTTGCCCTCCTGAAGGGCGAGCTGCGCGTCTCGGCGGCGAAGTCCGAGCAGCGCGACTTGCGGTTCCGCCTCCGCGGCGTGCCCTGTGCCGGCCCGGACCTGTTCGCGTCGATCACGATGCGGGCTGAGCCTATGGCTGGGTATCCGTCCGGAATGGCTCGCCTGTGCTGGGTTGGCATCCCGGAACCGCAGGGCAAGCTCGTTACTGCGGACCTGCCTTACGTCGGGATGTGCCTGCGCGGCCAAAAGGAGGTCCCGGCATCGCCCGAGGCCGGGGCGGTCGTTCGATACAGGCCGAAGTGGTCTCTGCGCGGCGAGCGGCACGACTGCTATCTGGTCCATCCGCCATACAGGGGCGGGACCGGATATACCTTCTGGCAGCGCGACGTCCAGGTGCCCAAGGACGGCAGGATCGAGTTCTTCCTGGGCATGGGCGAGAGAGCGCCCGGGCGAAGCGACGGCGTGACGTTCAGGGCGCTGGCTGCTGAGATCAGAAACGGGAAGGCCGGGCGCTATGTTCAGCTATTCGAGGCCGATCAAATTGAATCCCGCTGGACTGCGCACGGGGTTTCGTTGGGACGATGGAGCGGGAACACCCTTCGGCTACGATTCGTCTCCGATTGTGGTCAGAAGGACAATGCTACAACCGACCACAGCCTTTGGGGCGATGTGCGGGTCGTGTCTCCACACGTGGCATCCGATGGAACCCAACCGGTTCGGTTCATGACTTGGGTAAACCAAAAGCGCTTCACGTCAGGATTCTACTTCTCGCAGATCGAGTCACGAACGATCGATCTGGAGTTCAGAATCGAAGGACTCGAGCCTGTGTGGATATCCAAATTGACAGTCCACGCGCACCCGGACGCGATCTATCGAGAGTTCGAGAACGGGGTGGCCCTGGTGAATCCCGGGCGCCGAAGCTATGTCTTTGACCTCGACGCGCTCTTTCCGGGCCAGGCCTTCCGCCGAATCAAGGGCTCGCCGTTGCAGGACCCGAAGACAAACGACGGCTCGCCGGTCCGCGGGTCCGTCACGCTGCAAGACAGGGACGGGTTGTTCCTGGTTCGGATGACTCACTAGGCTTCGAGCTTGCCGCGGCACTGTTGGATGATGGCCCCGGCCCCGCCTTCTACGAGTTCAGCGGTAATCGTCTCGGCAAGCTCGGCCCATTGCTCGACGGGCCGGGTGCAGGCTGCGCGCGCGACGCGCGAGCCGTCCGGCGTGGCCACGATCGCCTTGCAGCGGACGAGGCCCGCCTCGACCTGGGCCAGGGCACCGACGGGGGTACGGCAGCCGGCGCCGAGCAGCTCGACGATTCTTCGTTCACACTGCACAGCCGCCGCCGTCTGCTGATCGTCGATGGCTGCTACGAGCCGGCGGGCGGCCTCGTCGTCGGCCCGGCCCTGTATCGCCAGCGCGCCCTGGCCCGGCGCGGGCAACATCGCCGTGGGATCGAACGTCTCGTTGATGTGCTCGCTCAGGGAGGCCCTGTTCAGACCGGCCACAGCCAACACCGTCGCGTCGCAGTCGCCTCGTTGGACCTTCCGGATTCGCGTATCGACGTTGCCGCGAAGCCCGACGAACTGCAGGTCGCCGCGCAGCATTCGGAGCTGTGCCTGACGTCGCAGGCTGCTGGTGCCCACTACGGCTCCCGCGGGCAGGTCCGCCAGGCGAGCCGCTTGGCGCGTGATCAGCGCGTCGCGGGGATCCTCGCGCGCCGGCGCGGCGAGGATTGCCAGGCCGGCTGGCATGTCGGTGGGCAGGTCCTTGGCTGAGTGTATCGCCAGGTCGATCCGACCAGCCAGCAGCGCTTCCTCCAGGTCACGAGTGAACAGACCCTTGGCCCCGATATCGGGCAGTGGCCGGCGGCGATCGCGGTCGCCCCGCGTGGTGATTCGTTCGATCACCAGATCAATGCCCGGATGCTGCTGGCGTAGCTGGTCGGTGACCCACTGTGTCTGAGCCATCGCCAGCGGTGACCTGCGTGTGCCGACGAGAAGCCGCTCCGTGCCTGCCGCGCCCATGGGTTCTCTCATTAGACAAACGTAAGCGTATCCACAGCTCAGTGAACACGGCTGATAACAACGGCGAGCGCTCGCTGAACTGACGTCACCTCGGGGACCGCTGCGCCGACCGAGGACGGGGTGGGCGCTGGTAACGGCTTGACGGCTCTTGTCTCCGCCCCGTTTCTTCGGCCGGCGTGGTCGTTGCCGGCGTCCACTTGTCGCGGAGCGCCCAGGCCAGCTGCCGGACCAGCGAATCCGGATCCGTCTGAGCGATCCGCGCGACAACCTTGCTGAACCGTTCGCGCTGGTGGCGGCTGAGTAGCTGGACGGCCGTCATGCGGACGAGCCAATGCTCATCGCTGAGTATTGCGGCGAGCTTGCCGACCATACGGCTGTCCAGGCGAACCCATCGCAGGGCGTCGAGCAGGCGTGCACGAACGATCGGGCTGGCGTCGCTCAGTCGGGCCATGAGCGCGTCGTGGATCACCTGGGCTTCGATCGGCCTGGCCTGGTACTCCAGTCGCCCGTCCTGCAGTCGCTGCGCCTCGGCGAGCAGGGAGGCTAGCATCATTGCCGCTTCGGCGCGCTCGGCCTCGGTCCCGCTCGTCGCTTGGGCGAGCTGCTTCGCCACGTTCTCCGGGGTAGCTTCGAAGGCCTCGCGCGTTACTCGTATGATCGTTGGCTTGAATTCAATGAGGCGCGACCGCCACTGTCCTTCCTCGTCTTGGCTCGGCGCCAGCAGGACAGAGAGTACGATCTGGTGTGTGACCTGGGGGGTGCAGGCCATCGCTTCCCCGACGGGCCCGAGGTCCAGCGTCTGCTCGGTTTGCACCGATTCGCCCGGAGCGAGCACGGGACGCTGATTGAGGGCCACCGGCATGTAATGCAGGACGCGTCGCTCCCGGTCGCCCACCGCGATGGCCGATACGATTGCCGTCGGCGAGACCATCAGGCCCTCGCCGAGTGTGATAGGGAACGCCCCGAGGTTCTTGATCGCCAGCACGCAGCACCACGGCTCGCCGAGCCGCAGAACCCGCCCCGGCAGCTCGGCCGTCATCTGCAGATACTTGCTGGGATTGAACGGAAAATCCAAGACCGCGCGGTCGAAGGACTCGAGCTTGGCCTGTATCGCTCGCTGCGTCGTTGCATCAGGCGCGTCCTTGGCGGGCCGCGTGTCCGGGCGCCGGGCTGACGCCAGCCACTTTTCGACCTGCTCGTCCGTGACCTCGGCCTGCTGAAGCTGGGCTGCAAGTGCCTGCCGACACAACTCAGCGGCTTTGTCCCGCTGGCCGGCGTTCGCGTAGCTGCGAGCCTGGTCGAGCAGCAGCTCCGGCGGCGGCTCGAACCGCGAATCCGCTAGATGAAACATCTTGATGGCCTGGTCATACCAGAACTGGGCTTCGGCGTGCAGCCCGGCCGAATCGAGCAGCTTCGCGAGCTGCCAGATCGCCATCCCGTCGGCGGGATTAGCGGCGATCTGGTCCAACAGGACCGCGGCCCGTTCGCCGGAATCAACGATAGACCGGTGGTATTCGTACCGGAGCCGACTGGCCGCAAGGTTGAGTTCGAAGCGCTCGAGGGCCTTGGCCGCTTGTTGGTCGCCGGCTTCGGTCTCGGCCCGGTTGTAGTGAAACTCCGCCAGTCGCCGGTGAAGATCGCTGGCGACCTCGGCGGGCAGGTCGGCGCGGGTAAGATAGTCCCGACAGAGCTCCGCCCGTTTGTCGGCCGTCTGCAACTGGTCCAGTGAGAGTTGGACCCAGAGCATGTGGGCCGACACGTTCTCCGGTGCGCGCTCGACATAGGCGCGCAAGGCGGCATGGGCTTCGTCTGGCCGGCCCAAGGCTCGCAGCATGTCGTACTGCCAGAGATACGACTCGGCCAGGGCCGGCTCCAGCCGCGCGGCGGCCTGCATGAAGCTCAGGACAATCGTCGCATCTGCGTTGGTGCCGGCTGCGTCTTCGGACGCGGCGTAGTCGCGGCCCAGATCTACGAGCCACTTGCCCGCTGATCGGCTGGCGGCGCTAGCGGCGGGCGCGCACAGGCTGACACTCACGACCGCGATACTGACGGTGGTAGTCGCAAGGCGTCTGGCGTCGGGCCTCATCTTGATCAGCCCAGAGCTCCTCAATTGGCCGTGAGGCGCGAGCCGGTTCGCTTCCGGGTCGGTCTCTGCGCGGGAAGATGGCTCGCCGGATCCGCCCAGACCCGGGCAACGTTTCTAATGGTTCTATGGGTGCCAGGCAAGTCTCGAAGGGCGAGGCCCCGACCTACGCGGAAGCGACGAACCGGCGAGGGCAGGCGGCTCCTGGGCGCAGCTGGCTGGGACGGCAAGAGGATCATCGCACACCGACTTGCTTGTGTGTTACCATGTCACGCTCAGTGAGCGTTTCATTCAAGCGAGGACCGCAAATGAAGATGATGTGCCTGATTTGTTTGATGACGTTGTGCGGCGTGTGCGTGCTCGGGTGTCAGTCCGAGCTGTGTCTCGTGCGGGCTGGCCGGGCCTGTGCGGGGCTGTCGGCCAGGAGTGGCGACCACCCGGCCGGCCGGCGCCTCGCCGAAATGGTCAAGCGTGTCACTGGAGCCGCGATCGAGGCTGGGCGTGAGGAGGTCACGATCTTCGTTGGCCCGGCGGCTGCGGCCGAAGCAGGGCTTGAATTAGCCGGGCTCGCCCTGGGAGACGAAGGATACGTGATCCGCGCCAAACCGGGCAGGCTCGTGCTGGCTGGGCTCAACGATCGATCGACGGACTACGCGGTCTCGACCTTTCTGGAGCGCTACGCGGGCGTGCGCTGGCTCTGGCCGCACGAACTCGGAACAGTCGTTCCAAAGAAGGACTCCCTCGTTGTGCCCGTCGGCGAATGGGTCGAAAGGCCGGACTTTGCTATTCGATGGATCGGCAATGACGAGTCCTGGGCGCGGTGCAACAAACTTAACGTGGTTCGTGAGAAAGACATCGGGGTGGGGTTCAAGTGGTTCGTTCACACCTGGCTGGACCTCGTGCCGCCGGCCCGATATGCCGAGGAGAATCCCGAATACTACGCGATGATCGACGGCAAGCGCCAGAGCCCGTCGCGCGGAAGGCACACGCAGTTGTGCACGTCCAACCCGCAGGTCGCGGACGCGGCTGCCGCCACGATACTCGAGATCGCCCGGCAGGAGCCGAACATCAAGATTGTCAGCGTCGATCCAATGGACACGGATCGCTTTTGCCAGTGTCAGGCCTGTCGGGCGCTCGACGAAGACAAGTCCACGCGCGGACGGCGCCACAGCCGGCGGGTGGCACTCTTTTACAGGGCTCTGGCGGAGCGTGTTCGCAAGCACAGGCCGGAGCTGCTGCTGAAAGGCATCGCGTACTGGTCGTACGTGGAGCCGCCGGCGGATGCGAGCATTCGTCTGCCGGACAACGTGGTGATTCAGCTCTGCCGGTTCGAGTGCCACAACCACGGGCTCGACGATCCGGGCTGTCCGTTCAACGCCAAACACGTCGCGAGCCTGCAGGGTTGGCAGAAGATCGCCAAGCAGATGCTCTTGTACGAGTATTACTGGAAGGTGGCGTGGGACGAGCTGCCGTTCCCCATCGCGCACACGCTCAAGGCGGACATGCCCTATCTCAAGAAGCTCGGTGTAATGGGCGTGGCTTCGCAGCACGCGCGGAACTTCGGCTCGCACGGACAGGGCTACTACCTGGCCGCCAAGCTGCTGTGGGACGCCGAGGCGGACGTGGACGCGCTGGTGGAGGATTACCACGTTTCGCTGTTCGGCCAGGAGGCGGGCAGAGAGTTGCTGGGGTACTACTACGACGTTGAGCGTGCGGCCGTCGCAAGTGGCGTGGACATCGCGGTGCAGCGTCCGTACCGCGAGGTGCTGACGGTCTTTACGCCCCAGCTACTGGAGCGCTTGGAAGCTCGCTTGCGGAAAGCCGAAGCAAGTGGGCTCAGCGAAGTGCAGCGAGAGCGCGTACGACTGGTGCGAATCGCGCATGATCATCTGGTCAATGTGGTCGGCTACCTGCGCACGGTGGACAAAGCTGTTAGCGAGAACGCCAAGGCCAAACTGACCGACGAGCAGAAAGCTTCGCTGGGCCAGCGAGCAGCGGCCATCGCGGATTTCGTGAAGCGCCACAGCAAGACGGGAGCCATCTCGGGGGTGAACAGCTACACGAGGGCGTTGACGAGGCCCGAGCACGTAGCCTCTTGCCTGTGCGCCAGAAAAGAGCCGCACCGCTCGGCTCGTTGATGCGGCGCCGGCTGTTTGCAGCGGGCACGTCGCGCCTGGGGTTGAAGCGGAGATGGCGCCATGATCGCATCAGTCCTTGCCACATCCGCCGGGTAGTGGTCCAATACGTGGTGGATGGCTGGCGCCCCCGGGGAACCGCCGAGAGAATGCCGTGGACTCCTGGGCTGCGGGCAGCACGCAGTTGCCGCGGGGTGAGCAGGAGCTGGCCAAGTTTATTGTCCGCCGAGAACGACCGGCGTCGTGCGCTTTGGCTGGCCCGGCACGACGCCGTGCCCTACGTGAAAGGGAGGTTTCTGTGGCCCGCCGGTCTGAACGCCCCAAGCTCTGCTCCATCATGAGGTCGCACACTCGGCTGACCGTCACCATCGGGGTCGCCCCGATACTGACGTTGATTGCGGGCTGTGTGTCTTCAGGAACCGCCGAGAGGGCAGCCATGCAATATCAGGTGAAACGGATCGAACAGCCAGTTGCCGTTGATGCTGATTGGAATAAGCCAACCTGGCAAGCCATCGAGACGCTGGAACTGACGCATTTCATGGGTGATCGGCCCGAACACTTCCCAAGGACGCAGGCCAAGTTGGCGTATGATGATCGGCACATATATGTAATCTTTCGCGTGGAAGACAGGTACGTCCGCGCAACGGCGAAGAAACACCAGGACAGGGTATGCTGCGACAGCTGTGTCGAGTTCTTCTTCACGCCGGGCACGGACCTTTCGACGGGATACTTCAATCTTGAGATGAACTGCGGCGGAACGATGTTGCTGCACCACCAAATCGTTCCGCGCCAGAACAGCGTTCCGCTGGCCGCTTCGGACCTCGAGCGGATCCAAGTTGCTCACGTTTTGCCGCCGCTCATCGATCCCGAGATCGCCGAGTCGACAACGTGGGTGGTGGAGTATCGCCTGCCGATCGAGATGCTTGAAAGGTACTGCGAGCGTCTGCGCAAGCCCGCGCCAGGCGTCCGGTGGCGCGCGAACTTCTTCAAATGCGCGGATGGTACGTCACATCCGCACTGGCTCACGTGGGCGCCTGTTGATAATCCGCGACCTGACTTCCACCTGCCTCGGTTCTTCGGTACGCTTGAGTTCGAGTGACCGGCGGCTCGGCCCGACGCGTCCAGCCGGCCGACCTGGGCTGGCGGCGTTCAGTTATGCGGAAACACCGGGAACGTTGCCCTCCTTGGACACGCGCCCCAAAGAGCGTGGCACTAATCTGGCTGCCACAGGTAGGCATTGCCTTCGACGCGGTTGCCCTCGCCACCTGTTATGTGAACGCCTTTCGAATGCTTGTTGTAACTCCGCGTCTCGTGGATGAAGTTGTCTGTGACAGTGGTGTGTGAAGCGTCCTGAACCCTGATTTCCCCGCTCAGGTTGTTCTTTAAGACATTGCGGACAATGGAGCTGTGGCTGCAGCCTTCGTTGATAACGATGCCATATCTGCCGGCACGATAGATGAAGTTCCGTTCAATCGTGTTGTGGTCCGCGGAGTCCTTGTTGGCGGCCCTCACCACGGCGATGCCGTCGCTCTTGCTCGACATCACGCGATTGTTCCTCACGAGCGTCCTGTCGGCCCCATGAAGAAGGATGCCCGTCCAGCAGCCTCTGAATTCATTGCTTTCGACGGTCGTGTCGGTGGATGGCCCGCTGTATTTGGGATTCGGTTGGCTGAGTGCTATTCCCGTGTCGCAATCGAAGACAGTGTTCCCGCGGAACACGTTGTTGTTGAACGAACCTTCATAATCGGCCTGCAGTGATAAGCCGGAACCTGCAGGCCACACAGGTCGGCAGCCGTACACGATGTTGTTCTGCACCAGGTTCCGATCGCAGCTGCGGCCGCC
>CAYGAN010000053.1:18185-23808 GCA_964347585.1 uncultured Planctomycetales bacterium | reverse complement strand
TCGGACGGGGCGATCAACGCGCTGGACCTGTCCGAGTGTCGGATCATGTTCACGCATACAGCCCCGTAGAGAAGACGAGCGGACCGAGACGGGAGTCTCGGTCCAGCGAGTCCCGCAAGGATCTGAGCCGCGACCGTGAGCCAGCGGCGGCCTCCCGACGAGTCCATCCCCCACCCTCGCTCCGCGAGGATGGGGCACCCGCGCGCTGGACCTGTCCGAGTGTCGGATCATGTTCACGCACACAGCCCCGTAGTCTGCGCAGATCGATGCCGACAACAAGCTTGTCCTGATCGAGTGCATTTGAGGCTGACCACGATTTGCTCGAGCCAACAACGTGGCGCCTCGCGGCTGCGGGGGGCGGCGCGCGCGCCTGGAATCGTCCCGTCCCTGCCGCGACGGGCGGGGACCTCTCGGCCGTTGCATCACATGCTAATCCTGCTACACTGCCTGACCGTTATGACTGCAATCATTGTGGAGAGCGCGAGGCGGGCCGTGGCCTGCCGGGGGGCACGGACCGCGATGCTGTGCATGTGCGTGGCACTGTTGGCCGGTTGCGAGGCGGAGCGGGAGCAAGACGTTGTTGGCGGGCCCATAAGCGCTCACGGCCTTACGCTGGGTCGAGACGCGACCCCGGAGCAGGTGGCGTACGTGTTACTCATGGCCATTCGCGACGATGTGCTCGCCGTACGCAACGATCCGGACGTGCGGGAAACCGAGGGGTTCAAGTTGCAACGACGGCTGGCTGGTCCGGCGGCGCCACCCGAGGTCCTCAAGAAGCGTACGGAAGCCGTTCGACGCTGGGCGCCGACACTAGCTTATTACGTGGACGGTTTTGAGCTTGATCCCATTCGCGCGATGGAGTCGATGTATCGAGAGGGGCAACCGGGCGGCCCGAAGGCCACCGTGCTATACGATATGATCTGCCCCACGGACAGTGGCGCGCGCGCAACGGCAAAGATCGACCTGATCAAGGAGAACAACTACTGGCGCGTGCTACGCATCGGGTACAGTCCGGTCACCGCCTTGGCAGCCAAGAGCACCACTCAGCCGACTACTCGCCCGGCGCATCCTCCCAGAAAACCATGAGTATGCCTCCCGATCTCCAGATCGCTCAGAAGACCAAGCTCCTGCCTATCGCGGAAGTGGCCGAATCGATCGGTCTCGGCCAGGACGATATTGAGTTCTACGGCAAGTACAAGGCCAAGGTGCTGTTGTCGGTGCTGGAGCGTCTGAGGGACCGGCCCAACGGCAAGTACGTCGTCGTAACGGGGATCACGCCCACGCCACTGGGAGAGGGCAAGACGGTCACGACCATCGGGCTGGCGCAGGGTCTTGCGCGTATCGGCAAGAAGTCAGCCTGTTGTATCCGCCAAGCGGCGATGGGGCCGGTGTTCGGCATCAAAGGCGGGGCCGCCGGCGGCGGATACTCGCAGGTCGTGCCCATGGAGGATTTCAACCTCCATCTGACGGGCGATCTGCATGCGGTCTCCTCGGCACACGCGCTGCTGTCGGCGATGGTGGACACGCTCCTGGTCAAGGGCAATCCCGCACGGTTGGACCCGGCCAAGATCACGTGGCGCCGGTGTGTGGACATGAACGACATGGCCTTGCGAAACATCGTCATCGGCCTGGGGGCGAATGGCATCCCGCGGGAGACCGGTTTTGATCTGACCTCGGCCTCGGAGATTATGTCGATCCTGGGGCTATCCACCTCAGCAGCCGACCTGCGCAAACGTCTCGGCCGGATCGTCGTCGGATTCACTCATCAGGACTTGCCGGCGTTCGCGGAGGGTCTCAGAGCCGCCGGTGCGATGGCTGTGCTGCTCAAGGACGCGATCAAGCCCAATCTGATGCAGACGATCGAGCACGTGCCGGCGTTCGTGCACACGAGTCCGTTCGCCAATATCTCGCATGGCAGCAGCTCCGTCCTGGCCGATCAGATCGCTCTGAAGTGTTGCGACTTTGTCGTTACCGAGAGCGGCTTCGGGGCTGACATCGGGCTGGAGAAGTTCTTGAACATCAAGTGTCGCGTCTCAGGCTTGATCCCGGACGCTGTGTGCTTGGTCGTTAGCGTCCGCGCGGTAAAGGCTCACAGCGGGCGCTTTCGCGTTGTTCCCGGTCAACCCATCGACCCGCGCATCTTTGAGCCCGACACGCAGGCGCTGCGCGAGGGGCTGGTGAATCTGACCAAGCACCTCGAGAACGTGCGCCACTTCGGGCTGCCGTCCGTGGCGGCGATAAATCAGTTTCCAACAGACTCGACGGCCGAGATCGACATGTTACGCGACGGCGCACAGGTCGGCGGGGCGACCCAAGTCGTGGTAAGCCAGGTGCACACCAAGGGGGGACAGGGCGGCGCGGCTCTGGCAGACGCAGTCGTCGGCGCTGCCGAGATGCCGCGCGAACCGTTCAGATTTCTCTACGAGTTGGATGCCGCAATCACCGACAAGATCGAAACCGTCGCCACCCAGATTTACGGGGCCGTGGGGGTGCATTACGAGTCGCAGGCGCTGAAGGCGATTGACAAGTTCACGAAGCTCGGGTGGGGAAGACTACCCATCTGCATTGCCAAGACTCAGTACTCGTTGTCGCACGACGCGAACTGGAAGGGCCGTCCCCATGGCTTCCGCTTCCCTGTCCGCGACGTTCGAGTCGCCTCCGGAGCCGGATACCTCTACCCTCTGGCGGGCACCATCCAGACGATGCCGGCCTTGGGCAGGCACCCGGCAGCGATGAACATGGACATCGACGCTGACGGCACGATCTCCGGGCTCTTCTGATCGAGCAGGCTCCGGCCGCAAAACGTTGTGGCTGCGTACCCCGCAATCGGCGGCGCTGACACAGGGATGCCCGGTAATAGGACGTTCGAGATGTGCCGGTTTGGCAATGCGGGCTCGTGGGCGTTGACTGGCCTGACTGACGGCGTTACGCTGATAAGTTGAGATTCCAGTCCCGTTTGATCCGAGGTCGTTCGGAAAGCGGGGAATGAGGCGTCGGGGTGACCGTGCGCGATGGCACCGTCATGTGCAGACAGATCAGTCTAGGCGTTTTCTCGGCGGTTGCCTTAATCGGCTTGGTGTGTGAGCGCGAACTCTCCGACCTAACTGATGCACTGCAGCAAGGTGGGACCGTCGCGTCAGTCAGCAGTCCGCCGTCCGATGACGGGACAGCCCGGACCGTCCCCGGCGGGGGCAAGATCACGCTGCGCGTTATCAGTCGCAGCCTTATCCCCGCGGATGTGACCGCCGAGTTCCTGTTTCGAGGGATGATCGTGCATTTCACGCAGTTGCACGTGGAACCTCTCGAGCAGACCGACGTGGTCGGCCCCGATGTGGCTGAGCAAATTCATGTCACCGGTACGTACGCGGGTGGCGAGCCGCTCACCGAACGGACCTTCCTGCTCGGCGCGGACTTCGAAGACGGAGGCGTGGTCATCTACTACGTTGGCGGCGAGCAGGTCAACGCGGTTCCGATGGCCATTGGCCAGTCTGTCACCGTTGAGGAGGACGGTTCGGTTCTGATCGCACTGATCGGCAGCGATCCTGACGGCGGCCCGCAGCCGCTCAGCTTCGCTATCGCCGGTGATCCCGTTCACGGAGCGCTGAGCGACTTCGATCCGAACACCGGGTCGGTCAGATACGCCCCGGATCCGGACTACCACGGTGCAGACAGTTTCCGCTTCACCGTTTTCGACGGGCAAGACACCAGCGGACCGGCTAGTGTGACGATCAAAGTCTCCGCCGTAAACGATCCGCCGGCGCTTGAGATCGCGGCAGTCAGTCTGACGTCGGGCCCCCTGCGGGACTGTTGGCTTGGCTTGGTGGTCCGACTATACGACCAGGATGACGGCGACCCGTCCGGGGCGTTGACGCTGCGTTTATATGCGGTACGGGCGGATGGCGGCGAGGATTCCTATGCGGCGGCGGAGGGCAGCCGCTACGAGCTGCTTCTGTTCGAGGGGCCGGGCGATGGCGCGGCCGAGCCCCCCGGCCAACCGAGAAGCGTTGTGATTGAGAACGTTACCGGCCTTCTTCCACCCGGGTCTTATTTCATTAAGGGCGTTCTTGACGACGGGCAGCTTCAGGCCGAGGACATCACCGAAGAGGCTATAGCGATCGGCTACGACTAGGCCGATTGGTGACCGAGCTGGTTGCTGCGACGGGATCGGTGGCGGCGCGGAGGCGGGCCGAGCGGGCCCTGCGGTTGGGGGGCGCACGTCGGGGATGTCTGCGAATGGCGCGCACGAGAGCAACTCCGACCCGACAGCTGATGGCCCGCAGGTTCCCACGACCGGTGCACTTTATCCTCCTGGCGGGGTTGCTTGTCGGCATCGTGGGGGTGTTGGTGATCCGGCGTCTGGCCGGGCCGACGCGCCAGATTGTTGACGTGGCTGCCCTCGATCGCCGCGAGCGCGTTCGACGATCATCGGAGCAGCGGGTGGCTGAAGCCCTCGACCTGCTGGATGATCAGCAGGTTGATCGTGCCATCGAGTTGGCCCGGCAGGTTACGAAGGATGATCCCGACTACGCGGCTGGTCAGCTGCTGCTTGGTCGCCTGCTTCTGGCTGCGGGACGGTCAGCGGAAGCGGAGATGCCGGCGGCCCGCGCCCTCGAGCTCGATCCTGACAACCCCGAAGCCCACTTTCAAATGGGTTACGTGCACCTGTTGACCAGAGCCGGACGGGGCGCCGTGGCCGAGTTCAAAAAGGCCATCGAGCTTGTGGAGAACTTGGGCCGCCCCGTTCCGATCAGCTACCATCTTTCTCTCGCGGAGGCGTATGCCAAACAAGCTCAAACAGACTTGGCCGACCGGCAGGTGTCGCGCGCGCTCGCGATCGACCGTGACGAGACGCTCGCGCTGTGCGAGGGGGCAGATTGGGAGACTCTGATGCTGGTCGGCCGCGCGCTGACCCGTCGTGGCGAACACTACAAAGCATCGGAACTGTTCATCCGAGCTGCACGACTGCGCCCTGCTCTGGCTGAGCCGCAGTACTGGGCAGCACGGAGTTGTTCTGTCGTCGGCAAGCATGCCGAAGCCTTGGAATTCATCGACGGGGCCTTGCAACTGGATCCTGTCAGCGAGAAGTACCGATCTCTGAAGGAGCAGATCGAGAGCGAGCGGCGCGGCCTCGATCTGCCTGGTGAGTTTACGTTGAAATAGCTCGCCGGACCCCGACGTGGCTGAACGCTATTTGCTTGACCCCTCGCACGATGCGCGCAGGAGCGCTTGGTTCCACTAAGCAAATGGAGAAAGCGTCCGAGCCAGATGCGTACCTTGATCTTATCAAGACGTACGGGCGGTCCTACTTGGCCTAATCGGGCGGCATGAGAGCTGCTGTTCACGGGCGGTTGCAGCATAGGCAGCCGCTCTTTTGCATGTTCGCCTTCCGCTTGACTTGCTTCGGTTGGATCTCGTCTTGGGCCTTGCGCGGTCGGGCCTGAAAGCCCGCTTCCACCGACGTTGACCAGTAGGAGGGACGTGGGTACGCTTGTGCCGAGCGCCGACCGAAGGCGCCGGCCCTGAACGAGACGAGTAGCCGTGCGATACCGTCACGCGTTGTGCTTGTATCCGTACCCAGTGGATCAGAGCCCGGGGATCGGGATCTTCCCGCCAACGGGCCTGG
>CAYGAN010000053.1:17778-18152 GCA_964347585.1 uncultured Planctomycetales bacterium | reverse complement strand
AAGGGCCACGTGGATCGGATCAGCCTGGTCGATCTGCGCCATGAGCGGGCGCTGCGGTCGCCAACGAACATGGCCCGCTTCATCCAGCGGGATGTTGATCTGGTCTGCATCAGCGTCGGTTGGAAGGCACGTTACCGGAAGGTCTGCGAGTACATCAATCGCCTCCCGGCCGATCGGACGATCATCGTCGGCGGGCGGGAAGCGACCGAGAACGTCGAGGACGTCCTTGAACGATGTCCCAACGTCGATGTCGTTGTCCGCGGAGAAGGCGAACAGACCATCGTTGAGCTTGCCGACGGCCGGGGTTGGGATCAGATTCCCGGTGTGTCCTACAGGCGCGACGGCAGGATCCTTCACAACGCGAACCGGGCCCT
>CAYGAN010000053.1:13298-17768 GCA_964347585.1 uncultured Planctomycetales bacterium | reverse complement strand
CCGAAGCCTGCGACGCAGCCGGTACTTCCCCATCCTTCGCGGACTTCGGCTGCTACCCATGGAGTTCGACACCATCCTCAGTTCCCGTGGGTGCCCGTACCACTGCAAGTTCTGCACGTTCAGCCTGAATCCACTGGGCCAGAAGCGCGAGTACGTCTCACGCTCGCCGGAATCGGTGGTGGCTGAGATCGCGGCCAGTCCGGCCAAGATGATCCAGTTCGCCGACGACAACTTCTTCCTTGAGCCGGCCCGCGTGGAGCGGATCTGCGATCTGCTGATCGAGCAAGGCATCGACAAGCGGTACTTCGCCAACGCAAGGATCGAAGTGGCCAAGTTCCCGCGAATGCTCGCCAAGGCCTACCGGGCAGGGTTCCGGATCCTCCTGTTGGGGATCGAGTCGGCCAGCGACAGGATTCTCCGCCAGCTCGACAAGGGTTTTGACACGAGGAAGGTCCGTGAAGCCTTCGCGGTGCTTAGGCGGTTCCCGTTCTACTACCACGCGTATTTCATCTACGGCAACGTGGGCGAGACGGAAGAGGAGATGATGGCAATCCCTGAGTTCGCCGAGGAACTCGGAGTACATGCGATTAGCCTGAGCCTGTTTCGCGTGGACAAGTTTACACCGTTGCGGCAAGTAGTGGAAAGCACCCCGGGCTATCGAATCAGCTCGAACGGGTACGTCTATTCGAAGGAGTTTGACAAGAAGAGGCTGCTTCGGATTCGCAACCGGATCCGCAACCGTTTCCAATATAGACCTGCCCAGATGGCCAAGATGCTCGCGGTCCTCAATGACGGCGGGGTTTTTACCTATCGGCAGATGGTCGGCCTGGGGTTTCTAACGCCCTGGCTCCTGTTGGACTATGTGGCGCGCCGCGGTCACAAGACTTTCCGCCGCCTGCGTGACAAGCTCGCATCAAAGAACGGCTCGGCTACGACGGCATCGGCCGCGCCGGCCACCTGACCGGCGACGAGGAGTGGCCATGACTTACAGGCCCTTCGCACTAGCCCTAATTCTGATCGGGCCGGCGCCCGGCTCGCTGGCCGCTCAGGTCACCGTGCAGCCGGTCTCGACCGCGTGCCCGGAGATTCAGACGCAATGTCCCGGCGGGCCGACTGAGTGCGCGACGATCCCCACCGTCTGCGTCACGCCCCAGACGCAGTGTCCGGTCGGGCACACGGCGTGTCCGGCTGTCTCGACGGAGTGCCCGCCGGAGACGACAGTCTGCCCCGAGGTCTCGGGGATGTGCCCGGATCCTAACGCGACAGTCTCGCCCGCGGTCGCGACGGAATGTCCCGTCGTGACGAGCGAATGTCCCGTTGTGAGCACCTCCTGCCCGCCGGCGGAGACCGAGTGTCCCGAGCAGCACACCGTTTGCCCCACCTCCGGGCCTACAAGCTGTCCGGCCACGACCAGACCAGCCACGACAAGACCGGCAAGTGGGATCTGCGGGGCAATCTCCACACTGCTGGTGGGGACAGGTATCGGATTGTTGCTGACGGCTCGGCGAAGGCGATAAGTCTGGATTCCACCGGACGGCGGGGAGTGTGTTCGGCCATCGCTTGGGCCGCCTTGGGACAGAGTCAAGACCGATCGGCCAAGGGAACCCGCTGCCGGACGTGGCCCGATCCTGCAGCTGTGAGCCGGTCATCCGGTCGCAACCCGGGCTGGCTCAGGCTGGTAGAATAAGATGTGGCGCCGCGCACCTCTTACAGACTCCACCCCAGCCAGGAGGCGGACCGATGACGACCGAAGCAATGAGCATCCAATGGATTGTTTGTGCGTTCGTCTTGGCTGCTCGGGTCCCGCAATCAGTTGCTCAGTATGCCCCCTCCACAGATGGGCCGCGCGCGGTTAGCACGGTCCCGTTGGACGCCGCTCGACGGATTGTGATCGATCCCTACGGGAACGTCATATCGTCACCGCCATCCCCGCAGCATGATCAGGGCGGACAACCGGCAACGCCCACGCCGGCTGGCACGCAGATCATCATTATCTCGCCGTATGCGCAAGGCCATCCGCCTCCCTACGAGCTGTATAGCGACTGGGGCTACCCGTACTCCTATCGCGACGGCCTACGCGCGCGGGAGTTCTCTGCCGGTCGGGCGATCGAGCGCTATCGACAGAATGCGGCTGAGCTGCGCGGGCTGGTTGAGGCGCTGCGGCAGCGCATCCGCGGCGACACATGGACTCGGCGGTTGTATCCGCTAGATGCGTACACAGACCGCCACGCCTATCCGTTCGAGCGCCCCCGATACCGGAGTCACTATGACACGCCCTGGGACCGTCATTACAGGTACGGACGCGATCTGGAACGCTATCGCCAGCAAGAGCTGGCCGCGCGCGAGGAGCTGACGCTACTGGCACACCAGAGCATGCTGCTGGAGGGCGTTCGACAGTTTCGCGCCGGCAGGTACGCCGCAGCGGCGCGCTCGTTCATCGGTGCTGCGGAGAAGCACCATGGCGACGCCGCCAGCCGGCTGCATGCCGCGCAGGCCCTTACCGCCCTGGGCAACTACTCGCGGGCCCTTGGCCACGTGCGTCGCGCGTTCGAGCTTCAGCCTCTGCTGATTCACCTGCCCATCGACATCGAGACCGACTACGGCATTAAGGAGGACTTCGCCAAGCACATCAATCACCTAAGCAAGTATTGTCGGTCGCACCCCGATGACAAGGATGCTCACCTGTTGCTGGCCTATGAGCACCTGTTCAGCTCCGCCCCGGCCGAGGCAGCCGAGCCGCTCCGGCGCGCGCGAGCGCTCGACCCCGAGGACCCGCTCGCGAACAAGCTCTGGGAGACGGCAAAGCTCTTCATTCCTTCGAGCGACAAGTAATTGCTTCGTCGAACGCCGCGGCCTGGGCACCCGAGGCCGGCGGGCGAGGCCGCGCGGATCTTATCCCCCGTGTGGCGGCGCGCCGTCGCACGCTGTGCACGTCGCACGATCAAAAGGGCGATCCGCTACGTAAAGAATCAAGAGGGGCGCCAGGCGATTCAATAGGGCCGCGCCAGCCCGCTCCACGCAGAACAAGGACCGTATAATGCCGCCGTGGCAGGCACCTGCGGGGATTGCCGCCATCTTCAAGCGGCGGCGATTTTGAAAGGCCCGGCTCGCGTCGGGCGTCTAGTTGGATGAAAAAGGCCAAGATGGCTCTGGCGGCTGAACACGAGCGCGACCTGCCGGTGATCCAGGCGGCTCGGCAAGGCGACGCGTATGCCTTCGAGGAGTTGGTGCGCCGGCACGGGCGGTGGGTTCGGGGGGTGATCTTCGCGGTGTTGGGCGACTCGCAGCGGGTCGATGATGTCGCCCAACAGGTTTGGACGTCCGCGTGGGAGCAGATCGGCAAGCTGCGCAAGCCCGATCGGTGGCGTGGGTGGCTGTGCCGACTCGCCCGCAACGCCGCCTTGGACGCCGGCCGACAGAAGACGCGCGATCGGCAACTGTTCCAGCCGATCCCCGAGCCAGGCCCGCCCGTCGCGATCGGCGACTCGCCGATCCAGACAGTGGCTCGCGATGAGCAGCGGCGCCTGATCCTCCGGGCGATTCGCGGGTTGCCGGTGATCTACCGCGAGCCGTTGGTGCTGCGATATCTGGAGGGCTGGAGTTACCAGCAGATCGCCGACGTCCTCGAGCTGCCGTTTGACACGGTCGAGACACGCTTGGTCCGGGCCCGGCGACTGTTGCGCGACGCAGTGAAGGACAAGTTCTAGCCAATGGACCGAATCGACGAAAACCTGGAGCGTTTGATCGTTCGCGAGCTGGACGGCGAACTGACTGAGCAGGAGCGGCACGAGCTGAACAAGCTGCTCATTCGCTTGCCTCAGGCCGCATCGCTTCTGGAGGAGTATCGGCGCAACGATGCGCTGGCGGCCGCGGCCGTCCGTCAAGAGATCGATCAATCGCGGGATGGCGGAGACGTGTCGTGGACGAGGCCCCGCCGCGGGCAAGGCCGGGCGCCCGCAGTTCGCGCATGGTGGACAAGGCTGCCGGTGCGCGTCGCGCTGGCCGCATGCGTCGGGCTAGCTGCCGTCGGCTTGGCCTTGCACATGACCAAGGAGCGAACGGCATCGAGACGCCTGGATGTGTCCCGCCCCATCGCCCGGAACGGCAGGTTTCCTCCGGGAAAAGGGCAGCCGGGCGTGATTGGGCCGGCTCGGCTGGGGCTTCAGGATTCTCGCGAACTGGACGTGCCGCGCTTCCGCGAGCACCGAGTCTGGCGCGACGTCCTGGTCGTACCCAGCGACGATCGCGACGAGTTGTTCCTGCTAGAGTTCAACCGTACCCGCACGCAGGTCGTGCCGGTGTGTGAAGAGTTGTGATCACGTCGCACGTGGTGGTCACGTAGCGAAAGGGCAGAATCATGAAACGTTCACTTCTATTTGCGCTGCTTGGGCTGGCCGTTTCCCCGGCGTCTCTGCCGGCCGAGGAAACCTGCGGGAACGGCAAAGAAAAGCCTGCCGGCTGGTTGGGGAT
>CAYGAN010000053.1:0-13288 GCA_964347585.1 uncultured Planctomycetales bacterium | reverse complement strand
CAAGATTGCCCCCCTGCCGACGCCTCTAGCAATCCACCTGAAGCTTGAGGACGCCGGCATCATGGTCGTCAACGTCGCGAAAGACGGTCCTGCCGACAAGGCCGGCGTAGAGCAGTACGACGTCATTACCAGGCTCGACGGAAAGGCCGTGACGGCTGACGTTGGCGAATTCCGCGAACTCGTCCGATCGCGCGCTCCGGGCACCAAGGTGCAACTCGTCATCCTGCGGGCCGGCGGGACGCAAACAATCGAGCTGGAGCTATCGGCCGTCCCGGACTGGTCGGAACTGGAATACAAGTATGACGCGGGGCCCGACATCATCGGACGAGATGCCTTTGACATCACCGGCAAGATGCTGCGGAAGGACAAGGACGGCCGCTGGACCATCGAGGATTTGCCGGGCGTCCGTAGGTGGCTGGACCTTCCATGGGCCAAAGACCGGCCTTTCGACGAGTTCGAGCGGAGGCTTTGGATCGACCGCGGCCGACACCATACCGTCGCTCGCGTCAGCGAAGACGGCAAAACCATTGAGGTCGAATGGCGAGATGATGGCAAGATCACCGTTCGGCGTATCACCAAAGAAAACGATGTCGAGAAGATTGACGAGCGGACGTTCAAGAACGCCGACGAGCTCAAGAAGGCTGATCCGGAAGCGTACCGAATCTACCGCCGGGCGCGCAGCCGGTCGAGTGACGAGCTCGATCGGCACTTCCGGATCCCCGCTTGGCCGCATACGGGTCGCGATCTGGACAGGTTTCGGCGGGACCTGAGGGATCGCTTGGAGCACCTTGAGCCCTACCGTGAACGCCTAAAGGAACACGCCGAAAAGTTCCGGGACTGGCTGGAGCGTGAGGGCAAGGACTGGAAAGACTGGCGCGATGACTGGTGCTTCCCGTACTTCGAACGCCTCGAGCCGCGCGCGCGTGAGCCCGCCGAAGCGGGCACCAAGTTCTCCGTGACGGAGGACGGGCGGATCGAGGCCGAGCTGCAAAAGGGCGACGATCGGTTGACTCTTCGCTTCAAGGACGAGGACGATCTGAAAGCCAAAGACCCGGACCTGCACAGGAAATACGTCGAAATGCGGGAGGAGCTGCGCAAGTCCGATTAGTGGAATCGGCATCCGTCCGGGACCGGGATCTCACTCCGAGGCCGAGGGATACGAATAGTCCACGTCCATTGTCTTGTCATATCCCCCCAGGGGGCGATTGATCGGCGGCTGACTGTAAGCCCGTGGTTGTGCCGGGTCAAATGCCGGTGGGCAAGGCAACGGGCGAGCTGCCTAGCCTACCTCATTCTGACGCGGACGACTCGACGTTGCGACCAATCGCGTCACCTCGATGTTGGAAGGATGTGGACTAAGGCGCCAGTAAGCTGTACGCTCCGGCTGATGAGGAAACCGGGATCACCGAGGGGCACCGGGATGACAAAGGCAGCAAGCAAGTGCCGGAGACAGTGATCACAGACCCGGTCGGGCGACGTGTCGTGCTTCACGACCGGACCTGGTTCGGCCATATCGTGAGAGCTCATCCTGAAGTCAACAGCGCCCGGGAGCTTGTTGAGGCCGCGGTAAGGGATCCCGAGGAGATTCGCCAGAGCAATTCAGACCCGGATTGCCCCCTATACTATGGACCGGCGCCCCGTAAGGAAGTTAAGATACAGGTTGTTGTGGGTGTAGTCAAGACCGCGCATCTTGCCAGGAAGATTTCGGGAGGAGCCGTCGAATGGTCGTCACAGACACCCTAGAAGGCACCGTCGATCAGGTCCTCTGGTATCACTACGACATTACTAACGACGTGCTCTATCTGCGGCTCGCGGCCCATCGTGAGACACCCACGATGTCCGAGGAGACATCGGAGGGATTCCTGCTGCTGCGAGGCGAGGACAACGGCGAGCCCGTGGGCCTGACAGTCGTTAACTGGTGGAAGCGTTTCGGCAGCGGTAATCTCCCGGACTCCATCAAAGAGTTGGAGGGCTACATCGAGCCCTGGGCGAGAGAGGTGGCGGCGTGACTGCTCGAACGGGGGAGGGGTTCGCGGCCCAGCTCGTTTTGATGGCGGACCACTCGATTCGGCTGGCAGTCGCAGCGTGGCGCTCGAAACGACGTGGGCGGCCGCTGATGCCTCCCGCCCGGGGCCATTTGACCTCGATGGCCCGGCGGGGGTAAACTGAATCGGAGAGCGGCGGTCGTTCCGGGGGAGCCGTCGGCGGGGAGAGAGAGTCATGCCTTGGGAGAGAGGCATTTTCCCGAACAGCACGGTTGTCGTCGCGGCGTAGGTTGCGAGGAGGGTTGAAGATGCGCGCAGCCTCATGGCCGATCGTTTGCATAATGTCCTGTACGGCGGTAGCCCTGCCGCCCGGCACGAGGGTCTTTGTCAACGAGCAGAACGCCAACCAGATCTGGCAGCTCGATCCCGTCACCGGGGCAATCATCGGCCAGATTCCCACCCCGGCCGAAGAGTACATGGACGACATGTCCTTCGCGAACGACTACCAGATGTGGGTGGTCACCAAGAACCATGACAACGGCAAAATCGCGCTGATCGACACCGACACCGGCGAGGTCGGTCTGTGGCTTAATCCTGATCGGCCCGACAAGTACGTGATGGAAGGCCTGGCTTGGAATGAACAGCATCGAGACCTTTGGGTCTCCTACTACAACAGCGCAGGCAAGCCGGACATCATCCAGAAGATCGACTGGCGGTTCGGAACAGTGCTCGATCAATTCGACGCGCCCGGGTACGTCGCGCAAGGGCTGGTGCTGCGGGACGGTTATCTGTTCCATTCGGACTGGGCCGGCAGGGCGATCCACAAGCTCGACCCGGCGGACGGGCACGTTGTTGACTCGTTCACGAACCTGCCCTTCTCGCCGAAAGGCATGGATTTGTGCGGCGACAAGATCTGGGTGACCGACCCGGGCCCCAATCCGAGCGTGCCCACATCGCGCGTGTGGGAGTTCGATCCGGACGGGCGTGAGTGGCATCAGTTGTGGGAGCGGCAGTTCTCCGGCCGACTTGACGGGCTTGCGATCCGCGTCCCCGAGCCACACACGCTTGTCCTGCTCGCCTTCGGATCGGGCATCATTCGACGCTCCCGGTCCGGCCAGCCGGCGGCCAGGGCTCGGCGCGCCCAAACCTGACGCCCCCGAACTACGGCGCGGACGCTCAGCGGCTCTGCTGGGGCCGGCTCGTCGGGTGTTTGTGCACGTGAAGCGGTCGCTGGCCGGCTACGTCGAGCCGCAGCGCGACGACGCGGTTGTATTGGGTCTCTGTTACGTACAACGTCTTGAAGTCGCTGCCGCCGAAACAGCAGTTGGTCGGATTCTTCCCCCCGACGTCCAGACGGCGCACGATCTTTCCGCTTGTGTCGACGACCGTTACGCATCCGGCGCCGAAGACGGCGACGTAGAGATTGCCCTTCTCGTCAAGCGCCATCCCATCCGGCCCGCCTGGGACCTGCTCGAGCGGCGCGAACACTCGTCGGGACGCCACCCGCCCGTGACGATCAAGCTTCAACTCGCGGATGCACTGACCGTGTGTCGAAGCCACGAGTAGCGTTGTTTCGTCCGGCCGAAGGGCTATGCCGTTCGGCGTCGGGATGTCGCCCGCCAAGAGGGTGATCGTTCCACCCGGCGTGAGCCGGTAGACCCCGCCCTTCGGTTGTTTGCTCCGGTCCCAGCCGGCCGGATCGGTGAAGTAGATGTTGCCGCTGCCATCAAGGACCAGGTCGTTCGGGCCATAAAAGGCCTTGCCCTCAAACTCGCGGACCAGCGTGACCGCCTGGCCGTTCTTCTCTAGGCGCACGAGGCGCTTGCCCTGCGGATCACAGACGATCATCCGGCCCTGTGCGTCGAAGGCCAGACCGTTGCAGCCGATCTTCTTGTGGATCGCCCACTTTCGACCGGCCTCTAGTCGGCAGACGGCGGGCGTCCGGCACGAACTGAGGTAGAGCTTGCCGTCCGGACCCCACACGGGGCCTTCCGGGAATTGGAACCCAGCTGCTACGACAACGAACGCGACAGCCAGCGGTTTCATGGGATCACTCAGCCAGCTTTCTTTCGAGCAACTGCCGCACGACCTGGGGCGGGGCGCTGCCCTTGGATCTCTGCATCACTTGGCCCTGCAGAAAGCCCAAGGCCCTTTTTGACTTCTTTCCGCCGCTCTTGTAGTCCGCCACCGCCTTGGCGTTGGCAGCGATCGCTTCGTCCACCATCGCCTCGACGGCGTCCGTGTCGGTCATCTGCTCCAGTCCTTGCTCTTTGGCGATCTCCCGAGGCGACTCCCCCGAGGACAGCATGTGGTCCGCGATGATTGCGGCGCCCGACGACGTCACGAGGTCGTCAGCCACCAGCCTGCTCAGATCGGCCGTCCCTGAAGCGTCGATGGGGAGATCGGCAATGGTGCATTGCCGCTCGTTCGCGTGTCTGGCCCAGAAGTTGATGAACTGCTTGCCTAGGGTCTTGGCGTCGCCGCCGGACTTGACGGCCTCATCGAACAAGTCCGCCGTCGCCCGGTCGCTGAGGATCGTTTCAGCGTCCTTGGCCGACAGGCCGTATTGCGTCTCAAATCGCTTTTGACGCTCAACCGGCAACTCCGGCACCGTCTGGCGGATCTGAGCCAGCCACGTTTCGTCCATCACGACGGGAACCAGGTCCGGTTCGGGGAAGTACCGGTAGTCGTGCGCCTCTTCCTTGCCTCGCTGGAACTGCGCGACGCCGAGATCATCGCGCCAACCCCAGTTCTGCTTGCCAAGGGCCTCGAGAGTGAAAGGATCGTCTGTCCCAAGTCGCCTGTGGAACTCAGCCAGGTGGTAGTCTGCCACCCAGGCGATCGTCTGCTCGAGCGCCCGGAACGAGTTGAGGTTCTTCAGCTCGAAGATCGGCGTGGTGTACGTGGTCCCGTCAGAGGTTATGTCGAGATTGATGTTCGGCTCGAATCGCATCTGCCCGAGCTGCATGTTTCCGTCGCTGACGCCGATGTACCGCAGGAGCCGATGAATCTGGCGAGCGTAAGTGCCGGCCTCTTCCACGCTGTTAATGTCCGGCTCGCTGACGATCTCGAGCAGTGGCACGCCGGCACGATTCAGGTCGATGCCGGTAAAGTCGGGGAAGTCGTGGACGTTCTTGGCTGCGTCTTCCTCCAAATGCGCCCGGCGGATCCTGATCCTCTTGCTTTCGCCCTCCTCGCCCATGGGGATCTCGATCCAGCCGTTCGACGAGAGCGGCAGATCGTATTGGCTGATCTGGTAGTTCTTTGGCAGATCGGGATAGTAGTAGCTCTTGCGATCCCACTTCGCGAACCGAGCGATCTCGCAGTTCAGGGCCAGAGCCGTACGGACCGCGAACTCGAAGGCCCGCTTGTTCATGACCGGCAGCACGCCCGGCATGCCCGAACATACCGGGCAGACGCTGGTGTTCGGCGCGGCTCCGTACAGCACCGGGCAGCCGCAGAACAGCTTCGTCCGGGTCGCCAGGTGCACGTGGATTTCAATCCCCACCTTCAGCCTGACCTGGAAACGATCTTGGCTCATCGCGGATATACGTGGAACACTCTAGTCGGCGCCGTTCGCGCGGAAGGTATTAGGCCACAGGTCGCCCGCTGCTTCAATAGAGATCCCAGTAGGAGAGAGACAAGGCGCTCGCTGCGCCTCGCGCAGCACTCGAGCGGACGCACATGCCCGTCACCCACTCGCTCGCTCGACGGTGAAAAGAAGACCGCAGCCCTCGTGGCCGCAACGAACGACGATGGGGGCACAGGGCTGACTGGTCTCGGCGGGCGCGTTCTGCAGCGTGCGAACGGCATCGAGCAGAGCGGCAGCGGCATGGACACACACGCCTGCGGGAAGGGCGGCACCGAACTCGTACTCATCTCCGAGTCGGCAGCCGCAAGGACACGCCGCGCCCGACGGCGCCTCGGTTACGCGAGCAACGACTCTCGGTGAGACGGGCCGGCTCGGCGGCTTGCTCAGCCGCCTCGGTGATACACGGCCGACTTCGACCTCGACCACGTCGGCCTCGGCGTCGAGAGCCCGGTTGACGAGGCGGTCCGCTCGTTGGTTCAGAGCGCGTTCGACGTGTCGCATCTGCCAAGCGCCAAACCTCAGCAGGGCCTCCTGAGCTCGTCGAAACAGTGGCCGCAGATCTGCCGATCGGACCCGGTACCCGCCGAGCAGCTGTTGTACCAGCAGCTCGCTGTCGGATCGGACGGAGATCTCGTCGTCGCCCCAGTTGGCGGCGGCTTCGAGGGCGAGAAGCAGAGCATGGTACTCGGCTTGATTGTTCGTCTGTGGGCCGAGGAAGTATCCTGCCTCGAGGATGGGCCGGCCCTGATCATCGTGAACGACCACGCCGGCCGCCGCCGGACCAGGATTGCCTCGCGAGCCGCCGTCTATGTAGATCGTCAAGGCCATGGGTCGCGCGAACGGATCGACGCTGCTCGAGTCCGCCAAGAGCGGAAGGCAAATCCCCGAACTTCGAGGACCGTTCAGGCGGGGGGGCCGAATCGCCGGAGCTTGCCTTCGGCGATGGCGTCCCCGGGGCCATCGGCCGGCGCGTCTATGTACAGTATCCGGCCACAAATATTGCACTGTTGGATGTCATCGCGGGTCTGCAAGGCGTTTATCTGTTCCAGCGTCACGCTCATGTTGCACCCGCCGCAGATGAACTCCTCACGCTTGAGATTGGGTTGAACCACGCGCGCCATCGCCTCGCCCTCGTGCCTTTCAGCGATGCGTTCAAACGTGGCAAGGGCCTGTGGCGGGATGACGTCGGAGGCAGCCTCGCGCTGCGCTTGAAGCGATTTGATCTGATCGGAAATCCCGGCTTCAAACTTTGCCAGCTCGCCGTCGAGTTCGTCGGCGCGCTTGACCTCCCTCTCGCGATCCGCTTGCAGCAATGCCACTTGCCCCTTCACCTCGTCGATGAGGGTCATCAGGTTGAGGACCCGGTCTTCGAGCTTGGTGTTGTCGGCCTTGCTGGTGTTGATCTGTGTAAGAATGGCAGCATATTCCTTGTTGGTCTTCGCCCGATTCAGCATCTCCCGCTGCTTGGCGATATCCGCCTCGCGCGCCTTTACGTCGAGGTCCAACCGGTCGGCCTGGATCTGCTGCTGGAGGGTTTGGGTCCGCTTCTCTTGAATCTGCTCGTCGAGTGCGGCCACGCGTCGCCGGTGTGCTCGCACGGTTCGCTTCTTCGCCTCAGTCTGCTCACGCAAGTGTTTCAGCTGCAACTCGATGTTCTGTAATCGATAAATCGCGTCCAGCGTGGCTCCCATACGAACTCCACCGGAGACGAAGTGGAATCAAAAGCAGACAAGCCAATCCTTCATTATGGTCGCGCAGCGTCGGACGTTCAAGGCCATAGGTTCAGGAAAATCTCATTTGGCCGAGCCGTTGCCGGCCGCCCGGAAAGGAGCCTCGAGCAGCGTGGCCGACCCTGCGCCCGCACGGCTGGTTGATCGTCACGGGCTGGCGGGTATGCTGCTACCACCGGCGCCCCGAAGCAGAACCCGTCCAAGGTCACAGAATGCGGCAACAAGCAAGGCGAGCCAGCGTATTCCGACGAGTGATGGGTCTCGCATACGTGGCCCGGGCAGGTCTGCTTTGTGCGTCCGTAGGTGTGTGCGGCTGCCGCGACGATTCCCCGATAGGTCGGCCGAGGCCCAAAGATCTGTTGATCGGCTTCGTCGGTGCCGGGCAGACAGACCCGCTCTGGCCGGTGCTTAGGGGCGGTGCCCAGCGACTTGTTCGCGAGTCAGGCGAGCTGTCGGTGGCTTTTGAGGCCCCCCTTGTCGCTTGCCCGGAGGAGCAGATCCGCGTGATCCGCCGGCTTATGAGCGAAGGAATGAAGGGCCTGTGCGTGCACGTCCGCGACGTGGAGGCAGTCTCGGGGGTACTCGAGGAACTCAACGGTCATGGGGTCCGTATCATCACGATGGGACGGGACGTGGCGCCCGAGCTGCGGGTGGGGTTCTGCGGAGTGGACGACTATGCGACCGGTGTCGCCCTGGCCCAGACGACGGCGGCGCTGTTCAGGGGTGGGACCATCATGGTCCTGCACGCAGGAACGAAGCCCGCCCCGCACGCCACGCGGTACATCGCGTTCGAGCGCCAGATGCGCCTCGGCAGCGGCGTTCAGGTGCTGGGCTCGTTCGACTGTCGCGGCGATCCGGCCGAGGCGACGCGAATCATCCGCCTGCAGGCCAAGAAGTTTCGACACTTGAACGCATGGGTAGCAATGGACAACTGGCCGCTCCACATCCTGGACGACGGGCCGCGGCTGTTCCCACCATCGGTTAAGACCCAACTGATCGCGGTGGGGCCATACCCGACGCTCTGGCGGTACATGGAGGACGGGACGTGCGCGGCAATGATCGCCGCGGAATACGACCGCATCGGCTACAACGCGCTACGTTTCTGCCGTCTCGCCCTGACCGAGCCGGTCTCGGTGCCCGGCATCTACCACGCGCCGATTCGCGTGGTCCGGCGAGATGATCATTTGGTGGAGCTACGGAAGTTCAAGCGTGATTGGGCCGCGTGGACCGGCCAGGCTCCGTCGGCGCAATGACGCGTAAGGATCCTCAATGCGTCGGCGTGCCTCAGGGCTGGTAGAGCCAGTTGCCCAGCGCCAGCATGAGGCCGTTGAACAAGAAGTGGGCAACAATGCAGGGGATCAGACTCTCCCGCCACACGAACACGATCGCCAGGATCAGTCCCGTCGGCACGATGAGCAGCATGGCGATCGGTCCCTGATAGAAGTGCTCCAGGGCGAAGGCAACCGCGCTCAAGACGATGGCCGCCGGCCAGGAACCGACGATCCGGCGAAGCCGCGTGATTAAGAAACCCCGAAACCGCAGCTCTTCATAAACCGCCACAATGCCGAGAAGGCCAAGAATGCCCGTCGGGTCCAGGGGCGCAAAAACCGACCGAAACCGGCGGTAGTTAGCCTGGAGGTAGTCGAACGCCGCTGGCCAGACCAGGGCCAAGAGTGCGCAAAACAGCGTGCCGAACACGAACAGTGCCGCAGCCGACAGCACTCCTATGAGCAGGTTCATCGCCCACCGGCGCCCCGTCCATCCGATCGACGCGAGGGACTGTCGGTTCTTGTAGAGCACGTAACAGATCATCAGGCAGCCGGTAAGGGCAAGCTCGACGATGCCCAGTGCCACTCCACTCCCAACGGCAGAAGCGTCGTACGTGGACCCGAGCACTCGCAGAGCCCAAAAGCCCCAGGGCAAAGCGAACAACACCGCAAAGACAATCAACACATCGACCAGAGCTCCGCTCGCGGACTGGTCCGTCAGCAGGGACAGCCCGGGCGCAGGCGGCACTTGCGGGCCGATCGGCCGCGCCACAGGCGCGTCCTGGCCGGCTTCCGCGCCAGCCGAGCCAGCGCGTTCCTGACTGGAGTTCTGGCTAGGCTCAGGCGTCATTGTCTTGTCATCTCGGCCTGCGGGTCCGAGTCCTGGGCAGCCATCTGCCAAAGAACGTGTACCACCACTGTGCGAAGGTGCCGGCGATGGCACCGTACAGCGTGAAGCGGAAGCCGCCATCGGCCGTCCGGCGAAGCCGGTGATACTTGACTTGATCCTCCAAATCATGCTTGGCCACGCTGATGATCGCGTGATGCACGTCCTCATCCCCCCAGGTGACAAGCTCGGCTGCACCTGCAAGGCGGCGAAGGTTCTGTTCGTGGTGTTCAAGCAAAGCGGCGACGGTCTGCACGCGGGGCAAGGCAAGGATACGCCTACCGGGCCTATAGCGAAAGGCGTTGCCGCTGTGATAGTTCCCCGTGGTCAGCGACTCACCGGAGGCCCACTCGCTGGCCACTTCAATCACGTCCTGGCGGGCGCGCCCGGTGCTTGCCGCTGTGATCACGCCGACGGTATGGCCGTCGGAACTCAGCAGCAGCCGCCTGAACATCCTGGGCGAGGCGAGCAGCTTGAATTCGCAGTCGCCAACCCGGTGAAAGCCGAGACGCTCGAACTCGACCGTCATGCCGTCGAAGTAGTCCATATCCAGGCCGCCGATATCAGATAGCACGACGGCGTCGAGCTTCGGCTCGCCCCGAAAACGCTGCGTCAGCCACACGATCGGGATGCCCAACACCAGCGGCGTCAGCAGAACAATCAGCAGCAGGTAGAGCAGCCACATGATCTGTGATGCGCCCCTGGCAGCTCGCCGGCCGGTCGATCAGCCTGAGGCTTCTTGTTGGCGCGCCATGACAGCCAGCGGAGCCGTCTCTTCGTCCCAATCCGGCGGCGGCCACGTGATGCACTCGCACTGCAGAGCCGATGCACAAATGGCCTCCAGAATCTGCTGGCCGAGCAGCGCGTGACGTCCCGACGCAGGCGGTTCATAGTGCGGGTCCTGGGCAGCTTGGATGACCGACTCGCTTAGTGCCTTCTGGGCGACGGCCAGGTTGCCGGGGCTCAGCCAGCCTTCGGACCAGCTCTCCCAATCGTTCTGGCCGCGCAGCCAGGCGCGTCCGCCCTTCGTAAGTGTTACCTGACCAACGCCGTCCGTAGCCACGATGGTCATCTGGATGTTGAACCAGAACTCATCGTTTCCGGGCACCACGGGCGCAAGATCGCCGAACGTCACGTAGGCAACCAGCGACTCGTCGAAGTCGATCTGGCCCAGAGCCATGTACGGAGCGGGATGGTGGTAGGTATCGTTCCAGCCGATGGCTTGGCCGATCACCGCCCTGGGAGGCACGTCGCCGACCATACACAGGACCATGTCCATGACGTGCGATCCCTGCCCCAGCAAGTTTCCGCGGGACGAGGCGTTGATGTAGCGCAGGGGTCCGAGGCGGCCCTGGCGACAAAGCTCCGCGAGGCGCTGCCATTCGGGCAGGTGGCGCTTCTGGAAGTTGATGACGAGCGGGACGCGCGCGTCGCGGCACGTCGCAACCATTCGCTGCGCCTCGGGGGTAGTCAGGGCGATCGGCTTCTCGCAGAGGATGCCCTTGACGCCGGCATCGACGGCGGCGTCGATCACGGCTTCCCGCAGAGCCGGCTGAAGGACGACGGAGACGAAGTCCGGCTTTGCCTGGCTGAGCAGCGGGCGGAAATCGTCGAACGCCTGCTCGGCGCCGAATTGAGCGGCCAATCGCTCGCGGCGGTCCTTGACGGGGTCCGCGACGGCAGCGACCTGGACTGCCTCGATGGCCGCCCAGCCGGCGGCATGATCCGCGCTGCGACTCCCGCAGCCGATGATGCCCACGCGGTAAGCACTCATCGCATCCCTCGCAACAGCGACGTGTAGAGTTAACCGATAGCCGGCTGAGCTTTCCTACCGCCCCGGCAGGGCCGGGATTGCGGGCGGCATTATAACACTGCTGCGTCTTCGCATGAGCCAGTAACGCCAGCGGACGCAAAGAGTTGACGAGCGCAGAGGCGACGAGGCGACACATCTACGGTTTTACCCGTTGACAACCTACTGTTTATGCAGTATATTTCCGGTACGGGAACTGAGCGTCCACACGGCACGGGGGAGGATCCGAACATGCCACGACCAGCGTGTCAGCATCCTACGCCGGGCGAATTGGAGGTGCTGCAGGTGCTCTGGCACCGGGGCCCATGCACCGTTCGCCAGGTCATGGACGAGTTGAACCGGACGCGACGCCGGGCGTACACGTCTGTGATGAGCCTGCTGAACGTGATGGTGGACAAGAAGCTGCTGCACCGCGAGCCACGAGGCAAGGCGTTCCTGTACACCGCACGCGCGAAGCAGCGACCCACGCTGCGAAAGATGGTCGCGGATCTGACGCAGCGCGCGTTCGGCGGCTCAGCCAGACAGCTCGTCGCCCACGCGCTCGAGCAGACCAAGCCGTCTCCGCAGGAACTGGATCAAATCCGCCGCCTGATCGACGAGTGCCGCTCCCGTACGGAGGAACAGTCATGATCGACCTGGTGCGGACAAGCCATGCGCTCTGGGCCCAGTTGGGATTAACGCTCGCGCACTTCCTCTGGCAGGGGGCTGCGATAGCACTTGTGTTAGCCGCCGTGCTGTGGCTGATACGGAAGCGATCGGCAGGGGAGCGTTACGCGGCGTGCGGTTTAGCGATGCTGCTGATGGCGATCTGCCCGCTGCTGACGTTGTGCTACGTCCGGGCGAAGCCACCGCCGATCCTTGCTGCTGCAACGCGGATCTCAATCGACGCGCCAGAGATGAGGTTCTCGACGATCGCCTTAGTGCCAGTGCCCGAACCCGCAGGCCAGACCCCCTCGGCCACGGAGGACACGGTGCCCGTCGCGCCGGGGCCGGACGTGCCAGCTTGGGCGGCTGACACGCCGGAGTCGGTTGAGTCAATCCCGCCTGCCTCGACCGGTAGCACGGCGATTGCGTTGGAACCGGCCGGCCCCCGAACACGTCCACAGTGGCTTGTGTGGGGCTTTTGCCTGGCGGCCGTGCTCTGGTTGGCGGGCGTGGCGGCGTTGGCTCTTCGGCTGATGTTCGGCTGGCTGAGTCTGCGTCGGCTGGGCCGGCGCGATACGGAGCCGTTGGCCACTGCGCTCGAACGCGCGGTAAGGCGGCTGCGCGAGCGCCTGAGCGTAGCGCGGCATGTTCGTGTGCGGGCGACGCGGGCCGTGGCCGAGCCGGTGGCGTTCGGGCTCGTCAAACCGGTCGTGCTGCTTCCGGTCTCAATGCTGACGCAGTGCCCGGTCGAGCTGGTCGAGGCACTGATCGCGCACGAACTGGCCCACATCCGGCGGTATGACCTGTGGGTCAACCTGTTTCAGCGCGTGGTCGAGACGCTGCTCTTTTACCACCCGGCCGTCTGGTGGGTTTCGGGTCGGATGCGCCTGGAGCGCGAGCTGTGCTGCGACGATCTGGCGGTCGGCGCGACGGGCCGACGGACGGATTATGCCACCGCGCTGGTGGAGCTGTCGCTCGGGCCGCACCGGCCGGTGGCGGCGGCCCTGGCGGCCGGGGCGTCCGGCACCAAGGTGAGTCTGCTGACCCGCGTGCGTCGGGTGCTGCAGGTCCCGGAGCCTCACCACCGGGGCCATTTCTGGATCGCCGGCCCATTGAGCCTGCTGCTGGCCGGCTCGCTGGTGTTCGTGGCGCACATTCACGCGGCCGATTCTGCGGCACCGGAAGCCACTGGTGAAGCCGCGGGCGCACAACCAGCGTCGGCCAAAGAGCCATCGTCGGACTCTGAGGGCGTCTCAAGTCCGATCACATCGGAGCCGGAAAACGCCGCCCCCAGGACCGCGATGATCGAGACCAACTTCGGCGAGGCGGCCTCATTCAAGAAGAAGGTCGAGCAGTGGACCTGGCTGCGCGC
>CAYGAN010000052.1:23621-23828 GCA_964347585.1 uncultured Planctomycetales bacterium | reverse complement strand
CGGCTGAGGCGGCAGCGGCATGATCCCTTCAACCCTGGCCGAAGGGCGCGCAGCCATAGTGCTCTGGTCTTGCTCCCAGTTGTGGATGGCCTTCACGACCCGGCCTGCCAGATCGTCCGGCGACGTGAACGTGTCTCGAATACGCTCGGCGCTGACTCGGTCGCGGAGAACGCGCTGCTTTCGGCGCTTCTCGTCCGACTCGACGAT
>CAYGAN010000052.1:8927-23610 GCA_964347585.1 uncultured Planctomycetales bacterium | reverse complement strand
GAAGTCCTCCGGAGCCAGGAACATCAGGCGGGGCTTGTCCGTAGCGAGCGCGGCTTCGTACTCCCGCTCGGTGTAGGAGTGTTCGCTGCCCTCCGGGCAGCTGGCGTAGAGGTGTCCGACGATCCCGACGAACACGTCGCACTCGGCCACCTTGGCCTGGCAGAAGTCGTCAGCCTCCCAATTGCGCGCACCGAAGTCTTCCATCCGCACGCAGTGGTAGCCGTCCATCCCCTCGATGGCGCGATAGGCCTTGTTGCGGTAGTCGGTCAGGTCTCTAGCCGTTGAGCTGAGAAAGACCGTCTTGACAGACATGGCTTGCGTCCCCTGCGTTGCGCTTGGGCGCTCGATCAGCTCGCCAGGAACCTGACGAACAGCACAAGCAGCAGGCCCGCGCCGAAGATGGCGTACAGGGCCATGAACAGCCACGGGAGGCGCTTCTCGAGGTCGGCGAAGTTGAGCCCCTCGCCCGGGATCATCTTGCCGCCTGAGTCCCGCGGGTAGATCTCGTCCTCGGCCTGGTACATCTTCGCGGAGTCGGGCATTTGATCTTCCATCTCACGCAGCCTGTCGATGCGAAAGCCTACGAGCTTCTTGTACTTGCCGATCAGCTGACGCCACCAGATGCACACACTGATACCGGCAGCGACCAGCGGCAGGGGCAGAAGCAACGCCAACATGCTCCGTCCGCCCAGGTTGGTGGCCCATAGCCCAATCGCAAGCAGCAACAGGGAGTTTACGCCGACGTAGATGTTGGAGATCGTCTGGCGGCGCTCGCTGAAGCGTGCGGTGTCCTCCACGAAGAGCTTGTACTCTTCCAACTTGTTGAACTCGGGCATTTGTCGGTCCTTTCTTTCTCTTGGGGGTTCTGCTTTCTCGAACAGTTTTCGTTGAATCAGCGTGGCCAGGGCGGCTGGGCCGTCGGCGATGTCGAAGGCCGCGATGCGTCCGTCGCGCACGATGGCCGCGATCTGCTGATCCGCTATCCGCGTGTTGGCTGCGGCGGCGGCGATCTCGTCGGCGAGGCGCCCGCTGCCGGCGAGGACGATAACCAGGCGGCTTTGGCTTACGTGGCGCAGCAGCTCCTTGCGCGCGACGGCGCCGCCGTTGGCCAACACGGCCAGCGACGGTGCACGGGCGCTGATGAAGGCAGCCAACGCGAACATCGTTTCGGTCTCCGCGCCCCAGCGATAACCGTCGGTCAGGACGAAGTGCGTGTGGTTCGGGTCCAGCGATACGCGGTCGGTGCCTCGGGGTCCGGCCGGCCAGGTTACCAGCGCCGCGGGACACACGCCGATCAGTGGCGCGTCGCCTCCCAAGGCGGCACGGCCCTGGCCGATGAGTTGCATCACACCGGCCTGCGTGCCGCCGTCGATGATCGCGACGTGCTCCTGGGCGACAAGGCGAGCGATGCCCGCCAACGGACCGCGCAGCCGCTCAACGTCGGCTGCGGACATCTCGGACGCCCCGCCGCTGACCATCAGGAGCGAGCGAGGCGTCGTCAGCCCGAGGGCAGCGGCGATCTGGGCGCCGTCAGCACCGGCCCGGGCGCGCACGGCCAGCGCGTGTCTGGTGTTGTCAAAGGCAATGGTGAGCGATTCCATGACGAGCGATCCATCCAGGTGCGCTCAGCCGTCAGGCATCGGCTCAGGATATGCACTGCGCGGGCGGTGCGCTGATTCTCACCTCCGCAACGGCTCAGTCGATCCTTCGCCCACTGTTCGAGTTCTCGGACGCGATCCGCCCGCCTCGCGACGATTATAGACGAGGCCGCGGTGCGAGCGAAGCTCCCATATTCTCGGCGTAAAGCAGGACGCGATATGGGGCGGTACCGTGCCGGGCGTCGCGCCGCGTGACGGAAAGCAGAGCGTCCTGAGCCCAGCAAGCGCCCGGCGAAAGCTTTTCAAGAAGACCGCCCCGCGGACCGTGACCCGCGTGGTTCTGTCCGCGAACCGCGCACCTGGGGCTAAACCGCCTGTCTCGGATCGTCGATGCCAGCAATGTCCGGCTACGGGCCCGCAACGCCGCGCGGAGCCGTTGCCGGCTCGTAATCGGACGCCGGCACTCGGGGGGCTGGTCATGAACGAAGCCGCCATTCGCCGACTGGAGAATAGCTTTGCTCTGCTCGCGCCGCGCGGCCGCGAGCTCGTCGATCGGTTCTATGGCGAGCTATTCGCCCGATACCCGGGGCTGCGTTCGCTCTTTCCGGACGACATGACCGGGCAGAAGAAGAAGTGGTTAGCGGCGCTGGCCACGATCGTCGCGAACCTTCGCACGCCGGAGAAGCTGCGTGCGGGCCTGATCGGCCTGGGCCGACAACACGCCACCTACGGCGTCAAGCCCGAGCATTACCCAGCTGCGCGGGACACGCTGGTGGACGTGATGCAGGACATGGCGGGCAAGACCTGGAACGATCAGCTCACGGAGGATTGGAAAGCTGCGATCGACTTCGTGGCTTCGGTGATGCTCGAGGGCCAGCGGATCGAGGCGGGCGTAACGACGTAATCGCCTGCCTGTGCGCGTGGGGACCGCGACGGCCGGGACGGTTCGCTTGTCAGCACGCTTACATCGCTCAGGGGGAGGCAGTGACGGGGATGACGTTCAAGTGTCCAGCATGCAGCAACGTTATCAACGCTGAGGTTGACACTAGCGGCTGCGCGCTCTGCCCTCGTTGCGGCCAGGTCGTCCGACCTGCTGCTGCGCCAGCCGAAGAAGCGTCCCCGACGCCGCACCCGCCGCCCGCGGCGCCCGTCGCCGTCACCGCACAGATCCCTTACGCGCCGGCGCTGCGGCAGGTCAAGCGTACCGGCCTCGCCGTTGCCGCCTTCGTTTGTGGGCTTCTCGGGCTCCTGACCTGCGTTCCCCTCGGCATCATCGGGATCATCCTGGGCGTCGTCGCACTGGTCAGGACGTACCAGGAGCCGGACGACTACGGCGGCAAAGGCCTTGCGATCGCGGGCATCTGCACCGGCGGGTTGAGTATCGTCATACTGCCGGTCATGATGGCGATGCTGATGGGCAGGTCCATGCCCGCGTTTCTCCAAGCGAGCCAGCAACCCGAGGACGCCGCCCGAGTGCGTGACCTTCGCGACGTCGCACTCGCGATGGCCCGGCACGCGCTCGAGAACAACGACGCATTCCCGCCCGACTTCGAGGCGATGCCCGCCCTTTCCCAGCTGCGCGAGCAGTCCGCGCGCGCCGCCTGCGCGTGCAACCTTCAGGCGATTTCCATTGCAATGATGAACTACGTGGCCCAGAAGGGCGCATTCCCCCTGGACTTCCAGACCCTGATCGACAGCGGCCTGGCCAAGAAGAGGCTTTTCCACTGCCCCGCCTCGGACGCACGGGTTGGCGACTTGAGCGCGTGTTACGTGTACATCCCGGTTGAAGGTACCTCAAAGGACCCAGGCAACGTGTTGGTGTACGAGAGGCCCGAGTGCCACGATGCCAAAGGCGGCCACGTGCTCTTCGTTAACGGCCGCGTCGAGTTCCTCCAACCTTACTCACAAGTCGTCGAGCTCGTCGGGCAGACAAGGCAACAGGTCACGAGACGCTAAGCTTCGCCAGGCGAGCGGCATATCGTATCCGGCCTTGTCGGTAAGTTTACTGATCTCGACCGGAACGTTTTTGCCGAGTCGCCCTGCCGCCGGGACGCGGCTGCTAGCGATTGCCATCTCCGCGGACGCCGATAGAATCACGCCTACGCTATGGATACTTCGCTTAGCGTAGCAGGCACCGCCGATGACCACGACGTTTGACTGTCCGGGCTGCGGGCGAGCGATCAGTACCGAAGCCAGCGCCGGCGAATCGGTCCTCTGTCCATTTTGTCAACAGGTAGTTACGGTGCCAGCGGCAGCAGGGCCACCTCTCGCTGGCGCGGGAGAAGTTCCCTACGCAGCGATGCCGCAGCAGCCGAAGCGCATGGGCCTGGCCATCGCTGCCCTGGTCTGTGGGATCGTCGGATTGGCCGCCTGTTTTCCGCTTGCCGCTGTCGGGCTGATCCTGGGTATCGTCGCGCTGGTCAAGGCGAACCGCGAGCCGAGTGAGTACGGCGGCAAAGGCCTGGCCATCGCCGGAATCTGCACTGGGGGGTTGGGCATCGTCGTACTCCCAGCGACGATCGGGATGCTGATGGCCATCCTGATGCCGTCGCTCTCGCAGGCGCGCGAACAGTCCAGGCGCGTGCAGTGTGCCTCCAACCTCTGCGCCCTCGCCCAGGGAATGAACCTGTACGCCGAGAGGAACGACGGAGCATTCCCCCCGGACTTCCAGGCCCTTATTGAGAGCGTCCCCCTGAGGCATAAGCTCTTCCATTGTCCGAGCTTGGGCGCGAAAGTCGGTGATCTGGACGCGTGTTACGTGCTCATCGCGGGCCAACGAACCTCAGACGAGCCGACCAACGTTCTGGTTTACGAAAGGTCTGACTGTCACGGCCGCGCAGGGGGAAATGTGCTGTTCGTGGACGGCCACGTTGAATTCGTCGAGCCTTACTCGCGGGTGGAAGAACTTGTCGAGCAGACGAGACAACGGCTCGCCGAACGGGGAAGGTAGCAGGGCCAGCATGCGGTCGTGGGGCTCGCTGGCGCCGCGACTCAGACCGGATCAGCCGTTTGGTGCGCTCGGAGAGAGGCCGGGGCCGGCGAGTTCAACTGCTGCGTATCCAAGTTGCTCGACCGCGCTGCACAGGGCGCGAACGTCGATGTCCGTGCCCCGCACGATTGCCCGGCCGGTCCGCAGATCGACCTGGGCTGACTCAACCCCGGCGCACTCGAGCAGCGCCCGCCGAACGCTTAAGACGCAATGGTTGCACGTCATCCCGGTGATCACGAGTGCAGCTGTCCCGGCGCTCTGCTCCGACAGTGCCGTCGGGGCACGCCCGAATAGGGGGCGGACGACGGCCGCGCCGAGAACGCCCAGCAGGACAAACGCGCTGGCCGTCTTGACGAAACCCGGCAGCATCCAGGGCATGCCGGGGGCGGCGGTCGCGCTGCGGATCGCAAAGACGTAGTCCAGCATCGTGCCGGCGGCCAAGGCCGTCAGGGCGACCGTCCCCAGATAGATGATGGCGGTTCGACGGCCCGTAACCTTCCAGATCGTCGTCACGGCCGCGGCATTCGTCGCCGGCCCCGTCATGAGGAACACGAGCGCCGCGCCCGGGGATACCCCTTTGGCGATCAGCGCCGCTGCTACAGGCACGGACGCCGTGGCACATACGTAAACCGGCAGCCCGATCAGCATCATGACGAGCATTGCCAGGAGCCCGCTGCCGAGAATGCCGGCGAAGTAGTCGTCCGGCACGAGGGCCGCAATCACACCTGCCACTGCGAGGCCGATGAACAGTGGCTTGGCAATGTCTTGAGGCAGGGTTACGAACCCGTAACGAATCGCCCGATTCAGTCTGCCGTGCCGATCATCGTCTGAGCAGCACGGATCATCGCAACGTGGCGCCGGTTCGGTCGCATTTTCCTTATCAGATCCAAGCAGCGTGACGAGCCAGCCGCCGACCACGCCCGTCACCAGTGCAGCCAACGGCCTGAAAACGGCGAAGACAGAACCCAGTAGGCTGAACGTCACCAGTATGCTGTCCACCCCGGTCTGCGGGGTGGACAGGAGGAAGGCGGTGGTAGCGGCACGACTGGAGCCGTGTCTTCGCAGCGACGCAGCGACCGGGATCACCCCGCACGAACACAGCGGCAACGGTATGCCGAAGATCGTTGCCTTGACGACCGGCCACATTCCCCCTCCACCCAAATGCCGCTCAACCGCTTCGGGCGAAATCAGCACGGAAAGCGCACCCGCTACGAGGAAGCCAAACAGCAGGTACGGAGCCATCTCGCACAAAGCGTTCCAGAACTCGACAGCCGTGGTTAGGACCGTCTCAGCCATACTACGCCGCCTCCGGCATACCGTAGCGATTCAGGAAGGCTCCCAAATCCGCGTCCCGACGAATTCCCAAACGAGTCAGCGCAAAGTCGTATCGGACCGGATCGTCGGGAGCGACGCTTCTGAACACGGCGGTTATCGTCAATGCCGTGCGCATCCCTGCTTGTTTCCTCTCCGTCAGATTCAGCGCGAGTGCGATTCTGTGTATGTGCGTATCAAGCGGGACGATCAGCTTGGATGGTGGCACGTCGTTCCACCCGCCCGGATCAACGGCATCCTGCCTGACCATCCACCTTAGGAAAAGATTCAGACGCTTGCATGCGCTGCCTCTCGTCGGACACGGGAGCAGACTACTTCGCTCGTCCCCCGCTTCATGGGCCAGTTCCCTCGCAAAGGCGGCTAGCGCCGGTAGGACCGTCTCGTGAGCATCACTCAGTCCGGCCGCGAAGCACGCATGCAAGGAACCGTATTCGCTAAGTACGCGCTTGACGCCTAGCAACATCAAGCAGATCTCCTCAGCAGTGGTAAACCGATGCTTGAACCCCGCGAACGTACGCCGCAACGATTTCCACGAAGCGCGCCTGACGAATTCCGCGGGGCGCGGCATGCACTCAAGCACAGCGCTAACGTTGCCAAGTATCTGCTCGACTCTGCCGTAGGCCAACGAGGAAGCGACGAGCCCGACCACTTCACGGTCGCGCACATCGTCGTAGTCATAGAGAAACTCGAGGGGATCCGGATGGACGAACCGTCGCCGATTGTACCGGCGGCGCACTTGCTCAAGTGCCTCTTTGTTCGTCGCCGGTGCTCTTCCGGCGTCAACTGACCTTTCCACCGATCCACCTCGGCCCTGAAAACGCAGGCGACTACCTCTGCCCTGTCCTCGTGCCCTTGCTATCCGGAATGGTCTGCTACGTCCGTAAGATAATAGGCCCCGCGGCGTGGATCGGCGCTGGAATCGTTCTCTGCTGCAGGTGAGCAGTCGCCCCACGCGCTGCCGAACCGTCCGGTCGCGATGCGACGGACGAAGCCGAAGGCAGAGCCGGAGAGGAGGACTCTGATTCTCTTCCGTGCCGTGTGGCTGCTCGCATTCATGTCTCTTGCGCGGCGCCCGGGTCTTCGGTCATTCGGCGGACATCGAGAAGTTGCCGAAGTGTCTCCTCGTCCAGTATCTTCTTGGCCAAGACCAACTCTCTGATCAGGGCGTCTTGTTGAAAAGCCTGTTGGGCAAGCTCGGCGGCGCGTTCGTAGCCGATGTGCGGGGTGAGAGCGGCAGCCAGCGCGGTGCTCCGCTCGGCGTTTCGGCGACAGACCTCCTCATTAGCCTGGATGCCTGCCACACAGCGCGAGGCGAATGCGTCGATCCCGCCCGCCAAAATGTCGATCTCCTGCAGCGTGTTGTAAGCGATAACCGGCATCATCACGTTGAGCTCGAGTTGACCGGCTTGCGCGGCGTGTAGAACTGCAGCGTCGCACCCGAGCGCGTGAAAGCACACCATGTTGAGCATCTCGGCCATGACCGGATTCACCTTGCCGGGCATGATCGAGGAGCCTGGCTGCACTGCCGGCAGACGGATTTCAGCGAGACCGGTACGCGGCCCGGAACTGAGCAATATCAGGTCGTCGCAGATCTTTCGCAAACTCGTGATCAGCACCCGCAGCGCGCCGATCACTTCGACAACCGCGTCCATGCTCTGCATGGCCTCGAACAAGTCGGCCGCCGCCCTGAATTCGTACCCCGTGGCTTCGTTGATGTGATCGACGATCCGCTGCCTGTAGAGCGGGTCGGTGTTCAGGCCGGTCCCGACGGCGGTTCCACCAATGCAGAGCTCCCTGAGCCCTTCGCTGGCGTGTTCCACGCGTCGATGATCAAGACCGAGCATCGTAGCATATGCTCCGAACTCCTGGCCCAGACGTATCGGGACTGCATCTTGGAGATGAGTCCGGCCGGACTTGACGATCGGGTCGAACTCGTCGGCCTTTCGCCTCAGTGCGTCCTGCAATCTCGAAACCGCGGGAAGCAGGCGTTGCCGTATCTCACGTAGCGCCGCTATGTGAATCGCAGAATGAATGGTATCGTTCGTTGACTGGCCCATATTCGCGTGGTTGTTAGGGTGAACAAGACTATAGTCACCCAGGGGGCCTCCCAGGATCTCGATGGCGCGGTTCGCAAGCACCTCATTCATGTTCATGTTTTGAGAGGTACCGGCCCCAGCTTGGAACACGTCAACCACGAATTGATCCGAAAAGCGACCGGCGATGACCTCTTCAGCGGCCCTGACCAGCGCCTGACCGATCGCTTGATCGAGCCGGCCCGCCGCCACGTTCGCTTTGGCGGCAGCACGCTTGACAACTGCCTGCGCCCAAATAAAGACCGGCTGCAAGCGCAGCCCGCTGATCGGGAAGTTCTGTACGGCGCGCTGGGTCTGTACCCCGTAGTAGCAACCCCGAGGAACCTTTACCTCGCCCAGCGTATCCCGCTCGATTCGATACTCCACTGCTCCGCTTCCGCCAGCGCTATAGTCGCAGGCCGCTCAGATCAAGATCTCCGTCAAACGCGCGACCTCCTCGTTCGTAACGCGCCGCGTAACCGTCGGCCCGCTATCACGCCGCCGCAGCTCGCTGCGTCCCGGCTGACGCGATACCCGACATCGGTCGCCAGTTCGTTATCTGTACAGCTCCCATCCTCCCTTTCTCTCTGCCGAGAACCGATGCTTTTCCGCGCCGCATTTGGGACAGACAAAACCCTCAGGAAGACTCTCAAAGGCTGTTCCCGGCGCTACGTCGTTTTCCAGGTCACCGCGAGCGGGATCGTAGATATAACCGCATGAACTGCAGACGTACCTTTTGACGGCCATTCTTCTCTCAGCCGCAGTCCGGCGGCCGCGGCGATGACACCGAATCTCTATCGGCCATTCGAGCCGATCTCGCAGCCGGCCCCATGCGCGACCTTCTCAACCTGGCGTATATACCCGATCGCGCCTTCGCGGTCCACCGCGCGCAGAGCTCTACCTGACCGGCGAAGCCTTCAGTTACGGTGCCCTAGACGGATCATGCTGTCGCATTGCCCGGCCTCTTTGGCCTAGAAATTGGTGGCAGGCTCCGAATGTCCGATCGGCGCCGACAGATATTGCTTTGCTGCCTGCCGCACTCCGGGGATGAGCCTTGCGCTGACGCTGACGGCCTGTATGCCGAGCGCTGCGAGTCTGGGTATGTTTTCCGGATCTCCGGCCAGTTCGCCGCAGACCGACAAAGGCCGGCCGGTCTCGCGTGCCGCTCTGGCGATCTCGCCCATGAGAGACCAAAGAATAGGCCTGTCAAAAGCATAGTCGTAAGCAACTGCCTGGCTATTGCGATCCACGGCAAACAAATACTGGATCAAGTCGTTGCTCCCGATACTTCCGAAGTCGGCCACCTGAAGGATCTCCCGCGCCTGCAGGCAGGCGGACGGCACTTCGAACATCGCGCCATGTCTGATCGGGCCCGTAGCTATTCCTTCTATCGCTTCATTGAAGAGGCTCCGGAGCTTAATGAACTGATCCAGATCGACGATCATCGGATAGATCACATTGATGGCGCCGTGAACGGCTGCCCTGGCCAGGGCGCGCGCCTGCGTTCTCAAGAGCTCCGGCCGATCCAACAGAAAGCGTGCGCCGCGGCAACCCAGGTACGGGTTCTTCTCGTGGGGAACGTCTAGGAAAGCAGGGGCCTTGTCCCCTCCCATGTCCAACAGTCTGAAACTTACCGGCTGACCGTTCATGCTCTTGAGAACCATGGCGTACCGTTCAAATTGCTCGGCTTCTTCAAGGGCTCGGCCAGCGGCAAGAAATTCGAACTCCGTCCGATACAGCCCGATCCCTTCTGCTTTCATGTACGTAGCCTCAGCCACATCAGAGACACGGCTGATGCTGGCCATAACCTGCAGACCCGCCACCGCATCGATGACCTGGGCCGCCTGCGACACGGCACCTCGCGCCCGAGCGATCCGAGAGAGAGTTCCCTCGCTGGGCCAGACGACGACTTCACCCGTGTCGCCGTTGATTAGCAGTTCCGTGCCGCAAGAGAGAAGGCCGTGTATGCCCTTGACGCCGCTTACCGCGGGAACGCCAAGTGCCCGCGCAAGGATGGCCGCGTGCGAGGTCGTGCCCCCGCACTCGGTGACAAAACCTGCCGGCAGTTCGTTGTTCAGCTCCAGCGTCAGCGCTGGCGTGAGTTCCTCAGCCACCACGATGCGATTCCGGCCTCGCTCGCAATGGGCCAGTCCCTCACAACGGAGTGAAGGCCTCATGTTGCGCAGAACGTCTAGCAGCCTGCGCTTGATCTCCCCGATGTCTGAGGCGCGTTCGTTGAGGTACTGGTTCGCGACCTTGTGGAAGCGCGTTTCGTACAGGTCAAAGGTGCTCGAGACGGCTGCCTCCGCATTGCAGCTACGGACTTCGATGGCTTCGAGCATTTGCCGGTTCAGACGCTCGTCTTCCAAAATCATCTTCTGGGCGGCGAATATCTGCGCCTCGGCCACCCCGATGCGCTCTGCGACGTCCTTGCGAAGCACGTCGAGCCGTTTCGCCACCGCCTCGACCGCATCTCGTAAGCGGGTCTTTTCGAATCCCGCTGCGTCCGCGGCCACCCTGTACATGGGCAGGTCATTGTGCCGCCCCTCGTTCAAAACGCACACGGGGGCCACGGCCACTCCGCTGCTTATGGGTAAGCCGCGAAGACGCGTCTCATTACTCAGGTCCCGCATCACTGCGCTATCACCGAACGTAACGTGTGTTAGAAGGCCCGAACTCGCCGTATTCTAGGCCTGCCCCGGGCAGCACCGCCGCCTTTTTTCTCAACTCCTGCCGTAAGCCGTTGAGCTCCAGCGGAGCCCGGGCGCTGGTGCTCGCGCCGACTCAATCACAGAAGACCCCGCGGCTCCCAGGGTGAGTCGAAGAGAGCTGGCCAAGCTGGCGCGGTGCCGACTCAAGTGACAAGTGGCGAAGGTCCAGTCTTATGCCCCGACCTGAACGGGACAGGACAGCGGCGTGTTCCCTGACGGGTGGCCCAAGACAAGCTCGTCGGGCCGAAAGGGACATTTCTTCGACCGACGCGGCAGACAGGGACCCCGGGAAGCGCCCGCCTGCTTTTCGGACAGGCGCCCTGCGACTCACGCCGGCGCGAAAGACGTGCAACAGACCGTGTCGAGTACTCGGGCCGGACCACCGGAGGCTTATCGCTCATAGCGGAGCTACGTGGTTCCGGTTGCGTGCCGTGGCGGCACTCTCGACTACGGCAAGGTGCTGGCAGTCGCCGGCGCTGCCGACGGGGCGTTCGCATCGCCCGACGCCTCGCTGGCCTCAATGAGTTCCACGGTGACTGAGTTGTACGCCTTCTGGACCATGGGACCCAGGCCCTTCTTCAACTCGGCGTCCTGGGCTTTGGCATCGGGCTTTAGGCTGATCTCGATCGTCATACGCTGCGTCTGGCGGAGTTGCACCAAGTGGCCGTTTTCGTAGTCCCAGTAGGCGATTCCCTCACCGCCACTTGAGGACATCTCGAAGTTCATTCGGTCGAGAACGCTCTCTGCAGGGGTGAAACGCGTCGTCCGCTCGCCGCCTTGTGATTCCGCCAATGGGGCCGTGGCGAATGATTCCTTGATGCCGACTCTTGCGCACTGCCGGCCGCGGAACTCCTCAATCCCGAGCAGCTCGTACTGGCCTGTGCCCTTAAGACCCGTCTTGAACATCGGGAGCTTCATCTGCCAGTTGCGTCGCCATGTGCTCCCGACACGAGTCGTCTTCTCTGGGGGACAAATCCGATAGTATGTATTGAACTGATCCATCATGGTCGCATCGTTGCACATCATGTCCAGCAGTTGACCAGCCAGAGGGGAGACACTCTCCTTCGGTAGATCCTCTACGATCTTCTTCATGCCCTCGCTGAGGCCTTCGAGTTTGATGGGTTGACCATAGGGTCCCACGGTGAGCGTGAGTCCGGTCATGGCCTTGCAGAGCAACGCAAGGAACTCCTGCCCCGGGTTTCTTGCCTGCGTGGACGGAGCCGGCGCCCTGGAGTCAAACCCGGACTTGAAGCCGCCGAAGTCCATGTTCATGGCGACATAGGGCATCGAGATCTCCAGCACGGCGGATCCGTCGGGGTTGACTTCCCTGCAGCGCGCAACAAGTCCCTGCTCGAAGCTCTGCGAGAATTTCTGCTCAGGGATGGGATCGAAAAGCTTCGCCGATCCGACGGCCTTGCTCACGCGCCTGAGCCGAACGGTCTGCCCGGGGCGGGGGACAAACCTGAACTCGATCTGGTCCGGTGCCGCCGGGGTGTCGGCTTGGCCCACCGCGGCCCATGGAGCAGACAGGACACATGTGACCGTTATAAGCGCTTGCCTTTTCATGACGTTGTCCTACGAAAACGCAGTGCAAGTCGTCAGCATTCTTCGCCCCGCAGATCCCTTCATCTGAGGCGGAAGGACTCAGGAAGCACAAAGCGCCTCGTCCCGAGCCCGCCGGCGCGTCATGAGGTCTGCCGACCTGCTGGTAATGGTCGTTCGACTGCACGCCCTTCTGAATCGCCGTCCAACCCGCCACCCGAGCCCATCGCTCTTAGCCGGCCTGCATGTTCCGTTTTGCGTGCCGCCGCGGCCCCTCGACTAGGGCACGTCGCCGGCAGGCCGTGGCGCTGCCGACGGGGCTTTCGCATCGCCCGAGGCCTCGCCATCCTCGATGAGCTCCACGGTGACCGAGTTGTTCAGCTTCTGGACCATCGGGCCGAAGCCCCCCCTCAAGTTGGCGTCCTCGGCCTGGGCGTCAGGCTTCAGGCCAACCTCGATCGTCATGCGCTGCGTCTGGCGGTACTGGACGATGTCCGCCGTCCTGCAATCGACGTAGGCTATACCCTCGCCCCCACTGCTGGTCATCCGAAGGTCCATCCGGTCGAAAATCGTATCGGTCTTGGTCCGCTCCGGAGTCGGGATCGCCTGGAACGATTCCTTGGTGCGAATCTTGGCACACTGTCGGCCGCGGAACTCCTCAATGCCGAGCAACTCGTAGTCGCCCTTGCCCTGCATCAGCATGTTGAGCACGCCCATCATCTGCTGCCATTCGACTTGCCACGTGTCGCCGACCTGGAGCCGCCGCTTGAGTGGGGTCACCCGATAGTGGGACTTCATCTGCTCGAGCATCATGTCGTCACTCAGAAAATCGCGCATCTGGTCGAGCATCTTCTTGCCCATGGGCGAAGGGTCTCCCCGGGCGATCTCCTTCATTAGCTCGTCGATTCCCTCATCGAACCCTTCGACCTTCTTTGGAAGACCGTCCGGCCCTGTAATGCAGGTGATCTTGATCTTGGTCATCCCTCTGAACAGGGCCGCCACGAAGTTATCGCCTGGCCTCTTCTGGGTCGTACTTGCCGGCGCCTGCGAATCGAAGGCGATTCTCATGCCGCCGAAGTTCATGTCCATCCGGATTCGGGGCATCGTCAGTTCCAGGACCGCCGACTTGTCGGGATTGACCTGCGTGCAGCGAATGACGAGCTCCTGCTCCATCGTCTGTGCGAACTTCTGCTCTGGAATGGGGTCGAACATCTTCATCGACCCCACCGCCTTGGTTATCACTCTGTACCGTGTAACCAGCCCGGGCTTGTACATCTCGGCGATCTTGAATTCGACCGAGTCGGGCGCCTTCGAGCGATCCGCGTGGGCTGCGCCGACCCAAGAGGCAGCCAGGATGCAGGCACCTGTGAGCATCAATGTCCTTTTCATTGCCTTCTCCTTTTCTGTGGCATTTCCCTGTCGCTCAGAGAGCGCGTTTTCGGTGCGCGGCAGGCGTGATCTATTGCGCCTGAGCGCCGCCTTTGGCACCTCCTCCAGCAGCTTCCAGTAGGATCGCACTGATCCCTTCTGCGTGACGCTGGAGAAGGAACCGCTGCGTATAGCTCAGCTTGACGGTCTTGCCGTTTGTAGTGATCCTGGTCTGGCCGGTCTTGGCATCCTGTTCGATCTGAAACTCGGTGCGCCGACCGCCCCGGACGTGGGTCACCCACTCACATCGGTTTCTCGCGGTGAGAGTATGAGCTGCCTTGGTCTTGCCGCGACTGGCGGGCAGCATGCCCAGTCGTCGGGCCGTGGGCCACTTGCCGTCCATTTGGCGGATCAGGGATGCTAGGTCCTCGGTGAGCTCCTCCAAGGCGGCGGCGTGGTTCAGAACCGCGCCGGCGGAAGGTACCTGCGAGGCAGGATCCGCCGCCGTTCGAAAGGCACTCACTGCCTCATTCAGCAGCGATCTCGCCCGCTTCTGAAGCGCCCGCCCGAGCTGCCAGGCTGCTACGGATCGGCTTGAGTCTTGAGCGTGGGCATCAACACGAAGCCGCTCGATCAGATCGTCAGTTATCTGGCCGGCCAACTCCAGCTCAGTGAGTCTTTGGGCCACGGTCGTTGCCAGATCGGGGTGCGAGCCCGCGGCAGCTTCGTAGGCAGCGCGGGCCTCGTCATCGCGCTCGAGCGCTGCCAGGCAATCTGCCAGGCCGATCGCGACATAGCCGTCCTCATCCAGGTCCGCGTGGCTCGCGGCGAGCCCCTGGAAAGCCGCGAGGGCTTCCTGCACTTTGTTCGAGTTGTACAACTCGGTTGCTTCAAGCGTTTTGTCAATGAAGTGCATGGCGCGTTCGACTGGATCCTCGAGCCCCGGTCCCTGCGCCCAGGCGATACCGTGGCTAACAAGCATAGACAGGATGCCAAGCGTCATCTGCCTCGGCCCACGTCGCGATCTGCCCGTTCGCGAAGACCGGCCCTGACGACCCGCGCGCCGCCGAG
>CAYGAN010000052.1:7364-8917 GCA_964347585.1 uncultured Planctomycetales bacterium | reverse complement strand
TACAGACGATAGAGTCCGGCGAAAAACAGAATCTCCACAGGCGACAGATCGCCCTCGGGCGTTGCTTGATCGACCTCGATCGCATGCGGACGAATATGTACCGCCGGCGCCGTGTCGAAAGCCGGCTGGATCAGTCTTTCCGCCGCCGCCGCTTGGGCGACGAAAAGCATCGGATTGGTCGGGCCCGGCAGCGCAGCCGCCTGTGCCCAGCCACTCAGTAGCCAGGGGCTGATTACTACGATCTGCTTGGGAGGCTGCGGGGGCTGAGGGGTCGGCTGAACAGGCTTAGTCCACCATTGCGAGCTGAGCCATCCGAGGAGAAAGATCGCCAGCGAAGCAGCGACGGCACCAGTCCATGGGGCCCACGTGAAGCGCGCTCGCCGCAGTGGCCTGCCAATTCCTGCGGGCCGTCCTGCCCGGCTCGTTTGCCTGGTGACTGCAGCGAGGACACGCTCACGAAGCCCCTCCGGTATGGTCACCGGCTCCGGCGAGCGGAGCAACCGCAAGAGTGGCGCATACCTGCCTCGACACCTCGAGCAAGTCGCCAGGTGCGATTCCACCGGCTCGGCCGTCTCGGCCCCAAGCTCGCCATCCAGATAATCGTCGATCAGCCGCTCTGTATCACGACATTCCATGATCCGTTCTCCGCCACCAAGCGAGTCGTGGTCAGTTCTCGCAATCGCTTCCGTCCTCGGTGCAGTAGTGTCCGCACGGTATTGAGCGGCACGTCGAGCACCTCGGCAATCTCCGCGTATGGCATCTCATGGAAGTGGAAGAGGACGATGGCCGCCCGCTGCGACGCATCAAGCTGGTCCAGCCAATACCGCCATTCGCTAGGGCTCGGCGTCTCACTGGCCGGACCTGACCGGCCCAGGCTGTCAGGCCCGCCTTCGGCTAAGCGCAGATGAAGGAGCCGCTCGCGATGACGCGCCCGAAGATGATTCACCGCCAGATTCGCCGCGATCTTGGCCAACCAGTTTCGAAACGGATGATTCATGTCGTACAAGTGCAACCGTTCAAAGGCCCGCAAGAAGGCATCTTGCGCGAGGTCCTCTGCGTCAGCGGTATTACCAACGATTCGCACCGCGACCGCGTAAACCTGGGCGAGGTGCCGATCGACCAGCCGCCCATACGCCTGCCTGTCCCCCGCGCGTACGGCTCGGACTAGGTCGGCGTCGCTCGGACTATCCGGGGTCTTCGGCACGTCGCGTCTCGTTCACTCTTCTCGCCTATACTACAGCGCTCCGGCGAAGGAAGTTTCAGGAAGCTAAGAGTAGATCGCGTTCAGCCGGCAGCGCCCCGAGGGGGACGACACAGTGCAGCCTCTTTCGTCTCATCAGCCGTACCTGCTCGCGGTTGAGTCGGCCGGCCTTTGGCCAGGGGCAAATGGGCTCCGGGCCAATTCGGTGGGCTATCGCGACACCACCATGACGGACTGTGCTCGCCTCCTGGGTAGCTCGGCTACATGCCGGGGAAGGGCGAGAGGATGGGCGTACCGTAGGATACCCCTCGCGTTGCCCGCCCGGTCCTTGGTGAGCATCAGGTTCTCGAGC
>CAYGAN010000052.1:1848-7354 GCA_964347585.1 uncultured Planctomycetales bacterium | reverse complement strand
AGACCGGTTTCACTCCGCGCTTAACCGTCACGAGGGACCAGGCAATGAGCAACGCCGCGACCACGAAAGAGACAACGAACACGGGGAATCCACCGATGGCCCCCGCACGGGCATGCTGATCGTAGAGGGCTGGCACGTCGATGGCGGCCAGGCGTATTGCTTCCCGCGTCACCGTCGCGCCAACGATCGTTAGCAGAACCCCGCCCGAGGCCAGCCACAGCCACTTGGCGGCGAATCGCGGCTGTCGCGCCTGGTTGGTCCACGCGACCGCCTGCACGAATAGTCCGATCAGCGCGGCGGCGAAATACGGCGCGGCCAGTCTGTCGGTGAATTGTCCGCGCGCCGAGTCGTCCGATGCCAGATAGTACAGGCCTGCACACACGGCGCTGATGACCAGGCCGCAAAGTGCCAACATTGATGCTCGGCGCGGTTCCCCCGCAAAAGGGCCTTCGCAGCCTGCGCCTCGCGCCGCGGTTCTGTCGGTTGTGCACTCACCGCGGTGTTGCAGAAACCACAATTGCCACGACGCCAACGTGACCATCGTTAGGACTGACCCTGCCAGCCACAGACACAGCCGCGGCAACAGCTCCGGACGCCAGTAGAGCATACCTCCGGCAGCGTAGAAGCTCGCCCAGACACCCTGGTCCTGGCTTAGAAGATGATTCTCCGTCCACGAACAGGCGGTGAACACGAAGCAGACAAAGGCCCCCGCAGACACCCCGATCCGTGCGACGATCGGCCGATTGCTGATGACTTTGCTCTTCAGGAGGTACAGCAGATAGAAAGCCACGATCAGCACCGGCACAATGGCCATCCACCGATGAAACAGCAGCAGGTTTGCCGTGTAGAACTGGTCCTTGTATAGAACCTGCACAAAAAGAAGCGGGGCGACGCCGGCGGTAATCGCAGCCCCCAAAGCGAACGGCATCCAGTCTCGCAGAACAGACGCCATCGCGTGGCCGTCTCGCTTGGGCTCTGAACCCCTGGCCCACAGACTCACGATCGCCAGATACCCCGACCCGGCCAGCACATAGTTCATGAAGACCACGTGAATCGCCAGCGTCAGAACATAGAAGCTCAAATAGAACGCCGTGGAAAACGGAAAACCAAACGGAAACGGTGCATCCATCAGCCGTCCTCCCCGGGCGACGTTCTTTCGGCTCCCGGCAGTTGCCGGGCCGTGCCCGCCTCGGCAAGCCAGCGATCGATCTGCTCGATGACCTGCGGATCGTCGGACTCCCGCCATTCGCTGGGCCGCCCGTCGCTGGCCCACGTGACCATCTGCACCACTGCCTCGAGCTCCGGCGCATTGCCCGCGAACGGGGGCATGAACGGCTTGGTGTACTGAAGCTTGGCGATGTTCATGCGTTTCTGCTCAATCGTCCATGAGCCCATCAGATGCGTTAGACCGTTGGTGCCCGAGACGGTGTGGCAGACGCTGCACAGGAAGCGAAAGACCTGTGCACCCAGGCGGACCTGGCCATTCGGATACTGTTCGGCACTACGCAGGGGGTAGGGATCGTGCGTGACGGAACCTACCTCGCGCAAACGCTCGATCTCAGACTGTGTAACCGAGTTCGAGTAGAGGGCGTTCCGGATCGTATAGGGCTTGCGGACGCCCTCGCGAACAAACTCACCTCCGGCAGTCGCGCCGACTGCCAGCGCGCACAGCAGGGCGGCCGTCGCGCCGTCAATGTCCAGCTTCCGCCAGATCAGCCCAAACAGCGCGTACAGCCCGATCAACAGAGACGCCACGACGGTCAGATTCAGAAACAGTGTCATTGCGGTGCTGCCGCCCGTGACCCAGGAGCGGCTGTCCGCGGGGATGGAAAGAAGGTACCACCCGCCGAGCACGGGCATGGCGATCATCGGCGCCAGGAAGTGCGCAGCACGTCTTATCAGCTCCCTCCGCCGCTCTCGATCCAGACCCGCGAGCGTGTTGATCACTATACACGCAACGAGTGACGCGATCGTCATCGACGCCACCGTGCGGTAAATCAACGACGGAAAGAAACTCGGATTGAAGAACCCCGCCCATACGTGACCGCTCCGGATCCAGCCTCCCGGAGTGAGCTGCCAGGAGAGGATCCCGTTGATCCAGAACAAACTGAGCCATGCTCCCACCGCGTAGAGCACCAGCAGTCTCATCCTTGCCTGGTCGGTCAGCGCCGAACCGTAGCGGAAGAACATGTACCCGGCGACAATTTCGACGCAGAAAAACGTCCATTCCGTCGCCCAGACCCAGTGGAATTCATCGACCATCATGCCGATCGTGCGCGGGCTGACCTGGATGGAGGTGAACCACATCGCCACACCGGTCAAGGCGCCGATCACGAAGCTGATGAGCACGAGGAATCTGAAGTAGCTTTCCAGAAAGAGTCGGCTCGCCGGGCTTCTGCCGGTCTGCGCCGTCCACTGGAAGTAGCACATGAGCATGCCGCCGCCGATCGCGAACTGCGCCAGGAAAACGTGAATGATGCCCAGCCCCCCGATGACCAGCCCTTTCATCACCGGGCCGAAGTCATTGACTGGATAGTACGGCATGTCCACGTAGCGGTCTCCTCGCGGCGCCCGAAGGGCGCAGCTGAGGCATGATAATCTTCTGTGCCGCTCGGCACCACTTTTGCTGCGGACCCGAGCACGATGCTGGCGACGTGTTCCGACAACCCCGCTGTGGGCTATGGCGAAGGCAAAGGCGAGATGAAAACAGCCGCTCAAGTCCTTGTTGGCTTGCCTGAATCGGGGTGGGTGGACGATTTTAGAACTGCCGTCGAAACGCATCCTGTCAGCCTCGAATTGCAGCAACTGACTTGAGACGCGCGGCTTGCGTTGGCTTACCTCGCTCGCAGCGACAGGGGAGTTCAGGGCAACGAACCGAACTCACCAGGGGCCGAGCTGGTGTTGCCCACGCGGCCCTCTCCTCGCCATGTTCATCGCTGTCATCGTCCGGCTTATCACGGCCTTGTCTTGCCTGCCAGTCGTACCAACACTCCTTGGGTTCCTGGTCCGTTCCGTCGGGCCATCGCCGATACTTCTCGCAGGCCTCCCATCGGTACTCAGCGGTGACGTCCTTGGTCTGTGGGCAGATCCGCAAGGCGAGGATGGGACCCCCGCCGCGGCCATGCCGGTGCCGCGCCCGCTAGGGGGCATCGGCCTCGCCGGCCGCAGGCGGAGCCCCCGCCCCTGCGAGGGACCGGAGCCCTCGGTGGTTCAGAGCGGCCGGTTGCAGCAGATGAATCATGCGGGATCGGCGGAGGCGGGGTCTCGAACGAACCCCGCGGGTCGCTCTCAACGACAGGCGGCTCCGACTCCTCGGATGTTTGGTCTGACGGCAGGTCGCTGATGACATTTAACGTGACGACAGGCTCATCCAGTTCTTCTGTCTCCGGCGGCGCCTGTGCCGGTGACGAAGCCTCGATGTCTGCTTCGAGCCCGTCCAGCATCCTGCCAAGCTCGTCCACCTGCGACTCGGGTTGTTCGATGAGTGGATCCTGAAAGCCCGTCGGGTCTTCGATGCTGCACTCCAGGCCGTCGAGCATCGGACCGTCCAAGGGATCCGCCTGGCCCTGTGGGCCTAATTGATCAGCCACGACTCGGCTCCTTTTCTGGCAGGCTGCGCTACGTATTGTTGCTGTGACTGTTTTGCTCTACGTCCGGAGTTCGTCCCGTCCACTCTGTCTGGGTCAGCTCAGCCGCCCAGTCGAACTGCTTCGCCAAGCACTCCGCGGCGTCGAGCACACGAACCGCTGGAACGGGCGCTGAGCTAAAGGACGCCCGCTTCTTGTCCAATGTCTGCTCCAGCGAACGCTGCGTTCGCTTGTCCGGGGTGATCGCGACGAGTTTGTCGAGCTCGGGGATCCCGGCCTCGATCAGGATGTTCTCCGCGTCGTAGTCGAGATTGTGGCAGCAGACCTCCACGATGACTCGCTCGCCGTCAGGTCCCATCACCAACAGGTCCGGCTGGAGTCCTTGATCACGGGCAATGGGGCTGTGCCTCGTGAGTCTCCACTTGGTGACCTGCCCCCACACCCCCCGGCTTCAAAACCCCTCCGGAAAGCACCGGGGCTGGATTTGGCAGGTGTTGCCCGGAGGGGAGACGGACTAGCATAGCGAGTGGTATCATCGGCGGGGGCAGGTCACTGGCCAGCTCGGCCGATCCGGCAATTGCGATCACGACGCTCGGTGACCAGACGCTCGAGGCGGTCTATTCTGCCCTGGGCGACGTGAATGGGGACGGTACCGTGAATGCGACCGACCTGTCGGCTGTTCGGATGCATTTCGGCACGGACGTGAGGCAGGGCGACAACGTGAAGTACGACATCAACGACGACGGCGTCGTCAACGCGCTGGACATGTCCGAGTGTCGCAGATTGTTCTCGAACGCGGCGCCGTAAGATTCACAGACGCCTCGGTACTCGGCTGGCTGATAAGAAGCGCGCAAGGGAGCCTGTGCTGTGACAGCTTTTGCGGCGACGTTTCGAGCACTCCCAGGCCGGAAATACGAAGCCGCTGGCTGTCCGGCAGAGAAATCACGCGGAAGGCAAACGCGCCTCGGCCCCGGACGAGAGCAAGCGGCAGTTCCATAGCAGCAGCATCGCGGCGCAGGCCAATAGAACGGCGCCGGTCGTTTGGTGCGCGGTGGTGACGAGCGCCTGGATTCCGCTGGCGGGCGCGCCCGGAGGCTCGATGCCGGTGACCACCAAGGCAGCGATCCCCAGTCCCAGCTGCACGCCGATCAGAACCAGGACAGCGCGTCCCAGGCCGGGGAGGATGGGCATCTGATCGTACAGCCCCCATGCGCGCAGCCCGCAGGCAACAGCGAACGATAGCACCACCACGCCCAGCGTAATGTGCATGAGCAGGCCCAGAACGGTGTGTCGCAGCACGGCCCCGAGGATCAACTGTACGAACAACAGGATGACCAGGACTGTACCGAGCGCCCGATCGGTGCCGGCAGTAGCAGCCGCCATTGGCGCGCGTGCGCTTCGCCAAGTGCTGGACAGAAACACGCTGATGGCGACGACCGTGCCGAAAACCAGTTGGCCCATGACGCCGTGAACGATCGCCAGTGCGATGCTCGGCGACATCTCTTGCGCGCTGGTGCTAAGAGTGAATCGGCCCGTCACGCGGAGCCCGCCAAGTACCCCCTGCACGATGACGGCTGCCAGGGTCAGGCCCGCAAGCCGACGCAGCCAACGGCGCTGCTCGACGAACTGCAGATAGGCCGCGAGGACCAAGGTCGTCAGCCCGACCAGCGAGCCCAACAGCCGGTGGGCGTGCTCGTAGTAGATGTCGCCAGCCATCCGCGAGAGCGGGTACAGGAACATGTAGTAGCCGAAGGAATTCGGCCAATCGACGACCGCCAGACCGGCCTCGTAGCCCGTCACCAAACCTCCGGCGGCTAGCAACAGCAGCGTGGCAACAGCGGCTACGCCCGCGGCCAGTGTTTAGTGAAGCTTGTAATGATTTCTGGCGACATCACACTACCCGTCGGATTTCAATTCTA
>CAYGAN010000052.1:0-1838 GCA_964347585.1 uncultured Planctomycetales bacterium | reverse complement strand
GCCCGCGAAACTCGCCCGCCAGTTCGGGGTGCGCGCCCAGGTGTAGGGCACGAGCCGGCCGAGGATCCCCCCACCGCCTGCGGCCAGCATCGACACGATCAGCGCCCCGGTTATCCACCATAGGGCTGACGGGACCAGCTGGTTAGGCTGCTCACCGCCCAAGAGGCTCCCAAGAATCAGCAGATTGAGCACGCCTGTCAGCAATCCCGCATCCAACCCGCCGCGCCAGCCGCGCGGGCCATAGCGACCGGCAACGAAGCCGCCCAGGACCATGCACGCTGCCAGCAAGAACACCAGCAACCCGCTCGGCACGAACGCTCCGGGCAGGCGGCAGACGTACCCGACGCCCCACATCGCCACCGTCATGCCGAAGCCTATGGTCAGAATGTCGGCGGGGTCGCGGGAGCTGCGGATGGGTACGGTGTTCACAGCCGGCCTCCGCCGGTTGGCTGGGGATCACGCTGTCGCGGGATCGTCCGCCACCGGGACACGGAAGTAGCATATCCCGCCTCGCGCGCCCCCGCCAAGGGCGCCAGCCACTATGGCCACGGTCTTGGCCCGACTTGACCAGGCGTCCGCGGCGCGCGTCCGGCCCTGGCGGCGCTCCGCTGGGGCGGATCAACCCTGGCGTCCGCAGGCGCCCATGTTTGTTTCACTCCTGGCCCGCGGCGGCTAGAATTCAGGACCACATAGGGGAGGGCATCGTGAGCAACGCAACCATCGTGGTCAGGGCCGCGAAGGGGGGTGCTCCCGCCGCCGGAGTGCTCGCGCCGAGCCACTCGCACCGGGGCGCTCTGGCCGAAGCGGAACCGCGCGGCTGGGCGCCGCTGACCGGCGCGCCGGACACGGGCGCACGCATCCAACTCGGGGCCTACTTGGAGCTGGCCAAGGCGCGACTCATTGGATTGATCCTGATGACCACGGCGGCCGGGTTCCTGCTCGCCAGTGAGGGCCTAATCGTGTGGGCTCGGCTGGGGTGGACGCTTATCGGCACGGCATTGGCCGCTGCCGGTGCGAACGGGCTCAACCAGTGTATGGAAGCCGACCGGGACGCTCGAATGCGGCGGAGTTGCCGTCGGCCGCTTCCGTCCGGGCGCCTGAGCCGTTGCGATGCGCTGGTCTTCGCACTCGGTACCGCAATTGCCGGGCCGCTCGTGCTGGCTGTTCTGGTGGATCTGCTGACCGCCGCGTTGGCGCTGACGAGCCAGTTGGTTTACCTTTCGCTCTATACACCTTTGAAGACGCGCACTCCGCTCAGCACGCTGGTGGGAGCGGTCTGTGGCGCGATCCCGCCGATGATGGGCTGGACGGCGGCGTGCGGAAGACTCGGGCCGGGGGCTTGGATTCTCGGCGCGATCCTGTTCTTTTGGCAGGTGCCACACTTCTTGTCCCTGGCGTGGGCCTATCGAGACGACTACGCGCGCGGGGGCTTTCGCATCCTGCCGGTGCTGGACCGTTCCGGGCAAGTGACCGGTCAGGTCATCGTTCTGTATAGCCTGACGCTCGTGCCCCTGGGCCTGGCGGCTACGCTGGCGGGCATCAGCGGCGGGGTCTATGCGGTCGGCTCACTGTTGCTTGGCGGGGTGCTGGTGGCGCTGGCTGTACGGCTGTATCAGCGATGCCGGATCGCCGATGCCCGGCGCCTGTTTCTGGCAAGCGTGATGTATCTAGCGGCCCTATTGGGGCTGATGGTTTTCGATCGCGTGCCCACGCCGCATCACGGCATGTTGGATGTTGCTCCGCTGTCCTCAGCGGGCGGCCGTGGCTTGACCTGCCAGAGCTGGCGCGAGCTCTGAGGTTCGCCTTCACGTCATGCCCTGATCTGGCAGCCTGCCGGT
>CAYGAN010000051.1:17428-24523 GCA_964347585.1 uncultured Planctomycetales bacterium | reverse complement strand
CGGAAGTCGAGAGACTTCCCGCACTTGGGGCAGTTGCGATAGACGTGGCCGGTCAGATTGTACTGGCAGTTCGGGCACTTAACGCCGAGATCGTCCGGTGGGGGTTCGGCGCCGGCGGGTGTTGGCGAGCTCGGCTCAACCATCGGCGATCTCGGAGGTGTGCGCGTCCGTGGCCCAGCCGGTTTCGTGTGCAGCGGGTGCGAGGCCGTACGAGGCCGCCACGCTACCTAGGCATACCCTACCGACTTGAGCGGGCCTCGGCCAGACGGAGTGGGTCCGTCCCCCACCCTCGCTGCGCGAGGATGGGGCACCCACCGGGCGCCCAACGGTATCGGTACTACGAATTCGGGGATGAGTCGGTGATTGCGATGGACTGGGACGGGTCGTGGCCGATCGTCTGAGCGGTCCGTCCCCCACCCTCGCTGCGCGAGGATGGGGCACCCAACCCGTCGCGTGGCATCGGCCGCATGGGCTGAGCCGTTGGCGATGTCGCGGCGTGCGCGTCCATGGCCCACCCGGTTCTGTGTGCAGCCGGTGCGAGGCGGCCGCACTACCTAGCCATACCCTACCGACTTGACCGGGCCTCGGCCAGACAAAGCGCGTCCGTCCCCCACCCTCGCTGCGCGAGGATGGGGCACCCAACGATAAGGGTGGGGGACTGACTCGGATCAGGACAGCAGCAGCCAACTCGGATCAGGGCAGCAGCAGCGAGTCGGTCGTGTTCTTCGGATAGGGCAGCCTTTCGTCCAGGTCGGGACCAACAACCTCGCCGTTCTGCCAAGCGAACGGGTCGGCCGGCCAGGCGGGGCCCTGTAGGTCGAACGCCTGGCGATAGATGTGGTCGCCGTCAATGCCGCAGCGCGGGTGGTTCGACCAGGCCACGCCGCCGTCAAGCCGCGCGTAGTTCTGACCCTCGCCGTTGTGATTGCGCGAGTTGGCGTCTTCCTCATCGACATCGGCAGGATCCTGATCCGGGGGGTACTCCGCGGTGTTGTCATCGGATAGAAAGCCGTCGTCGTACCTGTAGTGCCCATCGCTCTCGTTGAACTCGTTCATAAAGGGGCTTCTATCGGCGGCGATGACTTTCACCGAAAACATGTTGGCCGACGTGTTCACGCCAAAGACGGTGGCGCCCTCTCGTATCTTGATGTTGGTCTGGAGCGAGTAGCTGAAGGTTAGGCATTCTATCTGGTTATCGTCCTCTACGGCCTTCCAGTCGTAGCACTCCTTTTCCGGGAAGTCGTGCTCGACGCGGTGGCCTTTGGCGCTGGGGCAGATGAACTCCTTGAGATTGTTGGTGCCGAGCTTGATGAGCATGTAGTAGGCCATGGAGTTGCTACCAAGCTGGGCAAAATCAACCGGAGTGTAAGCGGCGGGGTTGTGCATCTCACCGATGAGGGTGGACGTCGCGGGGCCGAGGAAGGGCTCCTGAGGGTTCTTGGCGACGGGGAGTTTGCCCCTGTTGCTGATCTCGGCGGCGTACGAGTTCAGCCCGATGTCGATGTCGTGCAGATTGCCCGCGCAACTGGCGCGCCTGGCGATCTCGCGCGCTCGCTGCAGGGAGGGCAGTAAGATCGCGATCAGCAGGGCGATGATGGCGATGACGACGAGCAGCTCGATGAGCGTGAAGCCTGTGGCTCGCGCGAGCGGGCTCGCGTGGCGATATCGGCGACGTGAACACATGGCAGCCTCCTACTCCCGGCGGAAACGGGCGAAAAGGACTGATTATTCCGGGGTGACTCCTGTCCGGCGCGCGGCCCGTCGAAAGGCCGGGAAATCTCGTGGTCCGAACGGGGCGCCCATACGCAAGACAGCTTCCGTACGAACCGACACATGTGCTGACCAGGCACACGTGCCTGCTCAATTTAACCGTATCGTGGCGAAGATGTACTGTCAAGGTTGGCCCGTCTGGATTTTGCGGCATACGCGCAAGGGGCGTAGAGGGCGGCTTTTCGGGCGGCAAGAAACTCGGTCGCCCGGCGGCGCAGCGGCTGGACAAGCAAGGCGGCTGTGCTATTATTCTGCCGCTTGCGGCGCAGCAGCCGGCGTTGAAGAGGGGCGGTTGGCGACGAGGGCCGACCGAGCGCCGCTCGTTGCTTGATCGGCGACAGCAGTCTTTTTTTGGCACGAGGTTGGATGAGGAAGAGTATCCGATGGCGAAACTGAAGATCACCGTGGACCGGGAGGAGTGCATTAGTGACGGGTTGTGCGCAGATGAGGCGCCGGCCACGTTTGAGATGGACGACGAGAACATCGCCGTCGTCAAGGACCCGCCGGGGGATGACGAGGAAACGATTGTCAACGCCGCCCGGTCTTGCCCGGTCGATGCAATCATCGTAATCGACGAGGAAACGGGCAAGCAGCTGTATCCGGAGGAGTAGGCCGCCTCGCCCAGCTGTCATCAGCTTGGCGGATAGGTCGATCGTCGCAGCAGCGGCGCCATCCACGCCAACGCGGCGGCGGCCAGATAAACGCACGTGACGCGCAGCCAGGGGGGTTTGGGTGCGCGCAGGTCGAGGGCGTTTTCCAGGGCTGCGTGCAGGTCGGCGTTGGCGAGCATTCGGAAGGCGTCACGCGGCTCGTCGGGGTGCGAGGAGGGGTCAAGCCGGCCCGTAGCGAAGAACAGGGCGCAGGCGATGGTCGTGCCGATCACGGCTGCGGTCGCGCTGCCGGCCAGACGAGGCATGCGCGTCGTCCGCACCCAGACCGCCACGCCGAGCATGAGCAGCCCGGCTGCCCCCGCCAACAGGTAGGCCTTGATTGCCTGCCAGATGGAAAGCTCCGGCGAGAGGATGGCCAGCACCAGGAGGGCCAGGCCGAACGCATCGATGCTGACACCGGCTCGAAAGAGAACGGCCAGCGCTCCGTTCGCGCGGTGCGCGGCTACCGGCATAACGACGGCCATCACTATCATCTGAACGCCGAAGGCCGAAATGATGCGCGCCCGGATTGGCCCGGCGGACAACTCCATTGTCACGATGAAGGCGGCGAGCGTAATCGCAGTCACGAGAATCATTACGCGGCCGTGCTGCTTGCACAGCTTGGTCAGCCGGTCGGGGCAGGCGCCGGGTTCGTCGGTATCGGGTTCGTGCATGGCGGGTGTCAATCCCGGGGCTTTTTGGGGCCGGAGGGGTCGGTCTCGGGCTGGGGCCTGGGGAGTGGGCCTCCGGCTCTTGGGCGCTCTCCGGCGTCTTGGCCGTCGAGGTCCTGCGGCTCGAACTGCTGTCGGATCCGGCGAAGAAACGCGGCAATGCGCTGCGCCTGTTCACGGGCGGCGTCGCGCCTGGCGACGAATGCCTGCGTCAGCCGCTCACGTTGGGAGGCGAGCTGCTCGATCATCGCCCGATGCAGATCGATCCTCTCTCGCAGCAACTCCGCGACAGCATCGGCGTCAAGTGCGGGCACGTCCAGGCGAGGGTCTCGCTTGAGGGTGATCGCCTGTTCGCGCACGCCCAGGCCGATGAGCTGCTCGCGGGCTCGCCGAACGTCGCGATCCGCCGTCGTCGGGGCCGCGAGCACCAACACGCGAAGGTGCGGGTCGGCGGCCAGGGCGTCGGCGATGCGCGACTCGAAGGCCTCGGCTTGAGGGCGCTTGAGCCGAAAGTCATCCGGCTGGGTGGGTGTGGGCTCATCGGAGGGCTGAAGCGACGGGCCGCACGTGTATCGACCGAAGCGGTCGATGATGATGGTTATCTGGCTTGCGCTGCTCGGACGGGTCCCGCTGGTCCGAGTGGTGGTCCGCTCCGGGGTCGCCGGCCTGATGATCAGCGTGCAGCTTGTCCCTACCGGCGGGATCTGATCGGTGTTCGGGCGGAGCCAGAGCGCGGCGTTGTCGGCCGTGTGGGATTCGGCAAGGGCCATCAGCGCGCTGGCGAAGTCCACGACCGCCACGACCGTTCCTTCCACGTCGGCGGCAAAGGTGCCGTCGTCGAATCGTATCGAGCCCGCGAAGACCCAGGAGCGGCGGGCCATGGGCCTCTTGGCATTCTCGTCCCACATCCAATCGCAGACGTTGACCGTGCGGCTTGAGGGTCGAGTTGCCAAAGGTGAAGGCCCGGGCCGGCGGGGACCTGTTTGCTTGCCGAGCGTGTACCTGACGAACAGATCGACCGTCTCGCCGGTGGGAGGAATGACGCGCTGGGCCTGCTCATCCCAGCCGAGCGGGGCGCCCGGGCGCAGGCCGATCAATCCCATGGCCTGGTAGATGTGCCAGGGCCGAGCGTTCACGCGGAGGATGCTCTCATATTCGCGCGTGTTGGGGCTGCAGGCGAACAGTTCGAGCGCCCCGTCCCGCATGACGACCGTGGCGTCGATCTGGACCTGGCGGTCCGGCCAATTGATCCACACGCCTGGCTGGAACGCTGCGGTGCGCGTCGTGGGACGTGTCGCCGGCCGGCTCGTTGGCTCTGGGCGGATCGCGGCCGAGTGGCCGGGCAGCACGGCCAGGCTTGCCCGGGGCGAGCACAGGGTGGCCCGGAGCCACGCCGACAAGATCAAGACCATTGAAGCCGTCACACGCATCAGGGGCGCCTCGCGGGAGTCTCAGCCGACAGGCCCGCGCTGGCAAGCGGGGATTGAATCAGAGGGGCGTGCCGGCCTCGGGTATTGCCCGTCATGATAGCGCCTCGCGACCCGTTCGACCAGCGCTCGGACCCCGGGCGGTCGTCCAGCGCGAACTAACACCCCCGCCGACGATGCGACGCGAGGGGCGTCATGGCATTCGATTCAGAGGGAGGACACGCGTTCTTGAGCCAGTCCGGGGTAGGCCTCCTCTTCCTCCCAAGCCTGGATGATGATCTTCGGCTTGATGAGGATCAGCAGCGTGGACTCGTCCTTAACGAGGCTCCTGTGGGAGAAGGCCCGCTTGAGGACCGGAATCTTGTTCAGGATGGGCACGCCGGCCTCGATCTCGATCTCCCCGGCGAGCTTCTGTCCGCCCAGCAGGAGGGTCCCGCCATCGGGCACGGAGACGCTGGTTCGCAAGCTGGTAACCCGCTGGGTAGGCTGCTGGAGGATGCCGGTCGAGGTAACCCCGCCGACATCTCCGACGGCCGCGACCCCTCCGAAATTCGGTATGAACGTCTCGAGCGCGACATCCTCGCGCGTGCTGGTTCTGACGGTCAGCGTGACGTAGCGTCGATCGGAACTGACCGTGGCGTTGACGTGCAACCGGACACCTGTCGTGAGGACGTCCGTAATGGGTCGGAAGACGGCTACGCCCTGTGCCGTGACCGGCTCCAGGCCTGCGACGTAGCTCCGCTCTGTGCCGACCTGAATGAAGGCCCACTGGCCGTTAAACAGGGTCAGCCGGGGTTCCTGGAGGGTCGTAGAGCGCTGGTCGGCCTGCGTGGCGCGCAGTAGGAAGTCCACCTGGATGTTGTCCAGGAAGCTGCCAAAGATGCTAAACGCCGGCCCGACCGCGCCCAGGCTGCCGGGGACGGCCGTCTCCTTAGGCGCGGCAATGGCCGTGGAACTGTTGAGAATCGGAATGGGCGTGAACTGGGACGAATGGGGTGCGACCGTTCCGGGCGCCGGGACGAGGGCGACATGCTGATAGGGCTGGCCCAAGGGCGCCTGCGGCAGAGCGGTCGGCCCCGGGGGGGGCTGCGGCACGATACCCAAGCGACCGAACTGGCGGGGCAGCAGCAGGAACGTGCCGCTGACCGGGTCCAGCAGCCGCGTGCCGTCCGTGCCGAGGGCATAGTCGTAGCCGGCATTGCCGCTGTTGAGCACCACGTCGAGGTCGAGTCCGATCTCTTCAAGGAAGTTGCTGGTGACGCGGATGAAGCGGGCCTCGACGGCGATCTGGATGGCCCGTTGCTCGCGGAGCTGGTTGAGCAGTTCGAGGATTTTCCGGTGGTTCTCGGGCGTTTGGGTGACGATTAGCTGACGGTTGAATATGTCGATGGAGCCTATCAAGCCGCCCAGCTCGCGCCAACTATCGGGATCGACGGTGTTGCGGATGAGATCGAGGATGTTGGTGATGAGTTCTTCTCGATCTTCTTCTTCGAGTTCGTCGTCATCGTCGTCGTCGTCCCCGAAGATCCCGTCTCCGCCGCGCCCGCCGCGTCCGCCGCCCCCATAGCCGCCCCCGTAGCCGCCGCCATAGCCGCCGCCATAGCCCCCGCCATAACCGCCTCTGCCGTAGCCGCCTCTGCCATAGCCGCCCCCGTAGCCCCCGCCGAGCTGCAGCGTTGGCAGGTCTCGAAAGTCGGGGATGTCCAGGATGAGGTCGCGGATATCGTACACGCGGACGACGGTCTTTCGGCTGAGGTCCTCGCGGGTGGAAATGGTGATCACGCCCTCATCGATGACATAGCCCAGCTCGACCTCGCCTCCGCCTACGTCGTCAAGGATCAGGCCCAACGCCTTTTCAAACCTGACGTTCCTCAGGTTCTGGGTGACCTCGGTGTCCGCCAGGATGCCGGCAAACTCGAGGGCCTTCCAGTTCACGTGGATATTGACCTTCTGGTAGTCCCGCAGGAAATCAAGGACCTGCTCGAAGGGGGTGGCGTCAAAGAGGATTTCCGGGAGGGTTTCCTTGAGCTTTCCGCGGACCGCTCGGTCGATCTCGGACTCGGCCTCCTCCCCCACGCCGAATCGCTCGCGTCTGGCGGTGATCTCCCGCCAGTTCTTTGGATACATGAGTTCCTTGGTCCAGGGGATTTTGGAATCCCTGACCTCGGACAGCGCGTCACGCGCCTGCTTCAAGAAGGTTTGGCGGCTGTCTTCCTGCTTTCGCAAAGAGATGGTGTCTTCGAAGTCCTCGTACATCCATCGGGCCCGCTCATGGGTGGGATCGAGGACGGTGATCTGCTTTAGCGGCTCGAGGGCCTCGGTGTACCGGCGTTCCTTTCGCAGCTGCAGGGCCTGGTTCATGAGCGTATCGATGCGCTCCTGACGGGCCTGCTCCGCCGCCCTTCTACGGTCCTCGGCGACTTGCTGGGCCTGCTCGCGCCGCCTGCGGGCCTCCAGTTCGTTCCAGTGCTTCTCGCTCTGGTCGATGAATCGGGCCAGGGCCTCGGCTTCGTTGACCAGGTTCTCGTATTCCTCCGGGGAGGCGGCATACTGGCGGGATCGTTCGACCAGCTCGCG
>CAYGAN010000051.1:16258-17418 GCA_964347585.1 uncultured Planctomycetales bacterium | reverse complement strand
TCGCGGGCGTACTGAACGTGCTGCCTGGCCTGATCGTACTCGTGTGCGTTGAGGCGCTCGCGCACCTTGCGTGTTTCTGCGTTAAAGGCGGCCACGGCCCTCTGCCACCGGATGGCGTTCTTCCGGCGGATCTTGTCCAGTAGAGACTCCGGTTCCTTCTCGACGGTGAGATGCTGGTGAGCGCGCTCGGTGCCGTCAACGGCTTCGGGCATTCCCGGCGCCAGCTTGAGGGCCTGGCCGAACAGTTCGATGGCGGCTTGATACTCTCCTCGGTCAATGGCTCGGTTGCCCTGGGCGACGAGTTGGTCGGCCCGGCTGCGCGGATCGGACTCGGCAGCGGGCGCGGGTTGCTCGGCTTCGGGCTTCGGGACAGCGCCCGGAGCAGTCACCGGCGGCGCGGGTTGCGTGCCTTCAGTCTTGGGTCTGGCAGGCTCAGCGGTGGGCCGCGTGGTCGGGCCGGCGGCAACCTCGTCCAGACCGGCCTTTTCGGCGATCAGCGCCAACTGAGCTTCGGCCTTGGATTTGAGGCCCGCCGCACTGTACTCGTTCGCCAGCACGGCTCGATACAGCTCCGCGGCCTTGGCCAGATCGTTCGCGTGGAATGCCTTCTCGGCTGCCTGGCCGGCTGAGTCGGCCTTGGCCGATTGCTCGACTGCGATCCGCGCTTGCTCGAGATACTCATCGTAGGCTTCCTTGTCGGCGTCGGAGAGGTCATCGCGCTGGATCTTGAGCAAGAGCTGTTGGGCGCCGAGGTATCGGCCGTTCTCGAGGAGTTCGATCACCTGGCCGAGCGATTCGTTCTCGGGCTGGGCCAAGGCAGGCACAACCGCGACCGCTGCTGTCAGCGCAGCCAGAACCACGAGCCTTAGAGCAAGCGTCCGTTTCACGGCACTCCTCCTGATCAGATGTTTTGCTCGCCAGCGTGGGCTAGCATGTGGGCGGGAGGGCCACGCCGGCAAGCATGTCTCGGTCCGGCGCTGTAAGCTCATACTGTGAGGATATAGTCTGCGAGGCCAACGTTCGTGCACCGCCAAAACCACCCCGTCACGTCGCACTCTAGCCTCCCGGGACGGGGAACGCAAGCCAAAAAAAACACCTGCGAGGATTCGTGGCTGGTGGTCCGGCGCAGGGGTGTTCCTCTCGTTGGCGGCCGAGCCGGT
>CAYGAN010000051.1:8151-16248 GCA_964347585.1 uncultured Planctomycetales bacterium | reverse complement strand
TGTACCGCCAAAACCGCCCCGTCACGCCGCACTCTAGCCTGCCTCGGCAGTGAACGCAAGCCAAAAAACCACCTCCAAGGATTCGTGCCTGGTGGCCCGGTACACGGGTGATCCTCTCCTTGGCCCCCGAGCCGGGCGCGACTGCAAGCACTCGCCCGGCAGGAGCCTTGGCCGGCGCCGCCGGCTGGGGCACGCTGCCGTCTGGAGCTAGCTTCCGCGTTCATAGCGGTCAGTTCCGCGCCTGGGATACAGGCGCCGGTCGCGACGGTCGTACTCCCGGTATCGTTCCGGGGCTTCGCGGTCCCTGTCCCGGAAGCGGTCCCACTCTCCCCCGGGCCCGCGATACGGTCCCGTTCGCCGGTAGGGGTCGTACTCGGCGCCGCGTCGAGGCGGGGCGGGCCTGGCACGAAATCGAGCTTCGCGAAGACGATCGCCCATGCCGCGCGTCAACTTGCGCGCTGGCCGCTCGGTGGTCTTGGCCTTTTCTTGGAGTTCCTTTCGCTTGGGGTTTCTGCGATCCTGGTCTCGCAACCGCTCGACGAGATGGCCTGCGGCGTCTTCGTACACCAGGCAAGCTGTCGTGACCTCACGAAAGATGAATGTCTCGTCCGACTTAGGCTGTCTGATGCGGACGGTCTTCTCCGGTTGGATGTCCACGACAACGGCCTGCGCGTCGAATAGCACGGTTTGTTTGGGGGGCTGAGCCGGCGAGCCCGAGGCGAGGGCGACTTGCTTCTCGTGGATGATCGGCTCGCCCGTGCGTACATAGAACTTATCCTCAATCCACTGGCCTCGGACCCACTTGTAGGCCTCAATCCTGGCCCGTAGGGAGGCGGCATCCTGTTGGCCGCCGAGCATTGCCCCGGGCACCTGGGCCAGGTAGAAGTACAGGTCGTTCTCAATGGTGACCGGATCGGACGCCGCTGACCAGTCACTCTCGATGGTGATCCGTTCGGCGTCCTCCTTGTTTTTGAGTCTGGCTGCATTTCCGACATAGCTGTTCAAGAGGGCGAACTTCAGTCGCCAGCGGTAGGTTCGGCCCGGGGCCACGGTCAGGTCGTGGATCCAGACGGGCCTGGGTCCGAGGACCTGAGCAGCGTCACCCCCGGCGCGCCTCGCGGCCGACAACTCCTGCCGCTTGCGTTCGATCTCCTCGAGTTCGTTGGTGGCTTGATTCAGTATTCTCTCGGCTTGCTGCAGATACAGACGTTGGGCATCGCGATCGGCCAACACGGCCCGCGCCAGTTGAGCGGCCAGTTTCCAGTCTTCGTCCTTGAGGGCCTCTTTGGCCTCGTTCAAGTCCTTAGCGGCCTGGCGTCGGTCAGGCTGCTCGCGGCGTGGGCGGTCACCAGCATAGGGCCCGTCATATGGCCCGTCGCGCGAATAGGGCCCCGCGACCCGCGGATCGAACTCGCCTCGCGGGCCGGGTCTCAGGGCCGGGAAGGATCTTCTGGTGTGAGAGTAGTCCCGCTCGAAGATGAGGTCCCAGTCGATCCCCTCGACCTTCGGCAAGTCCCAGGGATCGCCAAAGGGGGTGTCAGGAAAGAGTGGCCGGCGAATCTCCTCCTGGTGTCCCCGCAGGTCCTCAACGAACGCCTCCAATTGCTTCTCCTGCTCCGGGGGCAGGCGCCATCGCTCCCTTGGCTTGATCAGCCGTAGCGTCGGCGGCTCGGGCGCGGCATAGGGACTGAACGGCGTGACGTTCTCCCAGTCGCCCCAAGTGGCGTCGGGCTGCTGTTGCTGACGCTGCACGAGCAGGGACACCACGTCGATGCGGAAACGCGTCGTGTCGTAATGGTTCTCGAGGAATATCTCGTGCTGTCCCTTCTCGTCGAGCAGGGCTACGATCGTGGCCCAGCTCTTGTCTTGCGGTTCTCGGAGGGCCGCTCTTACCCCGCGCGGCGTGTCCGTGGGCTTGTACGTGCTCGCGCCGGGGGCAGCTGCCAGCTCGATGTCCAGACTGCTTCGGCCCGTCTTGACCTGTGGCTTGGTCGGCCGGACGACCCCGGCCAACGTCTTCGGCGCGGTGGCTTGCTCGCCCTCGCCGACCTCGATCGTGGGTACTTGGGAGGGCCAGGGTGCCGCCGCTGCGATAGGCCCGGTCGGCAGACCTGCGTACGTAAGCGCACTGTCTAGGACCTTCTTGAGCTCCGGAGCGTACGGCTGAACTGGCTCGGGGGGCCATTGATCGGTCTTAAGCCTTCTAAGCAGGGCCTCGGCTTGTTTCTTGACCTGCGGATCGGCCTGCGAGGGACCCACTCGGCGGCCGGCGATCTCGACGGTGTTGGGTGTGCCGATCAGATACAGGATCGCAATGGCCAATAGAGCAGCCCCGGCCGCCACCAGAACGGCTTTCTCGACATGCCGCTCGAACGGGCTGACGGTTTCTCTGGCCATCAGATAACCTCCTGACGAGCCCCGTGGACAAAAGGGGCTTGGGCCGCGGCCCCGGCAGCGTTCACGTTCCGCGATCGTACCTATTGTCCAGACTCGCCCCGCCGCGGGATCTGCGGCCGCGAGTCTCTTCGGTGTCTGCTGTAAGGTGCAGTCTGACGCTCTCGGGCATCATAGGCCTGTAGATTTCCGTGAAGAAGTAGGCCTCAAAGTCCAAGCTGACCTCTACGACGGGCTCTTCGCCGTACACCATTCCGGTTTGTCTGGGATCGTTCGCAACCGTGCCGTAAGACACCCGGAAAGGCACGAAGAACTTCTCCCGGCACAGGCCGTCAACGACTCTAAGCAGGTCGCGCGAGTCGATAACCATCTCGACGTGGAAATGAACGACGTCATATTGGGAGTTGCACGAGCGCTCGGTAAAGGCCAACCCGTATTGGCCGATCGCCAGCTGCCCCCCAGAACGCCCCGTGCCTGACTGTTGGTAACGAAAGCTCGAGCGGCTCGAGCGCTCGGGCGTGGTGACTACGTAGCCTTCGCTGACGTCTAGGCGCAACAAGGCCTTTACCGGCATGTTCCCGACCCAGGCTTGTTCGCGCTCGTTCTCGGGCTTCTCTTGGTTGGCGGCCTCGATGGCCGCAGCCGCCTCTTCATTGGTCCGGGCGATCGCCTCGGCAACGTCCTTTTGGATCCACAGGCAGAGCTGGGCGTGCCACATCTGTTCGAGGGTTGGCCGCGGCCCGACCTCCTCAAACGGTGGGATGCCGAAGGTCTCGTCGAGACCCAAGTGATAGCAACGAATAGCCCTGGCCTTGGCCAGAGCGGCCCGAAGCTCCGCGTCCCGGCGCGGATCGTACGTTTCTTGTTGGGCCTTCTCGCCGCTCGGCGGCCCGACTGATTGTTGACCCCACGATTGGGAAAGCGCACCGCCGGGCAAAGCGAGACCTCCGGCCCCGGGAGCCCTGCCGATGTTGGCCGCGGCCTCGGCCTCCATGTCTTCCTGAATCTGCTGCAACTGAATCTGAACGTCCTGATCGTCCGGCGGGAGTCGTGCGTCCATTTGAATAGGCAATTCCTGGCGGGCCTGGAGATAGCTGTTGCGGAACAGTATCGGAATCGTGTCATTTGCCGGCGTGGGGAAGGCGCCTTCCATGAGAGGTTCACGGGAGTTGATCCTATGAGACTCAGCCAGGACGTCCTTGTAGTTGCTGAGGATCTTCTGGATCTTGGCGCCCATGACCTCGACGGCCTTGTCATTCACCACCGACCCGCCGGGCGCCAGTTGGTACTGATGCAGCTTGTCGTACAGCTTTCGGGAGGACCCCATCTGCTCCTGCACGCCGCCCATCCATACCACGCCCATGGCTGCGGCGACGACCGCACCCAGGCCGACAACACCGCACAGTAGGAAGAACGAGTGTCGTCTCAGGAAGTCCATGTGCTTCTGTTTCCGGTCACTCTACGTTCTATGGGCCCTGTCAGGCCGACGCTTGGCCCGCACCCGAGTGTCGGCTGAAGCCGACGGCGCATCCGTTGCGGACGCCTCATCTGCCGTTGGCTCGCCCAGCACGACACCCAATCTGATCAAGCATACAAGATCGTCGGCCATCGGCTCGTCGGTTAACGGGTCCTTGGGTCCGACAGGTCCTTCCGATTCGGGAGTGGGCTTCTTGGGGATTGCGTCGCGCGGAAAACTCCTTCCTCCATAGTCGCTGGAAGGAGACCGCCCATAGTCTCGCCCAGCCGGTCCGGCGCCGTCGCCCGCGTAGCGCGACCTGTCTCCCCACGGCCCCGTCCGGCCCGGATAGGGCAGCGGGCTTACCCTGGTGGGATACGCTCTCTTCGGAGCTGAAGGTGAGGCCCGGGCGCTGCCGGGGTCGCCTGCATACTTCCACTCATCGATGATGGGATACTGACCCAGCTCCAGATAGAACCCCAGTCCAGGCTGGCGGCCCCGTTCCCTCAGGTTGTCGATCAGGGTGTCGTAAACAAAAACGCTTCCGCGGTTTTGCGGGTTGTGCGGGGTGCGGACCTTCAACTCGATGATGAACCCGCGCTTGGCTTCCGGTTGCTCGACCTGGTCTGTTTTGCTGCGCCGGTCGTAGCGGTAAGGCGCCCCACCGCTGAACCCCGTCGGTCGCCGAGCGCTCATCTCTTGCAGTGAGCCGTACACATCGTCGGTGTAGAAGGCGTCCATTTGCTCGATGAAGATCTCCCTGCGGTTCTGCCGGGCCAACAAAGTCCCTTGGTTCTTGATCGCCTCGACGTACTCGCGGGGGTTCTGTGCGTTGGCGAGTTCTTCCTGCGGTGTGGGCAAACAACTTTGGATCAGGTGCAGAATCTGCAGCCAGACGACCTTGTCGCTCTGAAGCGCGACGATGTCTTGTAGCTTCTTGTCTTCGCTGCCGCCCTGGTTGGCGCGCTTGTTGAACTCGTTGCGAAAACCCTCGGCGACGGCCGACACAATGGCCGCATATTCTCTGGGCGCCACGTCATCTTGCAGGCTCACCAGGCGGGCTTTGGCCTGGTCATAGGTCAATCTGGCCGCCACGGGGCTGTGATCGCCGATGTTGCCTTGAAGTGTTCGTGAATCCTGCAGGTAGCGCCCCCAGATCAGAGCAGCCGCCAGCCAGAGGCAGGCCGCTGCGGCGGCGAAGGAGAGGCGCTTCTTGCGCCAGACGATCTGCTTGGCAATCTGCGTAGGCAGCAGGTTGCTGTCGATCCTGGCCAACCCCAAGCCCTGTAGGGCCAGACCGTAGGCGACCCCGAAGCTGAGCAGGTGCTCGATGAACTGTGGGGCGTTGGCCGAAGAAGACGGCGCCAGCTTGTTGAAGTTCCCGGGCCTGACAACCTCGATTCCGAGATTCTGCTGGAGGAACTTCTGCAGGCCCGGCAGCTTGAAGGCGCTGCCCATGCCCACCACTCTCTGCAGCCTGACCTCGCGGCGCATCGACGTGTAGAAGCCTATGGATCGCTGGACCTCGGCGACCAGATCGGCAAACACGGGTCGCATGGCCTGGAAGATCTGGCGTGCGTACTTGCTCGTGGCAGCGGTACGCTTGAGGTTCTCTGCTTTCGAGAAGCTCAGTTTGAAGGCCTTGACCAGGGCCTCCGTGAAGTTGTTGCCTCCGAGCGGGACGGTGCGGGTCCAAAGGCTGTTGTCGGCGGCTAAGATGAGGTCTGTGTTCTCCGCGCCGACGTCGAGCAGTACGGTGGCCCCATCGCCGCATTGCCCATCATACGTCATTGCGTTGTAGAGCGCCAGCGGCCCGGCCTGCACGGCGAGGGGGTCTACGTTGGCTTGGCTAAAGTGTGCCAGGTGCCGGCGCACCAACTCCCGCTTCATTGCGAAGATCCCGACTTCCACGTCCGGCGAGTCGGGAGCGCTGAACGACTGGTAATCCCAGATTACCTCGTCTATGTCGAACGGGATGACCTGGCCCGCCTCGAACCGTACGATATCGGGGATCTTCTTGGGCTCGACGGGGGGCAGCTTGGTGAACCGGGCCAGCGTGTCCCGGCCAGGCACGCCCACCACGACTGGCGCGTCAGACAGGTCGTTGCGTGAAAAGAACGTTTCCAGAGCGCTGCTAATCAGTGCGGATGCGTCGGCATCCGGCTGGGAAAGGATCTTGGCGTGTTCGATGTAGTCGAGCGCGACGGCTTCGATCTTCTCGCCGTCGATTTGACGGATCTTCAAGGCCTTCAGGGCACATTGCCCGATATCGATTCCCCAGACGGCCTTGCCTGCAGCCATTGTGCTCTCCTATATCAGCGCACGCAGGCCCCCCGTGGCCAAGGCAACGCCCGCAGTGGGCTCGCAATGCCATAGGCGATGCCCTTCGACGCTGGGTATCCCCAGTCGTGGGGAACTCACGGTTGAAACGGCGTGCCGGGTCATGCTAGATTCACCATCATGAGCCGCAAGTATGCGTTATGGACGCTCGGCTGTAAAGTCAACCAGTACGAATCGCAACAGTTGCGTGAACTGCTGGAATCGGCTGGCTTTGTCGAGGTTGACGAGGGTCAGTCGCCCGATCTGGCCGTCGTCAACACGTGTGCCGTCACGTCCAATGCTGCTCGCAAGAGCCGCCAATTGATTCGCCGGGCGGCATCCCGCGGCCCGACCAATGTCCTCGTCGTCGGTTGTTATGCTACCGCCGAGGCCGAGCGAATCCGACGCATTGAAGGCGTAACGCACGTTGTGGGACACGGCGAGCATCTCGCGGATGGACTCGCTCGATTGCTCGGTGGATCGGCGTCGGAGAACGTTTCATCGCCAGGCACGCGTCAATCGCCAGTGGCAACGTTTGATGGCACGGTAGGCTCGTTGAGGATAAGCAGGGATGACCGTTCTACGAGCGCGTCGTTCCCACGCCCGCGAGTATCGTTCCCGACCACAAGCGGGCGCCCGACGGGGGGCGCGCCGTTCCTTAATACTATTCACCACCGGCGGGACGATGTCAAGGGCGACGGTGAGCTGCCACCCATACACCGGTTCGCCGGCCACCAGCGGGCTTTTCTGAAAGTGCAGGACGGCTGCGACGCGGCCTGCACGTACTGCATTATTCCTCAACTGCGGCGTCGGGTCCGGTCGAAGCCGATCTGCGCGGCTGTTGAGGAGGTGCGCCGTCTGGTCGCCTGCGGCCACCGAGAAGTGGTCCTGACCGGTGTGTTCCTTGGCGCGTACGGCCGGCAGAGCGCGCGGCGGCACGGTTGGGGCACGGCGCCGTCGCCGCTGGCTTCGCTGGTGCAGGCCATAGCCAGCGTGCCAGGACTCGAACGGCTGCGGCTGTCCAGCCTGGAGCCGGGCGATTTGACCGCGGAGTTGGTCGAGGTGATGAGCCGGTCTGAGCCCTGCGTGCCGCACGTCCATCTGCCGCTGCAATCGGGCAGCGACCGCATACTGGCGCGGATGAATCGGCAGTATCGCGTCGAGGCCTTTCTCGAAGCGGTCACGCGCGTCGAACGCGCGCTTAGCCGTCCCGCGATCAGTGCGGACATCCTCGTGGGATTCCCCGGTGAGAGGGAAAGCGATTTCGAGCAGACGCTGCGCGTCGCCCACCAAGTCGGCTTCTGCAAGATCCACGCCTTTCCCTTCAGCCCGCGGGCTGGGACGCCAGCGGCGAGATGGCAAAAGCAATTCGTCCCGGCCGGCGTGATCCGTGAGCGGATGCAGCGGTTGGGCGAGTTGGAGGCCGAGCTTGCGCTGGCGTTTCGTGGGCAGTTCGTGGGCCAGGTCGAACGGGTGCTGGTGGAATCGGCCGAGGCCGACGGACGCTCTTCGCCGGGCGGCGTCGATGAGGGGCCCGGCGGCGGGCGGAGCGGCTCCGGGTCTGCGATGCTGCGACTCGTGGGGCGCGCGGATCGATACTTCGAGGTTGCCTTTTGTGCGGATCGCGATCTGACGGGCCAGCTCGTACGCGTGCACATCGATCGGGTCACGCCGGCCCGCGTCTTCGGCACGATGCTCGATGGGTGCGCCAGCGAACCCCGCCCGGCGAGGTCTACTGGCCCGCCACGCGCATGAGTGGGCGTTCTTACTGCCCGGTTGCCGGGTCTGCGCGGGGGCGATAGGCTGGCGCCGGCGGCACCGACTCGCGCGGAAAGGAACGAAACAAGTAGGCTTCGGGAATGGCTGATTCCATCGAGATTGTGTTGACCAAGGGCACTGTTCGGAGTGGGCACCTGTCTGTCCGGGGT
>CAYGAN010000051.1:2732-8141 GCA_964347585.1 uncultured Planctomycetales bacterium | reverse complement strand
GGACTTCTTCGCTGACGGGGGCTCCATGGGAAGTGACTCTCTGGCTGACCAGGAGCCCTTGGTGCTTGAACTGCACAGGATGGGGCAGGTCGAGACCAACATCGATCCGACAAAGCAGATCTTCCGCTGGCGCGGTTGGAGGAAGTTCCTTCAGTTGCACGACTTGAAGGAAGGCGACCGGGTCCTGGTCAGTCGGACAGAGCCACGCCGATTCGCAGTGAGCCCACGGCGCGTGCGCCTCATTCCGGAAGCTGATCAGCGCGTCGCCTGCGCAGGGGCCGCGCCGCCAGATCGCCTTGCCAAGACGCGTGCACGACGGAAACAGGCGTGCAACGAACTCGACGGAAAGACTTGGCTCCAGTATTCGATCAGCGTGTGGGGCGATGTGCAGAGAAATCCGGAGGAGGTCAGAATAGCCCACCCGGCGATTTTCCCCGTGATGCTGGTGGAGCGACTGCTTGATTGCTTCATGTCTCGTGGCGACTGCGTGGTTCTTGACCCGTTCATGGGATCAGGAAGCACGCTGGTTGGTGCGCGTAACCGAGGAAAGCACGGCATCGGCTTTGAGATATCCCCCGACTTCGTGACTCTAGCCAAGCAGAGACTCGCGCAGGCAACGCTCGGGCCGGGGGAGCGTGGGGACTTTGAAGTACACGAACGAGACGCGCGAGAACTGCTGGAGGTCATCGAGCCCGAGAGTGTGGACTGTTGTGTGACGTCTCCGCCTTACTGGAACATTCTAAGCCAGCGACGAACAGCGGACGCAAAGCCCACCCGGCACTACGGGGACCTCAAGCACGACCTCGCGACGATCACCGACTACACCGAGTTCCTCGATGCTCTGGCGGATATCTTTCGGATGGTGCTCCGGGTTCTCAGGCCTGGCAAGTATTGCTGCGTCATAGTGATGGACCTCCGCAAGAAGGATCGCTTCTACCCGTTCCACAGTGACCTAGCTGCCGCGTTGCAGCGTGTCGGATTCATCTACGATGATGTCATCATCTGGAACCGGCAACAGGAGTACAACAACTTGCGCCCCCTCGGTTATCCCTACACCTTCCGTGTCAACAAGGTGCACGAATTCATCCTGATCTTTCGCAAGCCCGAGACTGCCCCGACATGAGGCCGGATACGAACGCAGGCCGACATCCGACGGCTCATCATCGCGATTCCAATCCGCTAGACTGTTGCACATCGGGCAACTCCTCGGCTATTGCCGGGTAGCTCGCCCGGCTGAACAAGGAGACTCGGGAGATGGCAGCTGAGGACCTTCCCGATGACACCATGGCAGCTGGCGGAGGTATAATGCAGGATTGCGGCGGGATGGTTCGTCTGGGCAGGGCTTGGTGATGTCCGATTTCCAGCTTGTCAGCGAGTTTGAGCCGCGGGGCGATCAGCCGGAGGCGATCGAGAAGCTGACGGCTGGCTTCGGGCAGGGGGGGCGTCTGCAGTGTCTGCTCGGTGTGACGGGCTCGGGTAAGACCTTCACCATGGCTCACGTAATCCGCAACCTCGGCCTGCCGACGCTGGTGATCTCGCACAACAAGACGCTGGCGGCCCAGCTCTATGAGGAGTTCAGGGAGCTCTTCCCCCACAACGCCGTCGAGTACTTCGTCAGCTACTACGATTACTACCAGCCTGAAGCCTACATCCCCCAGCGCGACATCTACATCGAAAAGGACGCCTCGCGCAACGACGATCTGGATCGTCTCAGGCTGAGCGCGACCAGCTCGCTGATCTCCCGGCGGGACGTGATCATCGTGGCCAGCGTCTCGTGCATCTTCGGGCTGGGCTCGCCGGAGGATTACAAAGCCAGCGTGGTTTCCGTGCGCGTCGGTGAGACGGTGGATCGCGATGAGCTGCTCAGACGATTCGTCGAACTGCAGTACGATCGGAACGACGTGAGCTTTCGCCGCGGCACCTTTCGCGTGCGCGGCGACGTGGTCGAGCTTCACCCTGCGTACGAGGAGTTCGCGTATCGCATCGAGCTGTTCGGCGACGAGATCGACAAGATCGAGCTGATCAACCCGCTGACCGGCGACACGCTGGCCTCAGAGAAGCACGTGTTCGTTTACCCCGCCGTGCATTACATCATGCCGGAGGAGCGAACGGAGCGCGCGATTCGATCGATCGGCGAGGAGCTGGAGCAACGTCTGGCGGAGCTGCGCCGGCACGGAAAGCTTCTGGAGGCTCAGCGGCTGGTGGCGCGTACCAAATATGACATCGAGCTGATCAAGGAGGTCGGTTACTGCCCGGGCATCGAGAACTACTCGCGCCATCTGTCCGGCGCGCCGCCGGGGGCCAAGCCGTACACGTTGATCGACTACTTCCCGGAGCGGTACCTGCTGATCATCGACGAGTCGCACGCGACCGTGCCGCAGATTCACGCGATGTACGGAGGCGATCGAAGCCGCAAGGAAGTACTGGTTGACCACGGCTTCCGCCTGCCGTCGTGTCTGGATAACCGCCCGCTGCGGTTCGAGGAGTTCGCCGAAAGGTGGCATCGGGTGTTGTTCGTCTCGGCTACGCCCGGGCCTTACGAGCTGGAGCAATGTCAGGGTGAGGTGGTTGAGCAGATCATCCGGCCGACGGGACTGGTCGATCCGCTGCTGCACGTCAAGCCGGCGCGCGGACAGGTTCCGGACTTGTTGGAACGAATCTCCGAACGTGCTGCAGCCGGGGAGCGCGTCCTGGTGACCACGCTGACCAAGCGACTGGCCGAAGACCTCTCCCAATACATTCAACAGGAGGGGCTCCGAGGGCGCTACCTGCACAGCGAGATCGACAGGCTGGAACGGGTCGAGATCCTCCGGGACCTGCGCGAAGGGCAGTTCGACGTGCTGGTCGGAGTGAATCTGCTGAGAGAAGGGCTCGACCTGCCGGAGGTCTCGCTCGTGGCGATCCTCGACGCGGACAAGGAGGGGTTTCTGCGGAGCGAGACCTCGTTGATCCAGATGATCGGTCGGACGGCGCGGAACGTGAACGCCGAGGTCATTCTCTACGCCGATGCGGTCACGCCAAGCATGCAGCAGGCCATCCGCGAGACCAACCGCCGACGCGAGCTGCAGGTCAAGTACAACGCCGATCACGGCATCACGCCGGAGACGATCCGCAAGGAGATCCGCACGGCTCTCGCGTCGGAGATCTCCGCGCGTCGGGCCGCCCGCGAGGCGCTTCGCGCATCCGAGCAGGAATATGACCGCGTCGAGATGATGGCGAGGCTCGAGCAGGAGATGCTCGAAGCGGCCGAATCGTTGGAGTTCGAGCGGGCCGCGACGCTGCGCGATCGACTCAAGCAGCTCAAGGAGGCCCCTGTCCTCGTTGGGGCTGGGGGGGCGGACGAGCGCCCTGAGCAGGAAGATGAGCCAGCGACCGGCAAACGGCGCGGTTCATCTCGCGGAGGATCGGACGCGGCGTCCTGGCAGCCACGAAGCCGCCGTTCCCGCCGCTCTCGGTCAAGATGACCGCCCACTATTGAGCGCCCCGGGATTAAACTGGCCGTCAATCCCAACGCGTCAGCCAATGGCCGACCCGCAGGTCGTCAAGTGAGACCTTCTTGGCCGTGCGGACCCGGACGGTCGTGTATTCGCCCGGCAGCAAGTCGAAGAAGTTGTCGCTGAAATGCGCGACGATGTCCTCGCGGGGCTCGAGGTACACCATGCGCGCATAAGCCTTACACGCAAGCTCAACGTCCAGCGACCATTCGTCGCGGGCCGGCTGCGAACCCGTCGGGCTCAGGCGGCGCTTGCGGGAGCCGCGGGCGCGCACCGTCAATTGCGGGTCGGCCCAGTTGATCTGGCGCCACGGCACGAAGAAGAACTGATTGGTGTGCGAATCGCCGACGTGCGCGTCTGTGCTCGGGCGGGCTCGGCGGCCAGGCGATTTGCCCGTCGAGCGCGGACGAAAGCGGACGAAGAGGAACGTGTCGGGCTTCTTGCGGACCTGACGGCCCGCAATCGTCGCGCACCGCAGAGAGCTGTTGGCGGGCACTCGGACCGCGGTTTTCCTCGACCACACCGGCTTGCCCGCAACGCACCCCTGGCCGAACTCGAGCGTGCCTCTCACCGGCTCGAAGCGGTCATTGATGACGAAAACGTCATACCCCTTGGCTGACGGGACGATCGTGGCCAGCACCGGTCGGCAGCTTCGGCGGACGCCGTAATAGACCGGCTTGGGCCAGCCGTAGTAGTCGATGATCGACCAGCTCGAGCACGGCCAGCAGTCGTCCAGCATCCACAGCAGGGCCCCGCTGTTGTGCCACTTGCGGCTGCGGTGGTATTCCAACTCGGCGCGGAGGATCTCCGCGTGCACGGCGGAGGCACATTTGATGAAGCCCGGTGCGTCGTCGAAGTCGCCCATCAGCGCGCGGGCCATCTTCTCTTGAACCTGCACGAACGTCTCGTCGAGCGAGTTGTACGGGTTGTCCTGAACGTGGTACTCCCAGCCCTGGCCTGTCGGCCAGATCTGCTCGGGCGGCATGAACTTGACCAGTGAGCGGTACCGCACGGGCCCGTGCAGGCCGAACTCGGAGTTGAACACCGTGCGGATCTGGCTGATCTTCTCACGAAAGCGCGTGATGTCGTGGGCGAAGGCCTTCTCATAGCAGCCGGCGTGCGTGTCGCCGCTCTCCTGGTCGTTGCCCAGGTCGGTGTAGCTCTGCGGGCTGGCCGGGCGGTACGGCCTGGTCGGATCAAGATCGGTGCATACCCCGCGGGCGACGACGTGGAACAGCCTCTCCCCGTAGTGGATCTTGAAGCCCGCTGAGCCGGTCTTTTCGTTCCCGCCGCACCAATAGACCAACGACGGATGATTGCGGAGCCGGCGGACCTGGTACTGCAGCTCGGGGATGACCAGATCGATGAACTCGGGATGGTCGTCCGGGTAGTCGCTGCAGGCGAACATGAAGTCCTGCCAGACCATCAGCCCCAGCTCGTCGCAGAGGTTGTAGAAGACGTCCTTCTCGTAGACCCCGCCGCCCCAGACGCGGAGCATGTTAAAGTGCGCGTCGCGCGCCAGCCCGAGCAGGTAGCGATAGCGGTCGTCGGTGACCGTGGCCGGAAAGCACGAAGCCGGTATCCAGTTCGCTCCCTTGCAGAACACCCGCTGACCGTTGATCTCGAAGGTAAAGCTGAAGCGATCCTGGTCGATCGGCTCCTCGATCAGGCGGACTTCGCGGATGCCGAACCGGCCCTCGACCTCGTGATGCGCCCTGCCGTTGCGCGCCAGGCGGACGCGATAGTGATAGAGCGGCTGCTCGCCCAGCTCGTTCGGCCACCAGAGCTGGGGCTTGGCGATGCGCAGCGTGCAGAAGTTCCTCTGGCCGCGGACCGCGATCTTGCGCGACGCGACTTTCCGGCCGGCTCCCTTGCCGTCTCGCCCGACGTTGCTCGGCCCGCGGAGCTCGAAGAT
>CAYGAN010000051.1:0-2722 GCA_964347585.1 uncultured Planctomycetales bacterium | reverse complement strand
GGAGCAAAAACGTCACAAACCAGGTGTGTCGTTGATTTGACATACAACGTCCTCCTTGTATGATATGTAGTGAAGACGCCAGCCCGACTTCACTTGACAACGGGTGAAACTCTGGCAATCTGGGGGCTGGCCCAGAGAGAGAAGCGCATCACCTCCTTGTTGCGCCGACTCGCTCTCGGCCGGGAAGCTCGCGCTCGCATTCGCCGGCGGGGCGCTTTATGCGGTCCTGGCCTTTGCTGCTGACCTTCTGGTCGAGGTCCTGTCGCTCGGTCCGTTCGTCCAGCTCGACGAAGAAAGTGACAGCCCCGTCGGTCCGCGTGCGGACGGCCACGTCCATGATCCGCCCGGTCTCGAACGTCTCGAGCCTCACGGATCGCCAGATGCCCAAGGCCGGCAGGTGCGGCGCCCAGTCCCAACTGAAGTGGCATTGGGCCTTGCGGGCGAAGATCCGCGGCGTGTTAAAGCACGCGAAGTATTTCGGCCATGGCTTGGCGTCGAGAATCTTCAGCGTCGCGCCGACGCGCACGACCAAGGTGTTCGCGCCAGGCTTGAGCACGCCGGTCACGTCGAAGCGGTACGGCCGGAAGCTGTTCTCGGTGTCTCCAAGGTGCTCACCGTTCAGCCAGACGCTGCCGAACAGATCGATTCCGTCAAGGACGAGTTCGCTGCTGTTGCGCAGCCACGCTGCGTCAACGTGGAACTCTCTGCGGAACCACCACTCGCGCTGACCGGTCCATTTGCACTGCTCGACGTTCAGGCCGCGGAAGATGTCCGCAGGCAGGCGTCCGTCTTCAGCCAGGGTCGGGTGGATGTCGCCGGGCACGGGCGTCGGCAGCCACCCGTCGGTCGGGTGGTCCGGCGCGAAGGCGCGGTCGGGCTCGCCCGCTTCGTGATCGTAGTCGGTCACTAACCACTGACCGTCCAGGCTGATTGCATCAACAGCCATTGTTGCTTTCTCCGCGCGCTGAACGTTCCTCGGCGCCCTTGAGCGCCCGGGCGCCAATTGCTCCCGGACGTTCCGCGGGCATGCTAGATTGGGGAGGAAAGACAAGTCAAGCGGCAGCTGTCCGCACCGGCTGGGGCCCCGGAAGCCGGATGCGCTCGTGCAGGGGCCGTCTCCACGAGCGCAGCTCAGACAAGATGGATCAACAGGACAAACCAGAACAGAGCCGCAATGGCGGCTAGGTACAGGCTGCCCATGAGCACACTCGCCGGCAACTTGATGAACCAGGGCGCGGCTGAATAGATCCTGAAGCGAGACAGGTGCCAGTGCATCACGAGGACGTTCGCGAGCGCGACGACCAGCAGGGATACCTCCAGCAACGCGGCCCACTTCAGAACGGGTGGTAGTACGCCGCCGGAGATACCGGAGCCGCAGGCCGAGACGTAGGCAAGTTCCAGACAGATAGTAAGTGCCACGGCCGCCATCGGGCCAAAGCACAGAACAACTGAGGGTAGCCGGCGCTGCCGGGGAGGCCCGACTGGCGCGTAGTCGAGGGCATTCGGTTGTGGCGACTGCTCACGCTGCATTTGCGAAATCCATCTGCGGGCTGACGGCGACGTGCACTTCGCATTCTCGGGAAGGTTGGGTGCCGACCCGGCCGAGGGTCCGTCCCCACCCACGCTCCGCGTGGATGGGGCACCCGCCGGGGAGGTCCGACCGGTGCGTAGTCGAGCGCACTCGGTTCTGGAGACTGCTCAGGTCCGTCCCCCACCCACGCTCCGCGTGGATGGGCCACCCGCGCTGCGGGGGAATGTTTCGGCACGTGGCCCGGCTCACTCTCGATTAGCTGCTTGAACGCGTCGGCGTTGGCGACTGGCTCATCATCGACGTGGGTGATCAGCTCGAAGGGCTTGATCTTCGCCACGGCGGCTGGCGAGCCCGGCTCAATCTTGGCCACAATCACGGCCTGCTTGTCGTCGGCGAGCTTGAGCCCGGCCCGGACCTCATACGTGACATCCTTGACGGTCAGGCCGACCTGCTTGTCCTTGTACTTCTCGGCGCTGTCGAAATCCTGAGGCGCCTGCTCGACGACGAAAGTCTTGGTGGCCTCCTGGCCGTCGGACAGATACGTGAGCTCGACCTTCTCACCTTGGCCGACGGCATCGAGCATCTTGGTCAGGTAGTTCCCTCGGGGCTTCCAGGGGGGCGCGGTGGGGAACTCGACGCCCATGGCCTGGTACTCCTCGGGCATCTCGAAGCCGGACCAGTCGAAGCCCATGTAGCCCGTCTCGCCGGCGCTCAGCTTGATCGGCCCCGGGCGATGCGGCACCTTCATTTTCAAGAGGATGTCACCGACTTTCAGCCCGAGCTTCTTGGCGGGCGAAGCGTCATAGACGTAGTTGACCAGCAGGCCGATCTGGCCGTCCCGAGTGGGCTTTTCGACCTTGAGCTGCTTGGCCAGGTCCGCCGACAGGCGCGCGAACTCCACGCCCAGCCACGCGCGACGCTCCTGCTCTTCCTTGGTCATCTGGCGGATCTGCTTGTCGAAGTGCGCCGTCGGTTCGCTCAACACGCCTCGGACGGCCGAGGACCAGAACAGAGTGCTCTCGGCCCCGGACGCCATCGCCATGAACGCGGACGAAGGCGACGAGGTCTTCTCGTAGGCCTTGAGTTCCTCACCCTCCTTGCGCTGGCGCATCATGACGCCCGTCAGCTGCAAGTTTGGCGTGAGGAGGAGGGTTCCGGGCTTGACGGGCTGCATGAGCTGCTCGTAGTGCC
>CAYGAN010000050.1:23715-24792 GCA_964347585.1 uncultured Planctomycetales bacterium | reverse complement strand
GCACGATACGTCGTGCCGTCGCACTCGACGGTGTAGTCGCCCGTGATCGTGCAGACCGCCGCGGCCCGCGGCGCGGCGAGAATGATGACGGCCGCGAGACACCTCCACGAAACCCACCTCATGAGGACCTCCTTCCCGAAGACCTTTCTGTTCGATCTCCGACGGGTTACTTGTCCCGAGCGCGCGCCATCAGTCGCTCAGATGCCTGACTCGGCGTCGCACGTAGGCTGGATGGCGCCAAACAGAGCTTAGGAGAACCGAGGAGGCTGCGATCAGGTTTGGCATAGAGTACACTGTGGCCCGCTCGGATTGGGCGCCTTCCTCCCCCGCCAAGTCCCAACGGTATCCGGCTGCTGGTCCCCTCACGCCTGTCACACCACTATATGCCCTGGCCAGGTGTCCTAGCAAGCCGAGGGACAGGCTAGGCGTGTACGCTTCTTTTGCTTGGCCGAGGCCGTCGTGACGAGCCGTTCGCGATGAGGCGTACGTTCTCACTATCGGCCGTCGCGCTGCACCACCTCGGGCGCGCCAATCGACCGGTCGCGGGGCGGCTTCTTTGGGGCGTTCTGGTGTCGGCCCAAAACTTGGGCCTTAAATGCCGGGTCAACACGGCACCGGGCTGGGGCCAACTTGCGAGAAGAATAGGGCCTTCTCGATCGGGTCGGGAGGAGGATCGGCGGTGTCGTAGAAGTTCTCATAGTAGATATTGCGTTGTTGCCGGACGGCGTTATTGACCAGGGACACGTGCGAGTCAAAGAAGAGGAAGTTCACGCCTTTGACCCCGTGATTGTCGCACTCGCGGGGCTCCGCGTCGAACTGGGCGCGGTCGCTTACGTTGTCCTGCAAGAGGACGATGCGGGTGGGGTCCGCCTTGGCAAGGATGGTGGCCATCTTGAGTTGTTCGAGATTCGTGCCGCCGAATCGCCCGAACACCAGCCTGTACATGTAGCTCATCTTATTGCCGGCGTCGTGCGCGTCGGCGGCGGGTCCGCCGAGCGCGTCCTTGTCCGTCGGCTCGTTCTGCGTGGCGGGACACTTGAAGATCTCGAAGTTCTTAACGGGGCTGTCTTTGTCAAG
>CAYGAN010000050.1:17844-23705 GCA_964347585.1 uncultured Planctomycetales bacterium | reverse complement strand
GGTCACCGTCTATAAGGTCACCGTTGTCATCGAATGCCGTCGGGTAGTGTGGGTCGTTGTCGTGGAGATACCCATCGATCAGGACGCTGACATCGTGCAGCCGCCCGCCACACGACGAGACCTTCGCCTGCCAGGCAGCTTCCTGGAGCGAGGGCAACAGGATAGCGATCAACAGGGCAATGATGGCCACGACGACCAAGAGTTCGATCAACGTAAAGCCTTTACAATGGTTTGGCGAGTTCATGGCGGCACCTGTACATCCTCTTACTAGCGCGTTGAGCCGCTGGACGCAGCATGGACGTTCTGTTCTTTGTCCAACGACCTCACTACCCGCCGACGGATGGCTGTCCACATATCTCTTGACGCGGTTCAGCGGACTTTGTTCCTCAACGGCAAGGAAAAGACGCAAGGGCAAGCACGCATTCGTATTAGAGCGTTCGTTCAAGGGGCTGTCAAGCGTGTCCGGGAACTCGCCCAGGCCCCAGCGGGCGAGCGGCGCCGCTCACGGGTCGATCAGGACATGGCGTCACGCTGGCCGTGACGCCGCCCTGGCCCGGCGCCGGTCCGCGTGGCCTTGGGCAGCACCATCAGCGATACTGGCGCGCGCCATGGATAGGACCACGGCATCATGCTGTCTTGTCGAGCGCTGGCGGCGCTCGGCGAGGAATGACAAGGATCGCGAGGAGATGAGCAATGTTCCATAAGCGAAGCATCACCCGACGTAAGTTTCTAAAGAAAGGATCGGCTGGTGCTGCGGCGCTAGGCATCGGCGAGCTGGCGGCACCATGATGTAGTCCGGCCACTGCCGCGCGTGCCGCTCGACGCATGATCGGGGCGGCGGCAGCTTGTCATCAGGGTATGCGTCAGCTAAAGTGCCTGACGACGTTGCGTACCAGGTACCACCGGAAAGGATGGATCTGATGCAGATTTCGGAACGAGTCAAAGCTCTGGCCGAGTCAGCCACCCTGGCAGTCAGTGCCAAAGCGGCTGCGATGAAAGCTGAGGGCATCGACGTGGTCAGTTTCGGGGCGGGCGAGCCCGACTTCGACACCCCTGAACACATCAAACAGGCCGCCAAGGACGCCCTCGACGCCGGGCAGACCAAGTACGCGAAGCCGGCACACGGCATTCCGCCACTGAAAGAGGCCATCTGTGAGAAGTTCGAGCGGGACAACGGGCTGAGTTACGAACCCTCACAAGTGATCGTCACCGTGGGGGGCAAGGAGGCCCTGCACCTGGCCTTCCAAGCCCTGTTGGACCCGGGCGACGAGGTAATCGTGCCGGCGCCGTACTGGGTCAGCTACCCGGAGCAGGTCAAGCTCGCGCAGGGCAAGAACGTGATCGTCGTGGGCGACGAGCGGAATGATTACAAGCTTACCCCCGACCAAATCGAAAAGGCTCTGACCAATAGGAGCAAGGTTTTCGTCTTGAACTCCCCCAGCAACCCGGGGGGCTTTACGTATAGTCCTGCGGAGCTCGCGGCGACGGCCGATGTTCTGCGGAATAGCGACGTAATCGTCTTCAGCGACGAGATGTACGACCGACTGATCTATGACGATACCAGGTTCGTCAGCTTTGCCACACTGCCGGGCATGTACGAGCGGACGATCACGTTCAACGCCGGGTCAAAGACTTTTTCGATGACGGGCTGGCGGATCGGCTACGCCGCCGGACCGGAGCCGGTCATCAAGGCCATGGCCAAGATTCTCTCTCAAACGACCAGCGGCACGACCACGTTCGGTCAGGCAGCACTGGGTGCCGCCTTGCGGGCGGACCAAGCGTGTGTTGAGCAAATGCGCCAGGAGTTCCAGCGGCGCGCGCATCACATGCACAGCCGGCTAAATGCCCTGCCGGGGGTGAGTTGCGTCAAACCGACCGGGGCGTTTTATGCGTTTCCCAATGTCTCCGGCACGTACAGCAAGCTAGGCGTGAACGGGTCGGTCGAGTTCAGCGCCAAGGTCCTGGAGGAAGGGCACGTAGCCGTGGTGCCCGGTGTTGCCTTCGGTTGCGACTCGAACGTCAGACTCTCGTTCGCAACCAGTATGCAGCAGATTGACAAGGGGCTCGATAGGCTCGAGAAGCTGCTCGGTGCTTAGCCGCCGCGTTGTCTTGCGCCGTCGCCTTTGCCGCGGCGCCGCCGTAAGCATTGGGTGCGAACTCGGGGGGCAAGCCGCCGCCGGCGCGAGTTTGGGAGTTCTCGGACGGTGGGGAGCGGAGCTGCGAGTCGGACGAACGTTTATCGGACACCCAGTGGCGATAGCAGTACTGGCAACAAAGAAAACCTGGCGCGCGCCGGAAAAGTGTTGACATCGATCCGGATGGCGTCAATACTCTCGCCCGCACCAAGGTAGGGGAAGCGAATGGTCGCGGCGGCCTCGGGGCTTTGATGGGGTCGAAGCGACCGATTGGCGGGCCCCCAAGCCAGCAGACCCACCCGCCTGCATATCACGACCCACAGCACGCCGTTACGGAGGACATGGCAATGCCTCTGTACGTACTCTGTCCTCACTGTGGGCATCCGGCGATCCTGCCCAGCGAGCCGCGCGGCCGACGCGAGATCTGCCGCCAGTGCGGGCAAGCTTACTACATCCCGCAGGCGCCCGCACACGAACTTGCTGAGAGCCGCGCCTCATGGCAGGATCAAGCTGGCCATCGTCCCATAGCGGTGCAAGGCGTCAGATAGTGGAATAGTGCCGCGGCAGCGATGCTATCCCCGGGGTCATTGGCGCACTGCGTGCGTTCTGTAAGATCGGGCCGCAGGAAGCGATACACCGTCCCGAATGCCTCTCATCGCGAGTGGGATTGCGCCGTCGGCTTGCTCGCCGAGGGGACCGGACCACATCGGCGGCGCACGTGCGGGAGCCCGCGTTTGGTGGTGTCACGATCGCGCTTGCAGATGAGCGCCAAGCTGCCTGCCGCAGGCATCGATTGTGTCGTCTGTGCGATCGACCTCAGCACCCGGCTCTCATAAGGCACGTCAGCGGGAAGAACAAGATCGAATTGCCGGCGCGGTCAAGCCTCTGGCCGATCAAGCTGTTGGAGTCCTCTGACGAGGATCTCGCTGCGTCCTGCGTTGCCGGCGACGAGCTGCAAAGGCTTCTCACCGCGGTTGTTGAACGTGACGCACCGGCCGAATCAGTTCCGATCCAGCCCCGATGCGAAAACCTCTCCCCGTGTCAAAGCTCACCCCAAAACTCTGGCCGTGGCGAGGCAAATCGTATTATACTGCATACTGCAATGAAATAGCTGATGCCTTTGCTCCCTGGAGTCTGCGTCTTGGCGTGCAGAGCCGACAAGAGCTGTGCGTCTCAGCCGGAGCGGGTGCAACTGGAACCCTTCCAGCACGTCCACGCGCCTCTCGTGGTCAGTTGGGTACTCAACGATCAGGAACTGTTCTGGCTTGCCCCACACACCGTGCCCCCGCTAGCAGCAGACAAAGTCATTGGTTGGCGTCGCAAGGGCTACCATCCCTACTTGCTGTGGTCGCAACGGGCCGAGCAGTCGATCGGGTACGGCGAGCTGAACCACATGGCGAACGCATTGGACCACCTTTGGCTTGGGCATGTGGTTGTGGCGCCGGTTCATCGCAACCGAGGCTACGGTCAGCGATGCGTTGAGCTTTTGCTGGATAACGCCTTCGGGCCATTCCAAGCACGTCAGGTCAGCCTCGTGGTTTTCCCGGAGAACGTTGCTGCGGTGCAGTGTTATCGGCGGGCCGGGCTTGCGGTGCTTGGGGAACAGAATACCACGTTTGAAACGACGCGGCGGCGGCACCGGATGCTGCGTATGGGAATTGATCGGCGTCGCTATGAAGAGCTATACCGAAGCTTTGACCAGTGAACAGGAGCGCGCGATGTGTGCTGCCGGTCGAACGTGGCGGGCAGCGCATATACTGCGCCGGCCGGGGCATATCTTGCGCTTTTGATTCCCGTCACTGAAAAAGGACGTCCAATACCCCCGATTCGATGATCCGGCTTTCTCGGACGCCGGCCTCACGCCGCCCCGTTGGGATCCCTGACCGACGGTGGGAACTGCTAACCGGAGCTGCCCGTGGAGCCCGTTGTTGAGCCGCCGCTCGAACCACTTGAATCGTCGTCCGGCTCGAGCATCGCGAAGATTCCGTCCACAACGGCGTCGAGTATGGTCTTGACTCCGCTCGCAACGTCGTCGGCTACCATGTCTCGGAACTCGTCGTACTTATCATCACAGCCGGTGGCACACACCGAGGCAATGCAGATCAGCAGGCTCACCAGCCACGTAGAACGAATCCTCGCCGAAGACCTCATCGCTGACCTCACAGACTAGAAGAAGTCGTTTTCAAGACTGACGAAACGCCACTGCACCGTTTCCCAAGTGCTTCGCAAACACGGTTCCAGCGGGGTACGGCCATCGCCTGGCGCAGCTTTGAAATCGCCTCTGGGCAGATACACTCCCACTGGGCCACAGGCTAGCAGGTACTGCTTGGCCGGCGCCCGGCTCTACCCGGCCCGCTCCGTCGGACCGAGCGTCTTGATCCGCTGCACGCGCCGAGGCCTGTGCTCGGCCGCGCCGACCGAGCTTTGCCGGCCACACTCTTTCTTATCGGAGCGCCCGCCCCCGCAAGTTCAACGCGATTCTCAGGCTTGTGGCGCGAAGAGGCGTAGATCAGTCGAGGCGCGCACGATTTGCGCTTCATAGCAGCGGCTTGCCGCTGCGGGCTCGGTGACACCGCGGTGCGCCGGCAGCGTGCCCAGGCGCCAGGCCGCGTAGAGCATCAGCCCGACGAACACGACCCGAACGGTCCGAACCGGAAGCGAATGGGTCAGGCCCGCACCGAGATAGCTGCCGAGCATAGCCGTCGGGATCAGCACGACTGCCAGTCGCAAGGAATCCGTCAAGGCAAGGCCCCTTGCGACCAGAAAGTAGTTCTTCACGGATGCGCCGATTATGCTCAAGCACACAATCGTCACGGCCGAGTTGGCAATGGCCCGCTTCAACGGTACGCGAAGGAATATCTGCTGAAAGGGCACGGCCAGGGCGCCGCCCCCGATGCCAAGGAGGCCCGCGACGAAGCCTGTCGGCAGGCCAACGGTGAAGGCGGTTCGCCACGGGCTGATCCGGTGCGCTGCGGACGGGTCCATGTCCGGCAGGCGCGAGCGGGTTGCGATGCGCCAGACGTTGTACACGGCGACATAGACGAGGAAGGCGGCGAACAGGCGCGCCAGGTAAACTTGCCGCCCACCCGCGAAGATCGGCAGATCACTGACCAGCACACCGACGACGACCGAGCCGGCTGCGGTGGGAATCGTTACGGCGATGATCGGTTTGAGCACGGCGCCGGCACTTGCATGCCGCCACGCGGCGGGGATTACCACGAAGCAGTTGACGATCATGGCCGCGGCCTGATAGAGGTGTTGGTTCAGGCCGAACAGCAGTGTCATGCCCGGGATCATGATCACGCTGCCGCCGACCCCTAGCAGGCCGCCACAGATTCCGGCCACGAGCCCAATCAGTGCCAACCATACGTTGTCCATCTTCCCGTGCGGCGACTCGGGTCGCTTGCCGCATGCGTGTGCAATACTGCCTCGCGGACCGGCCGTTGGGGGATTCTTCGTCTGATCCGCTGGCGGCGCTCCCGCCGACGCGGCCGATGGTGCCCCGGTTTGTGCGCGGGGGGGCTGCGGAAAGTGGTTAGCCCAATTCCGCGGCGCACTTGTCGTAGAACGTCACGTAGTCGTCCTTCTCCTGGCTGGCGCGAACTTGGATAGCCGCCCGCGGATGCTGGTTGAATTGTCCGGTGATCATGTAGGGGACCAACGGCCCCCATTCCAACTTCTCACGCAGGGGGACGAAAACCTCTTGGATGCACTTCAGAATCGGCC
>CAYGAN010000050.1:13446-17834 GCA_964347585.1 uncultured Planctomycetales bacterium | reverse complement strand
TGGAACTTCGGATTCCGCAGGAACCCCAGCAGCAGCTCTAAGGGACAGTTGCCCGCCCCGCGACCGATCCCGTTGATGGTCGCGTCAAGCCGGTTGGCTCCCCGGATGATCGCTTCGATCGTGTTGGCGAACGCCAGCTGCTGGTTGTTGTGCGCGTGAATGCCGATCTGCTTGCCCGTACCTTCCACCGCCTTGAGGTACCGGCGCGTCAGGTCTTGGATCTGTTCCGAGTACAGCGCCCCGAAGCTGTCCACCAGGTAGATGGTCTCGGCCTCGGTCTGGGCTAGCACTTCCAAGGCCTGGTTCAATTCGCGGTCCTGAACAACCGAGATGGCCATCAGGTTCACCGTCACCTCGTAGCCCTTGTCTTTCGCGTCCTTGATCATATCAACGGCCGTCGGGATCTGGTGCACGTAGCTGGCTACGCGGATCACGTCTAGGACGCTCTGTTCGGACGGCAGGATATCCTCGTGGTAGTCGGTGCGTTCCGCGTCGGCCATGGCCGAGAGTTTCAGTTGGCTATTGTTGTCGCCGACAATGCGACGAATGGCGTCCTCATCGCAGTACTTCCAATCGCCGAACTTGTCAGGCGCGAAAATCCTTTTCGAGGCCTTGTAGCCCATTTCCATGTAGTCCATCCCCGCCGCAACGCAGGCGTCATAGACAGCTTTGACAAAACCGTCCTCGAACATGTGGTCGTTGACCAAGCCTCCGTCACGCACGGTGCAGTCCAGAACCCTGATCTCGGGTCGATACGTCACCCACGGTGCAGTCATTAACGCGTCCTCCACACCATCAAGCCAAAAGCCAACCCCCACCCCGGCCGGCGGGCGGCTCAGGCCGCCGGTACCGGCCATCATACTACTGGACGGGTCCATCGGCCGCAAACCCGATCGGGGCGAGAAGTCCCGAGTGCCCCGCGTCAGGATGGGTCGTGAGGTATCCCCAGCTGGCCGACAGCCAGCGGGTCGTGCTTCTATTTGCCTCTTGCACCGAGGGTATCCGGGGGGGTCCTGCGGCAGGTTCCGTTCGCGTGTGCGGTTGGCGGGGTCCGAGGCCTGGGGGGCTAAGCGTGGCGAGGGGGATGAGCCCTTGAGGCAGCGCGGCTTCGGCAACGGGCGACGATTCGGTTTCCGTCGCGCGGCGATGCGTCGTCCGTTTGCGCGAGGGCGCCGTGTCTTCTTGCACGAATCGGGGTAACATTGCCCGCACGATGTCGATGAGGTCGCGGACACAACGGGCATTGTTGCTGGGGTTTATCAGCTCGATTGTGTGTTGCGGCCTGGCGGGCATTTACTGTTTGCTGCTCGGGCGGTTCGGGCAGCTCGAGGGGAGGATACTGACCACGACGGGCGCGGTCGCGGCGGCAGCGATTCTCGGCCTGGCTGCCGCGGTACCATGGGAGCGCCACCGTTGGCCGCCGATCGGGCTGCTCGGGTTCATGGCGACGTCTTTGGCTTTCGTCCTCGTTCTGCTGGCCGTTTGGGGCGACATTGACTCGGCGGCGCCATGGTTTGACAAGACGATGTATCTTGCATGCGTAGTGGCCGTGGCACTGCCGTACGCGGGTCTGCTGTCGCTCGCGCGTCTGAGGCGGACCTACGAGTGGGCGCGAGTGGCGACGGTGGTCTCGATCGTGTTGCTGGCGGCGCAGATTAGTTTCACGATCCTTGCCGAGGTGAACGAGGAGCCCTGGTTTCGCGCCATGGGGGCCCTGGCCATCGTCAGCGTTTGCGGGACGCTGGCCGTTGCAGTCTTGCACCGGGTCTCGGCGATCCGTGTGCGGGAGGGAATTCGCACGGTTGAGCTGGCCTTGTCACTTACGTGTCCGCGCTGCGATCGAACACAGCAGCTGCCGGTGGGACGATCGAAGTGTGTGGAGTGCGGGCTGCGTTTTTCCATCGAGATCGAAGAGGAGCACTGCGAGAAGTGCGGCTACCCGCTCTACAAGCTTGCCTCGGCGGTTTGTCCGGAATGCGGCACGCCGATCAGCAAGGCGGCGAGGCCCGAGTGATCAGTGCCCGCGTGTGCAGGGCGCTGCGCCTTGGCCCGGGCACGGCGTGAGCGTCGCGGGGTAGTGATCGGAGCCGGCGGCGGTGGTGTCCGCCGTTCCCGCGGAAGCGCTTCTGCCTGTCTGCGGAGGTGGGGGAACGGGCGGACGCCTACCATATTCGTGCCTGAATCCGGTACGCTGGTCAGTGTTAGTGGTCCGAGGATCGCAGGTAGCAAAGGCCCGCCGGAAGGAAGACCGCTGATGTCAGGTTCGTGGCTGGAGGAACTCAACCCCGCCCAGCGGGAGGCGGTCACGTATGGTGACGGCCCGCTGCTTGTGGTGGCGGGCTCGGGCACGGGCAAGACCCGGACGCTGGCCTGTCGCGTCGCGTACCTGATCGAGCGGGGGGTTCCGGCCGATCGGATCCTGCTGCTGACCTTCACGCGGCGGGCGGCGGGGGAGATGCTGACGCGTGCTCGCCACATGACGGGACAAGCGGCGGTCGGGGGCGTCTGGGGCGGGACCTTTCATGCCGTGTCCAACCGCCTGCTTCGCATCTATGGTCGCGCGCTGGGCCTAGCGAAGGATTTCACCGTAATGGACCAGGGCGACGCAGCCGACATGATGAATCTGATCCGCAACGAGCTGGGCATGGCCAAGGGCAAGCGTCGATTCCCTCGCAAAGAGACGCTTGTGAAGATCTACTCGCGGATGGTCAATGCGCAGGAGCAGCTCGGCGACGTGCTGGAGGTTCATTTCCCCTGGTGCGCGGACGACATCGAGCAGATCAAGGCGATTTTCGAGCAATACCTCGAGCGGAAGAAGGCCCGCAACGTGCTGGATTACGACGACCTGCTTCTGTTCTGGAACGCGCTGTGCGCCGCGCCGCGGGTGGGGGACGCCGTGGCGGACCGATTCGACCATATCCTGGTCGATGAGTATCAGGACACCAATGCCATCCAAGGACAGATTCTCAGCGGCATGCGCAAGAAGCGCAAGAACATCATGGTTGTCGGGGACGACGCGCAGTCGATCTATTCCTTTCGTGCAGCAACCGTTCGGAACATCCTGGACTTCCCCCAGCAGTTTGCGGGCACCCACATTGTGACGCTGGAGCAGAATTACCGCTCGACGGAGCCGATTCTAGCCGCGTCGAACGCCGTAATGGAACAGGCCCGCGACCGTTACACCAAGAATCTATGGTCGAACCGCCGATCGGACCAGAAGCCCGCATTGGTTGTCTGTCTGGATGAGCCGACGCAATGTGACGTGGTGTGCCAGAACGTGCTTGCCCATCTCGAGGAGGGAATAGCGCTGCAGCGACAGGCGGTCCTGTTCCGCGCCGGGCATCATAGCGCTCAGTTGGAGATCGAGCTGGCCCGGAGGAACATTCCGTTCCACAAGTACGGGGGCTTGCGCTTCATCGAGGCGGCGCACATAAAGGATATGCTGTCGTTCCTTCGGGTCCTCGAGAATCCGTTCGATGAGATCAGTTGGTTTCGCGTGCTGCAACTTCTGGCTGGCATCGGACCGCGCACGGCTGAGGACGTCATGAGGGCTTTGGGGGTCCGCAAGGGCTCGGCCGGGCCGGTGTCTGCGGATGCGGAGGGGCGTTCGGGGCCCGCCTCGCCCTTGAGGCGTCTAATCACGGATCCGCCGGTCGTGCCGCCCGCAGCGCGCGAACAGTTCGAACAGCTTCGCGTCGTCCTGGCAGAGTGTCGCGGGATGCGGGCCGAAGCGGAGTCCGGCGGCAAAGAGCAGGTCCAGCGGCCGGCAGCCGGCGCGGAGCCGCCACTGGCGACACAGATCGAACGCCTCCGCCGGTTCTATGAGCCGATCTTCGAGCGGATCTATGAGAACCCGGTCGTCCGTCTGCGGGACCTCGAGCAGTTGGAGCTGATCGCCAGTCGCTATCGGTCGCGAAGTCGGTTCATAACGGACGTGACACTGGATCCTCCGACGTCCACCTCCGATCTGGCAGGGGCACCGTTCCTGGAGGAGGACTACCTGGTGCTCAGCACGATACACTCCGCGAAGGGGTGCGAGTGGAATGTCGTGCACATCATTCACGCTGCCGATGGGATGATTCCCTCGGACATGGCCGTGACGGATGAGGCCGGCGTGGAGGAGGAGCGACGCCTGTTTTACGTGGGCATGACGCGGACGAAAGACATGCTGTACGTGTATTTCCCGCTGCGCTACTACCACCGCCGGTTCACTCTAGGCGACGCGCACGGTTATGCGCAACTGACCCGGTTCATACCCGACTCGGTTCGGGGTCTCTTCGAGCAGCGTGCCGCTGGGATCGACGGCGAGCAGGTCACGGACGAGACGGCTGAGACGGGCGATGTTCATGCCTGGCCGAGCCAGTTCTGGCGCGACTGACCCGGCGCCA
>CAYGAN010000050.1:1880-13436 GCA_964347585.1 uncultured Planctomycetales bacterium | reverse complement strand
CCCGTAAGCGCCGCCTGCGTGGCAAGCGACGGTCCAACCGGCGCGGAGAGCAACCAACAAGATCGTCAGGAACAAGCCCGACGAGTGCGGCGTAATGATTTGTGACGGTGGACCGTGGTGGATCGCTGCGGGGCGCCTTTGCCGGTACGGTAGTTCAAGGAGCCATGAGAATGGTGAAATGCCTACAAGACATCACTCTTCGTGACGTCCAGGAAGTCTATAGCGGGCCCGAGGGCGACCTGTGGCAACTCATTATGGGAGAGCAGATCCATATCGGCGGGTTCGGTTCTTCGATGGATCTGGCGGAAAAGGCAGGCATCGGTTCGGGCATGAAGGGCATCGACCTGTGCTGCTGCAACGGCGCCGGCATGCGGTTCTTGGTGCGATTTCGAGACGTAGCAGCCATGCGGGGCGTCGATGCCACCGCGACGGTGGTGGAACGGGGCCGACGCCTTTGCCGAGAGCAGGGATTGTCGGACAAGATCGAATTTGTCATTGCCGACGTGTGTGATGCCGGCCTTGCCGACGCTGGCGCCGACTTCGTGTGGGGCGAGGACGCATGGTGTTACGTTGTCGATAAGGACAAACTCATCGCCGAGGCGTCACGGCTTGTCCGGCCCGGCGGCCTCATTGCGTTTACAGATTGGATAGAAGGACCGAAGCAGCTAAGCGAGGACGAGGCGGAACGGTTCCTCAGGTTCATGAAGTTCCCGAGCATCCAGGACGTCGAGGGCTACTGCGGTTTGCTGTCGGAGAACGGTTGTCAGCTGATCTTTGCCGAGGACACCGGCCGCTTTGCCCCGTACGTGGACCTCTACCTGAACATGCTGAACATGCAACTGACGTACGACGCCTTGAGAATCATGGGGTTCGATACTGAGCTGATGAAGACCATGGCCGATGAGATGAGGTTCATGCAGCAGCTCGCCCATGCCGGCAAGATTGCGCAGGGACTATTCGTAGCGAGAAAGACGCGATCCTGAGCGTGTGTGATGACCGCGAATGGTCGAGTGACCGGCAGCCGACTGTGAATCGAATCGTTTACACCTGCCCGTTTGTTCCCGCCGAGTGGATTGCAGCCCACCGGATGCATCCGAGCAGAATCCTGGCGAGAGCAGACGCGGAAGCTTCCGCTGCTAGCGCCAGGTCGGGTGTGTGTTCATTCGTGAGGGCGTTCATCAATTCGATCGTCCGGAATGAAAAAGCGCACGCCGTTGTTATGACCACAGTCTGCGACCAGATGCGCCGGGCGTCTGAGCTGGTTGCGCGGGACTTGGGGCTCACGGTCTTTCTGATGAACGTACCCGCCACGTGGCAGACACAGAGCGCGCAGCAACTATACAGGAGCGAGTTGAAACGGCTTGGTTGCTTCCTGTCGCGGCTCGGCGGAAGATCGCCATCGAACGAGGAGTTGGCCAAGACGATGCGCGAGTACGAGTCCGCTCGATCCGCAATTCGTGCCGCCCGCGGATTCCTTTCGCCGAGGCAGTTTTCGGAAACCGTTGCAGACTTCAATCGGAGCGGAAAAGCCCCGGCCAATATCCCCGACCGCCCGCGTCCGAGCCGAGGGGTCCCGGTGGTGCTGCTTGGCGGACCGTTGCTTGAGGGTGAGTTCGTGATTTTCGACCTTATCGAGAAGTCAGGCGGCACCGTCGTGTTGGACGCCACGGAAACGGGCGAGCGCACGATGCCTGCGTCATTTGATCGACAGCGGGTGCGCGATGCGCCGCTGACGGAATTGGCGAAGGCGTATTTTGGCAGCATTCCGGACGCCTTCCGGAGGCCCAACGGCGGTCTGTATTCGTGGCTCAGGCGTGAACTGAACGAAAGGAACGTTCAAGGGATCGTTCTCAGACGCCACGTGTGGTGCGACACTTGGCACGCCGAGGTGCATAGGCTGCGTGAGTGGGCAGATCTACCTGTTCTCGATCTTTACGTCGCCGACGAGGGAAAACCTGAAGCCCGTACGGCCACGCAACTTCAGTCTTTCCTGGAAATGCTCAAATGACGAGCTCGCCAAGGAAGATCACGTTCGAGGAGTGGGACGACCGATACGTCGAGCTGCGCGAAAGGGGGATGGGCGAGCCGGCTTACGGCGGGCCGCTTCGCCGGCATTTTGATGATCGCGACCTTCGCCTTGGGAAGCTGCGATACGACAACTCTGCAGCGGCACTGCGGCTGTGGAACTTTCTGCTTACTGAAGAGCAGCGGCTGCATCAGGCCAGGTCCGCCGGAAAGAAGATTGTCGGCACCATGAAAGACCTGGGCACTGCCGCAGTAATGGCATATTCGTTACCCGACGTGGTGGCCTTCTATCCCGACGGTGCTTGGTGGATTCCCTGCGTGACGGAGCTAAGTGCGGGGCTGCTAGCCGTTGCCGACTCTCTGGGCATAGACGAGTCGTTCTGCCCGGCCCGGGCCATGCTTGGGGCGTTCCTCACCGGCGCACACTTCCCGGAGCCGGATCTGCTGACCTGTAGCGTTGGCGCTACCTGCGATGATTTCTCTGCCATAGCTCAACGTCTGAGCAGTCTCGGGCGTCCAATCTTGTGGTGGGAGATTCCCAGTCGCCGACATCCTGAGCCGGGCGAGCCAGCCGTGCAGCTGCCCGGCGGATTCTCCGCACCCGGAGAGCAGGTTGACCTCGTGAGATCGGAGCTGGAACGGGTCAGACTGGCATTAGAGGATCTGGCAGGAGATCGACTCGATGATTCCAGGCTGGCGGTCGGGATCGAAGCGGCGAATCGAGTGCGACGCTCACTGGCTGAGCTTAGACGACTCGTTTTTTCGGCTGAACCGTGCCCTCTGCCCGCGCTCGAACTGCTCATCGCGGAAATGCTTGCGATCCACTTCTGCTCTGATCAGAACGAAACCGTCTCAGTACTGAACGAACTGCTCGAAGAGGTCCGCCGTCGCGTGAAGGCAGGAGAAGCTGTTCTTTCGAAGGAGGCCGTCAGCGTTTTCTGGGTAAACCCGGTGGCCGACTTGCGGGTGATGAATCTTCTGGAGGATTGCGGGGCGAGGGTCTGTGGAACTGAGTATCTATTCTGCCATGCGCTTGACGAAATACCGGAGGACCTTTCGCCCATGGAGGCACTGGCTCGGACGGCACTGGCCGATCCAATGGTCGGCTCGTCGGCCGACCGCGCGGCGCGCATATGCTCGGACATTCACGCCTTTGGTGCTGAAGCTGCCGTAATCTCACGCATTCCGGGGGCGAGCCATTGCGCTCTGGAGGGCGCGGTAATCGGCGACCTGGTTCGCTCGAAGCTGGGGATTCCCGTGGTGGAGCTGGAAGTCCCTCCGGTTTCGGATTCAATGCAGGCCAACTTGCGAACGCGCATCGGAGCCTTGGTGGAAGCTGCCACCGACCGGAGAAGAAGATGATTTGCGCCGGAATCGACGCCGGATCGCGAGCCATCAAGATCGTTCTGGCGGATAGCCGCACTCTCGAAGTCGTCGCCTGCGGGACGGCGGATCAGGGCGTGGAACAGGACGCGCTGGCACTGGGGCTTTTTGAGAGGGTCCTGAAAGATAGCGGCATCGGGCGTGAGGACGTCCGGAGGATCGTGGCAACTGGACACGCACGGAACGGAGTCAGCATTGCTGACACGACGATAACAGAGATTACGTGCCACGCGTGCGGCGTTCGTCACTTGGTTCCGGATGCTATGACCATCATCGAGATCGGGGGACAAGACAGCAAGCTTCTGCGGCTGAGCGCGAAAGGGAGGGTACGGGATTTCGACATGAATGATCGCTGTGCTGCCGGGGCGGGGCGGCCAGCGACCATCAACCCGACGTGCGCCGTCTTCGCGGAGACTGAGATCATCGGTCTGCTGGCGGGCGGGGCCGCGCCTGAGGACATCGTGGCGGGAGTGGAGGCGTCCATTGCAGCACGCGTCTCTGCCATGACCGGACGGAACGTCACTCCGCCGGTGGTGTTTACCGGGGGCGTGGCAATGATCTCAAGCATGGCAGACGCACTACAATCCGCCCTGAGATGCACCGTGACCGTAGCACCTGACCCACAGATGACGGGCGCGCTCGGTGCGGCAATTCTGGCATCTCGGGGACTCGCCTGGCAATGAGGTGCGAGGGGAAAACAATCCTGGTCAGGCGTGCGCGCGGCCAGCGGGCTCAGTCGCTGCTGCCGGCCAGATGCTTCATGACATCGCCGGCTCTGGGTCGCTGCCGCAGCAGATCGGAGAAGTCGGCGGAGGTCTCGAGTGCTCTTTTAACTGAAGGGGCAAGCTTCATGTCGCCCAGCAGGATCGCGCCGACGAGACGGCTCTCGCAGAAGACGAAGCGGAAATACTGGCCGTCGTTTTCCTGATCGATCACGTCGTACCCGGCGCCGGCGGGTTCAACCAGGCCGATGCTGAACAGGTCGAGCCCGAGCACTTTCAGGGAGTTGGATCGGGGGATTCCGCCGAACTCGGCCTCGATGCCAACGGCGTTCATGCCCGCTATGTTTCCCTGGAACTGTGAGGCGACCCAGAGGCCATAGACCGTGCCGCGGTGTTCTGCGACGTCGCCGGCCGCAAGGACGTTCGGGTGTGAGGTTGCCAGGAGGTCGTTCACGATCACGCCCTGGTTGACGGTCAGGCTGGCGCGCTGTGCCAGGTCGATATTGGGGCGAATGCCGGTGGCGATGACGACCAAGTCGGCAGGCAGCACGGTGCCGTCGTCGAGCCGCACGCCATGAACGCAGCGGTCGCCGAGAATCTCGGCGACGCCCGCACGTTGGTATAGCTTGATGCCGAGGCCGATCACATGCTCTTCGAGGACCTGGCCGGCTCGCTGGTTGAGCTGACGCGGCAGGAGCCACCCTTCATTCTCGAGCATGGCCACATTGCCCCCGCGTCGAACCAGGGCGCCTGCCGTCTCGAGGCCCAGTATGCCCCCGCCAATGCACACACACCGGACCCCTCTCTTAGCCACTTCAAGGATGGACCTTGCGTCGCCGAGCGTACGCAGGCACGTGACGTTCTCTTTGCCCGCACCAGTGAAGGGGGGGACAAAGGGATGTGCTCCGGCGGTAAGTACGAGTTTGTCGAAGGAGTGCTTGTGTCCGTCTGTCAGTGCGACAAACTGCTGGTCCAACGCAATATCAGCCACTTCTGTGCCACGCAGGAGCCGCACATTCTGCTGCTGGTACCAGCTCTCCGGATGGATACGCAGATCGTCTTCGGCGACTTCGCCGGCGAGATATCGCGTCAGATTCAGCCGGTAGTACGGAAGCTCCGCCTCCTGTGAGATGAGCGTGACCTCCGCGTCCGATCCGGTGCCGCGAAGCGACTCGACTGCTGCGACCCCTGCGATGCCTGCCCCGACGACCACGACTTTGCCCACCTGCGTAATCTCGGCGGGCCGTTTGGCCGGTTCCGTTATCGGTTCGAAGCGCTCGGCGGGCGCCCCGCATGCAGGACAGGCATCCGGCGGCGCGGATCCGGAGTGGACATAGCCGCAGTCCTGGCAGCGCCATCGCTCTGCTTTGCGAGCATCTGCAGCCGGTGCTTCCTCACGGTAAGGCTCGAACTCCTCGCGAGGAGCCCCACAGACGGGGCATGACTCAGGCGGCTCGGGCTCGCGGTGGACGTAGCCGCAAACGCTGCATCGCCACGCGCCCAGGGATTCGTCCGACATCCCCAGCTCCCACCGGAAAGGACGTCGCTCAAGTTCTCGCGATCGGGCGCGCTCAGAGATGGCCTCGCCTAGGCGATCTCAGCGAACTTCTGCCTCGGCGCGCCGCAGACCGGGCATTTGTCCGGGGCTTGGCCCACGCTGGTGTGCCCACAGCCGCCACATACGAAGATCGGCGCCGCGGGAAGGTCCTTGCCCGCTTTGACCGCATCCAAAGCTTGGGTGTAGAGCCCGTGATGCGTTTCTTCGACCGCCATGGCGTGCCGGAAGCTGACGACGGCTGCCTGATGACCCTCCTTCTCCGCTTGGGCGAGGAACTCGGGATACATGTTGCGAAACTCATGTCCTTCGCCGTCGATGGCCGTCTGAAGGTTCTCCGCGGTCCCCTGCACGCCTTTGAGGACACGAAGGTGGGCATTGGCGTGGATGGTCTCCGCTTCAGCCGCTGCACGGAACAGCTTGGCGACCTGGGGATGGCCCTCGGCATCGGCCTTCTTGGCAAAGGCCAGGTACCGCCGATTCGCCTGACTCTCACCGGAGAATGCCTCCTGGAGGTTCTCTTTGGTTGCCATCTATACCACTCCTCGCAGATCGGCCCAGCGGGCGGGGCCTGAATTCCTGTGCACGGTTCCTAGAAGGGTTCACACCGACTTGGAGAAGACCAGTGGCCCAACTCTCGGCGTGATTGAAGCACCGGGCTCGGCTCATGTCAACGGAATACCTGCGGCGGGAAGGTCTAGTCTGGTGTGGTCTCACGGAGCCGCCTCTGCGCGACGAAGCTCATGAGTGCGAGGATCGTTTCTTTCTCATCGTCGCGTAACCTGCTAAGGCCCGCGTCCGAGCGGCCACGTGATCGACGATGGGCTTTGGATACGTCTGTCCGAGCTTGACGCCTGCGTCGGCAAGCAAGGCCGGACTGGCGGCGAACGGCTTGTGAATCCACCGTGCCGGCAGCGAGGCCAGTTCTGGAACCCAATGTCGGACGTAGTCGCCATCCGGATCGAACTTCGCACCCTGCGCAGCCGGATTGAAGACGCGGAAGTAAGGGGCTGCGTCGGCGCCACATCCGGCGGTCCACTGCCAACCGAGGGTGTTATTGGCGAGATCCGCATCGACGAGCGTCTTCCAGAACCACTTGGCTCCCTCCTGCCAGGGGATCAGCAGGTGCTTGACGAGAAAGGAGGCAACGACCATGCGAACGCGGTTGTGCATCCAGCCGGTCTGCCACAGTTCGCGCATTCCGGCGTCCACGAGAGGATACCCGGTCTTTGCTTTCTGCCAGGTTCTTAGTGCCTCGGCGTCGTTGCTCCAGGGGAAGCGGGTGAACGCCGGGTACAGAGGTTCGTCAGCAGTGTGAGGAAAGTGATAAAGCAAGTAGTAGGCAAACTCGCGCCAGCCAAGCTGGCGAAGATAAGCCATGGCGCTCCGCGAGAAGCCGGGGTCCTTCATGCGCTCGGCGCGCCTCTTGACCGCGTGCCAGACTTGGCGCGGGCTGATCTGGCCCCAATGCAGATAGGGCGACAGGCGTGAGGTGCCAATCAGGTCCGGGCGGTCGCGCTGCTTGTCATATCGGCTCAACCGCTCGTCCAGAAAACGCGTGAGCGTCTTCTTGGCTGCCTTTTCTCCCGGCGTCCAGGCGGCCTGAATGCCGCCGGTCCAATCGATCTTGGGGAGCAGCGAGAGCTCGTCCAGGCGAAGCGAACGAGGCCAGCTGGCAGGTGGTTTCAGGCGAGCCGGGGCGCGGCGCGACGCGACGGGCTCAAGGCGGGTCAGGCAGGCCTTCCAGAAGGCGGTGAAGATTCGGAAAGGTCTGCCTTGCTGGTTGTAGATCTCTGAGGGCTCGAACAGGAGTGCACCATCGAACGCTTCGGTGGCAATACTGTTCTTGCGCAACGAGGCTTCCATATCAGCGTCTCGTTGCATGGTGCCGGGGGCACAAGAACGGTTCCAGAACACGGCGTCCGCGCCGGTTTCGCGAATCAGTGTCTTCACGCTCGCCGGCGTATCGCCCCTGCGGATCACGAGGCGCGACTGGCGACGTCGAAGCTCTTCGTTGAGTTGCGCCAGGCTGTGATGCAACCACCACCGGCTCGCCGGGCCGGGGGCCCAATGGCCCTCTTCATGCGGGGCCCAGACGTAGGCGGGCACGACCGGCTCCCCCCGTTCGACGGCTGCAAGCAGCGCAGGGTTATCCTCCAGCCGGAGGTCCCGCCGCAACCACACGATCGTCGCCTTCACTGCATCTGCTCTCCGGCGTTGTCCGGCGCGGTCTGGGTGGCTGGTTCAGTTGGCTGGGGGCACGGCGTTTCGGTCGGCCTGGGCCGCCCGAGCGATTCCCCGCAGCATTCCTGCAAAGACCAGTCCGTGCACCAAATAGAGCGCGTACCAGTAAACGAGGCCGGCCGCGCCGCGAACTTCGAAGATAGCTGTTTGTCGGATCGTCGCTTGCTGTCCTTTCGGGTGGGCCTCGAACTGCAGCCATCCCCGACCGGGTAGTTTCATCTCGGCCACGAGACGCAGGAGCCGATCAGGCTCAAAAGCTTCCACCCGCCAGAAGTCGATCGGATCTCCGGGTGCGACCAACCGCGGGTCCGGTCGTCCGCGTCGCATGCCGACGCCACTCACCGCCCGATCGATCCAGCCGCGTAGCTGCCACAACCAGTCAGCATAGTACCAGCCGCGCTGCCCACCGATCTCTTGAATGGGTCGGAAGGCCTGAGCGGCTGGGACGTGGACCGCGACCGACCGCGACGCAACGAGGCGCGCAGCGAACTTGGACCCGGGCCGGCGACGCCGCACACCGCGTAACAGTAGCGCGGCGGACCATCGCGTTCCGGCAGACTGCGCGGTCTCGGTTTCCAGTGCCCGCTTGATTGCCTCGCGCATGCTGCACGGGCGAATGGCGAAGGCGCTCGCGGCCCGATCGTCAGTCACGAGGGTCTCATTGCGAATGCTCTCGATGAGCTGTCGGCCGACGCGAGCCTGCAGGGGCGTGACCAACATCAGCCAGAGGCTGGAAAGGCGCGGCGTCAAAACCGGGACGGGGATCATGACTCGCCTGAGCCTTCGTTGCCGGGCGTACTCCTTCATGATGTCCAAGTAGGACGCACAGTCAGGCCCGCCGATCTCAAAGACCGCACTCCCTTCGGGCGGGAGGTCCAGGGCTGCAGCCAAATACTTGATCACGTCCTCGATGGCGATCGGTTGTGCGAGTGTCCTGACCCAGCGCGGTGTGACCATGACGGGCAGCCTGCCGACCAACGCACGGATCATTTCGAACGACAGGCTCCCCGGACCGATGATGATTGACGCTCGAAACTCAATGGTCGGCACGCCTGACTGGCGAAGGATTCGCCCGACCTGCTGCCGGCTCGACAAATGGGCAGATAGACTTGGGCCGCTGCCGAGCCCACCAAGGTAGATGATGCGTCGGACGCCTGCCCGTTTCGCCTCGCGCGCGAACGTTGTGGCTGCCTGGTGGTCCCGCTCATGGAATCGCTTGCCCAACGCCATGGAATGAACCAGATAGTACGCGGTATGTACGCCTTGCATGGCAGTGCGAAGCAAATCGGCGTCCAGGACGTCCGCCTGGACCACCTCGGTCGAGCCTGCTACGCGGGATCGCAGGGCCTCGGGTCGTCGGGCCAGACACCGAACGCGGCGCCCGCTTCGTTCAAGGTGCTTGAGCAGCCGTCCGCCAACGTAGCCGGTCGCGCCGGTCAGCAGGATGAGCTGTTCCGTGACAGGACTCGCGATCATGGTTTATCACCGCTCTTGGCCCGGCGAAGACGGACCAACCGAGTGCGTTCAACCCCTGCGGCCTGCGTGGGCGAGGCCGAGCTCGTGCCGAAGCGCGGACTCCAGGTCGGGGTAGAGGAACCGGAAGCTGCTCGCCTCCAGTTTCGCGGGCATCACGCGGGCGCCCTCGAGCAACAAGGGCTTTGCCATCTCGCCCAGCATGAGCCGGATTCCGAACGCTGGCAACCGCAGCAAAGTGGGGCGCCGCAGGACGCGGCCGATCGCTGTGGTGAAGTCGGCATTCGTGACCGGGTTTGGCGCGACGGCGTTCACCGGCCCGGACACGTCTTCTGCGAAAATCAGGTGGTGGATGCCAGCTACGAGGTCATCCAGAGCGATCCAGCTCATGAACTGGCGTCCACTTGCGATGACTCCGCCGACACCGAGTTTGAACGGCGTGAGCATGGCTGCAAGGGCTCCGCCTTCGGCAGCGAGGACCACGCCGATGCGCAGACGGATGACCCGAATGCCCGCCCGCCGGGCCGCGTCCGTGGCCGCCTCCCATTGCTGACACACCTCCGCCAGGAAGCCGGTGCCTGGTTCACTCTCTTCGTTGAGTATCTCATCGCCCCGGTCCCCGTAGTAGCCCGTCGCCGAAGCCGAGATGAGTACTCGAGGCGGGGATTTCAGGCTCGCCAGCGCCTCCGACAGTAGCCTTGTGCCATCAACCCGGCTCTTGAGGATGGCCTGCTTTCGGGCCGGCGTCCAGCGGCCTGCGCCGATGTTTTCGCCGGCCAGGTGTATCGCTGCATCCGCGCCCTCCAGAGCGGCCGCATCGATCTCAGCCCGGGCCGGGTCCCATTCGATCTCGGTTGTGCCCGGGCGGGGGCGCCGACGGACCAGGGGGTCCACGCGGTGTCCGCCGCTGATTAAGAGGGCTGCCAGCCGACGCCCGATCAGCCCGGAGCCGCCGGTGACCACGACGCGCTGCGGGCCGCGGTCGCCAAATGCCTGGTGTCGCATCAGGTCGTTCCGCGTCTGGTGGGGGCGATAAGTGAACACGGGCGTCAGCATCCTCCACGGTGCCGCGTCCCCATTAAGCGCGCCCACGCGACCGAAGAGAAGGCGCTGCTGCATCTCGTACGCAAGCAAGCATCGCGCCGAGCCCTGGGTGCCGGAGCTACGCGTATGATCCCACTTAACGCACGTTTCGTCGAGCTTATTCATCGCCAAAGTGGTTTGCCTGCGGAAATCTCGGTCAATTGCGATCCAGCGCGACCACCGGCACCGCTCGCGGATGTCCGGGACCAGCGGCCCGCCGCCCAACAGGTGGACCGCGTCTGGCGGATCAAGACGGCCAGTGCGAACGCTGTTTCGGGCGAAGTCAGGGGGAGCGGTGCGTTCGGCCAGGTGGTTCGATGGCCGAACGGCAGGGATGGTCCCATACGCGCTCGCGCGGACTGCCTCAATCACGAAATCCGTCGAGAAGCGCTCGCATCCGTAGGGTGCCCCTCGTATTCTGGTGCGTCGAGGGCTCGACCACGTGGCCGGGCAGAGGTCGCTTGGCAAATCGCACTCTGAGGGGGCGTGCGGGACAATGATGAAAGACCTGTCCTTCCGGTCGAGGCGGCCATGTCGGTTGTGCCATTGACATCATCGAATGGTGCCGAGCCGCCTTTCCAGGTCCGCGGTTGGGACCTGGAGCGATTCGACCCAGACTACGTGCTGGAGATGATTGGGCGCGCGCATGACGTGGGTATGAACACCATCTCGCTATCGCACGAGATCGTGATGAATGCCGAGGAGATCATCCTCGATTGGCATCGCTACAAGCATCTGCGACGGTTCTGCGACGAAGCCCACAGGTATGGCATGAGGGTGTACCTGTGGAACCACCAAATCAACAATCCGCCCGAAGAACTGATCCGTGAAGGTGAAGACCACCGTCTGCTCGACTTCGATAACGAGAAGCTGTGGGTCTGGCTCTACGATCGATACCAACGTGTGGTGGACCGGGTGCCCAATCTGGACGGCATCATCCTGAGCCTGACGGAGAGCGAGTGGCAGGTACACCGCGACGCCTCTGAGCCCGGCTGGTGGCGCCTGCTGCGGAATGGGGTGATCAGCGAGAGGACGCCGGCTGAGCGCATGGCGAAGGTCATCAACACGATC
>CAYGAN010000050.1:0-1870 GCA_964347585.1 uncultured Planctomycetales bacterium | reverse complement strand
CCGCGACTCGCTGCACGCCCGCGACAAGCGCCTGATCGTGCGTGACTTCTTCCGCAGCCCGTGGGAGATGGAATGCTTTCGCGAGGCCCTCGAATCGGTGCCAGATGACGTCTGGGTCTATACCAAGTGTGTCCCCAATGATTGGCAGTACCGGTATCCGCCGCACCCCCTGCTCGGCAAGGTCGCGCCGCACAAACAGATCATGGAAATCGACCTGTTCAACGAAGTCGCCGGGACGTCCATGACCATGCCTGCTCCCGATTACTACCAGAAGCAGATTCAATTGGCCCGGGATTGCGGGTTGGCGGGTGTTATTCCCCGGCTCGACGACGGCTTCTGTAGCAATCGTGGGACACCTGCGGAGTTCAACGTCTATGTGTATAACCGGCTCGTCCACAATCCCGATGCCGACGTAGAGGCGATGTGGCCGGCTTTTTTCGGGCCTTTCTACGGCAAGAAGGCTGCGCCGGTGGCGATTGGATGCCTCAAAGACTGCTTCGACCTGGTTTGCTCGATCGCGTACACGCTCGGCTTTTGGACGGGTGGCCCCGGGGCAAGTATCGGCTACACCGATGGCCACCTCGTCCGTCACAGCTCAGCGCTTTGGAGCGACGATCCCAAGTATAAGGAAACCGAAGAGCTGCTGATCAGATCGGGCCCCGAGTTGATCCGACTCGCCACGGAGGAGAAGAGAAACGCCGAACAGGTCGCGACCTGCTGTCTTCAAAAGCTCGACCGTGCTCAGCGTCATTTCGACCCCGCCAAGTTCCTGCAATTGCGCGGTTATTTCGAGGAGGCCCAGCAACGAGCCCGCATCGGACAGTATTGGGCGCGGGCGTATTTTGCGCTGCGCTGGTATCGCAACACCAAGTCCCCCGACGCCAAAGCCGAAGCCGAAACTGCCTTGGCCGCCGCACCGCGTAGCGAGATGTCACTCTACGTGAAAGGCCTCGACGAGAACAACCGAAAGCGATTCTACGTGGGAAGACTGCCGAGCTTTAACGTGCAGATGGCTACGGCGATGGCGGAGGTGAAGTAGAGCGCTGCCCGTCTGGGCGGGCGCCCGCACGTGCCGTCCGTCAAGCGGCGGCCCGGCTTTACTCACATCCACGTCGAAACGATCCAATATCGTCGGCGTGATGTCGCAACGCTCGCCTAGACGCATGACTTCCGGGTCAGTTGGTGGGCAAGAGCACGTGCCGCGCTTCACCGGGCGATTTCCGTCATTCGTCGAAGCCGTGGTCAACCGTCACGTAGATCAGAGTCCTGTTGTACGGGCCCGATTCCTTGCGATTGGCCATACTCCCTCCCGTCCCCTCGTCTTCCAAGATCGCGGCTTGGCGCGACTGGGCACGCACGGCCGTGCGGTGCTGTGCGCCCAAACGCAGAAGCTCCACACCTCTGCCCTCAGGGACGTGGAAGAACGTTGGACGCAAACGTCCCTTCCCGGCCTATGGCGCCGTGTGCGTGAATTGGATCCGGCATTCGGACAGGTCTAGCGCGTTGATCGAACCGTCCGAGATGATGTCATACTTGGCGTTGCCATCGACGGTTACGTCAGCCGCAAAGTGCATCCGGACGTCGCTCAGGTCCAGCGCGTTGACCACCTGCGAGGCCACACCGCCGTTGTCCACCTCGCCTTGAAGCGAGCGGACCAGAAAGTTGTTGTCGCCGGCGATGGCTGAGTCGGTCAGCGTAACCGTGTACGTATCCTGGTCAGGCAGAGGCGTGAGGTTGATCGTGATTACGTCCGCGACGGCCGTTACGCTGAGGACGTTGGCCGTCACATCGCCGTTGCTCACTCCAACGATCGACTGCACGAGGCTTTCCGGCGGGCTGGGCAAGGTCACGTCGCCGTCGCAGTCGATCA
>CAYGAN010000049.1:24817-25216 GCA_964347585.1 uncultured Planctomycetales bacterium | reverse complement strand
CCAACGGGGCCGCGTCCTGCCTCGGATCGTGGTGGCCGCGGTCGTCATCAGCGGCGTGGGGCTGTATTGGCTGTCAGCCCGCCGCGAAACCAGCGGTCGCTCTTCGGGCAAGCCCGTTGTTGCCCAGACGCCAAGCGCGGCCTCGGACCAGCCCTCGGCAGCGGCAAGGCAATCCGATTCGACGGATGCCACTGAGGCGCCAACCGATCCAGGTGCGGTTCCTCCGCCGGTTCCCGATCCAATAGCCGAGGCCCAACGTCAGAAGGAACTCCTGGAGATGAAGCGGCGCTTGCCAGTGCACCCCTGGCATAAGGAGCGCGTGGAGAACATACGGAAGGAGGACACCAGCCAGACTATCGAGAACCTAGCCAATTTCGATGATGACCACTTCGCATCGAC
>CAYGAN010000049.1:0-24708 GCA_964347585.1 uncultured Planctomycetales bacterium | reverse complement strand
TCCTGCAAGCCGGACGAGAGGCGCCAGGAAGAGTGATCCCACTGGTGCGAAGGGCCTTGTCTCAAGCCCTGGCCGATTGGCCCCAGGCGTACCAGGAAGAACGAGAGCTCTGGGAGGCGCATCCCAAGGGGTTTATCGAGCACGAGCCCAGTAGCTATGATAGAACATACACTAAGGCGCTAGCAAGTACATACCTTCTCGCCGAGCTTCGGGACTATGATTCTCTTCCGCTGCTAGTGGACAGCCATAAGGTCGAGGCCGGCTGGATCGCTGAACTCAAACATTACCCGGCTTGGCAGGTGCCGGTCCCTGCGCCGATCAGCCTCTACGCAATGCACAGGCTGGTGTCCTCGTTCCCGTCGGGGCGCATGACTCCGGAAGCGCGTGCGCTGCACGCGGCCTACATGAAGTTCGCCGACGAGCACATCCCGCCGGTGAATACGCGCACCGGCACGAGCTGGAACGCCGATTACGATGAATCGGACCCGCTGCGCCGAGCCGTGGATCCGAAGGGAATCGTCTTGCACGATCAGCCCAAGATCGAGCTGGTTTCGTACCCGTACAAGTTCACTGACGGAGAACGGATGCAGGACATTATCTCGCCGACTCCCCATGAGCGGTGCAACGTGTGGTTCGATCACATCGAGCGATTCGTCGCGGCGGCGTTTCCAGATGAGACGTCGAGCACGGCCCCCGCGCGTGATTGACGCTCGGCGAGCGATGCGGAGTGCATGCTCTCGTGAGAGCGCTGCGACGTCTGCTGGGTGCTATGCTCTCCCGGCAGCGCGGAAGCGGCAGGGCGCAGCATCGGTCCATGGCCTTAACGCGCCCCCGAATTAGAAGGCCACAGACACGTACGCCAACAGGGCCGGCGGCGAGCGAGACGCGGCAGATCAGCCATCCCTGCGCTGCGGTGCCGGTCCTCTTGCCTTCCCGAATCCCACTTTTCAGCGCCCCGGCAAGCGACCAGAAACCGGCCATCTGGGGCAGTCTGAGCCCCTTCCTGGCGAGATGCCGGCGGATCAGGTAGCTTTGTAGGCACTCCGTCTTTAGAGTCGCCCCGCGTCGGTTCTTCCGGTGAGATTGGCCCAGTCCAGCGCGGGGCCTTTGTCTACGCCCCTATCGCGTGCGCATCAGAGCCAGGGTACCGAGGGCCAGCAGGTTGATGGTCGTTGGTTCCGGCACCAGATGCAGCAGCAACGGGGCGCCGATGTCCGGCTCGAGATCGACGAGGAACTCGTCCGTAAACAGCGGCGCGTACAGGCTGTGCGTGTTGAAGTGGGCCTCGTCCTCGCTCGGTCCGACGCGGTGGGTCACGTAATCGCAGGAGGTTCACTCGCCCTGGCCGCTCGTTGGCCTAAAATGGAAACATGAGGCCAGGCAAACGGCAAATCGTCACTGGAAGGACAACCCCCACGGTGCAATCCGGCAATCCACCTCGTTCGGTCTCCGCTTGCCTCATCGTGGCCGTGTTCTGCTTGATCCCCCCGCTGCGGGCGGACGAGCCGTTCGATTACTTTCAGAACTCCTGGAGCGTCATCGGGCTCAAAGACTACAAAGACGGCACGCGGGTGACGCCCGACAACGAGCTGCTGCTGGCGGGAAACGAGAAGCTTCGGCTGCGCTTCGGGTCGCGCTTGCGTAGGCTCAGCCGCCAGCAGACCAAGACGCACCTCGAAGGCTGGCTGCCCATCGTCTTGCTCACAGCAAGAGACGGAGCGGTGCGATATGACTTCACGTTCTGGGCAACACCCCTGCCCACGCTGAAGGACTGGCAGCAAGCGTTCGGCTGGCCCACGGAGGGCGAGAACTTCCTGAACTGGATCGCCGTCGACGTCGTCAACGACGGTTCTGTGCAGGCCGAGGCGAGGCTGAAGGTTGAGCAAAGCAGCCCGTCTCGATCGACCACAACGTCGTTGGAGTCGTTCAGCTGGTCGCTGGAGCCCGGTCAGAAGGTCAAAGCCGTCGTGCGGATACCTTTCACCCCCGTTGAAGACATGTCGGCTTTCGCGAACGCAAACCCCGAAGTGTGGTTCGGCCGAACGGTCCGGTACTGGCGCGGCGTCATGGCAGAGGCGGCGCGGATTGAAGTGCCGTCCGAAAAGGCAACGAAGGCGCTATTAGCCTCGCACGTCTGCCAGCTGATCGCCAGCGACCACGGCGAGCTTCACGGCGGCGAGGGATTCTACGACGAATTCTACATTCGCGACGGTGGATACCAGATCATGGAGCTCGAAGAGGCGGGTCTGTTCAAAGCGTCCCGCAAGGCGGCGGACCGCTATCTGCGCCGCCAGCGGCCCGACGGGCGGTTCGAGACGCAGACAGGCCAGCTCGACGCCAACGGGCAGGCGCTCTGGGTTCTGTGGCAGTTCCATAAGATCACGGGCGACCGCGGCTGGCTGGCCAACGCCTATCCCCAAATGCGCCGGGCGGCGGACTGGATAAGGATTGCCCGACGGCAGGCCCCGGCCGACTCCCCCTTCGCAGGCGTGCTGCCGGCCGCCTTCGCCGACGGGGAGTACCTCTACGACAGCAACCATCACATCGTCGGTTACGACTTCTGGAACCTGCGCGGGCTGCTGTGCACCGCCGATGCGGCCCGCATCCTCAGCAAGACCGCCGAAGCGGACGAACTGCTCGCCGAGGCCGAGCGCTACCGGGCCGCCATCGATGCCGCTTGGAAACGAACTGGTCTGGCTCATTTCCCACCAAGCTGGGAGAAGGAAGGCACCCACTGGGGTAACACCGAGTCCCTCTGGCCGACCGAGCTCTTCGCCCGCGACGACCCGCGCGTTACCGCCCTGCTGACTGAGGTGCGCGAGCAACACGGCGGCGGCTTCGTCGAGGGGACCATTCGCTGGCTCGGCGCCCCAGGGGCCATCCACCCGTACATGTCCGCCTACTCGACGATGGCATCCTTGGCGCGCGGCGATCACCAGCAGGTGGTGGAAGATTTCTACTGGTATCTCCTGCACTCGGCCGCGACGCACGCCTTTGCCGAAGGCATATACTACAAGCATCGATTCGCCTGGAGCCACACCATTCCCCACGGGACGGGGGCGTCAAACTACGCGCTCATGCTGCGACATATGCTCGTTCACGAGCGCGGCGATGAGCTACACCTCCTGCTCGCTGTACCCGACTGGTGGCTTGCGGATGGCAAGGAAATCATCGTCGAGCGCGGGCCTACGCACTTCGGCCCGATGAGCCTCCGCACTCGGGGCACTGTGAAAGGTGTGGAGGTCGAGCTCGATCCCCCCCGCCGATCACCACCCCGGCGCATCGCGCTGCACTTGCCCGCGTCACGACCGCTGGCAGATCCGGTGGAGGGCGTTGAAGTCGTCGTCAGACCTGACCAGACGAAGCGATGGGACTTTCCGACCGTCGTTAAGCGCTACCGTGAGCAGGGCCCGCCGCTGGCGAAGCCCATCGAGGGATTGGTCACGCTCCCGCTTGAGCATGCGCTCAGCCCGGACAAGTGTCGGCTGCTGGATTTGGCTCCGCTGGCCAACACCAACCCCTTTACTGCCCCGTTCGGCGTGGCCAACCCGGGCAAGTTCCTGTTCGCCGGGATGCCCGTCGGAATGCAGACCCTCGGCGGCGTGCCGTTTGCGATCATCGATCCGGCGAAGAATAAGGGGCGAGGCTTTATCGTGCTCCATTCACACAAGGCGCCCGCGGACCGCGAGTGGCCACGCCAGGTCGAGATCCCGGTGAACGCCACGGGCAAACGTCTCTTCTTCCTGGGAAACGTTCATGGCTGGGACGCCCGCGACGCGGGGACGGGCGAGTGGGGCGCAGTAGCTGAGTACGTTATCCACTACGTCGACGGCCAAACGCAGACCGTGCCCCTCATCACCGGCCGAACCGCCGAGGACTGGACCGCCCCGCACCCATGGGCCACGGACGTCCTGTGGGGCCTGAAGGGCGACCCCTGGCATCTCAATGTCCTCGGCGTCGAGCTGGGCAGCCCGCGGATCGAGAAGATTGTCTTTCGCGACCTGGGCACGCCCGCCGCCCCCTTGCTCGCCGCCATCACGCTCGAGCAATGACACCGGCGGACGCCGGGCCGTAGCTGCCAATCTCGACGCCATCGGGCGACGCATCATGATGACGATCTAACCGCCATCGCCACCTCATCTCCTCTCCCACTCCTTCATCCTCCGCACCCAGCACCTTGGCCCGACTCGCTCCCACTCCGCCAACTCAGTCTGCACCTCGCGATGCCTGCGGCTCGTGCCGTCGGGAAGCTCTTCAAGCCTCTCGAAGATCATCTTCACTCACCTCCCAGCACCGCTCATGGTTGGGCGGTGGCTCAGGCCGGTAGGTGGACCGACTCAGCCTACCCCGTGCTCCACAACGCGATGTGGGCATGAGGCAGTAGCGGTCAGCGCAAGTCCGACATACCCGATGCACACCATTGGGCTTCAGGCGCAGGCGGGGATATCGTGTATCATGGGATTTGCGGCGTCGGCTTTGCCAACGTGCGCGTCCATTAGTAGCGTGATTTCAGCGGCGCAAGGAGAAAGATCATGCCTGAGACGAACCGCCGGGTTTTCCTGAAGCGCGCCGGAGCCGGTATGACGGGGATCATCGCGTCAGGTGTGGCCAGTCCCGCGGACGCCGTCAAGAGCACGGCCCGCCAGAGCCCGTCCACAGCCGGCGGTCGGGGACTGGGCAGGGCCAGCGCATATCGGGTTGCCGTCATCGGCAGGACCGGGCGGGGAAACTACGGTCACGGCCTCGACGTCGTTTGGAAAGATGTTGAGAAGGCCACCGTAGCGGCAGTCGCGGATGAGGATGAGCAAGGGCGACGCGATGCCGCCAAGCGGCTGAACGTGCAGAACGCCTATGCCGACTATCGCGAGATGATCGAGAGGGAGCGACCCGACATCGTGGCGGTGGCGCCGCGTTGGCTGGATTGCCACCGGGACATGGTATTGGCGGCGGTCGAACATGGCTGTCACATCTACCTGGAAAAACCCATGTCCCAGACACTGGCCCAGGCAGACGAAATGGTTGCAGCCGTCCAAGGCAAATCCACAAAGCTCGCGATGGCGTTGCAGACGCGCTACAGCCCACGGATGGATCGGGTGATGGAGTTGATCCGCGAGGGTAGACTCGGCGACATCCTTGAGATGCGCGGTCGGGGCAAGGAGGATCATCGCGGCGGTGGCGAGGACCTCATGGTGCTCGGGACGCATGTTCTGGACATGATGCGCGTCGTCGCAGGCGATCCGATCTGGTGCTTCGCTCGCGTGCTGGAAAAGGGGCGCCCCGTCACGAAGGCAGAGGTGCGCGACGGGAATGAAGGCATCGGCCCCCTGGCGGGCGATGAGATCGTCGCAAGCTACGGATTCAACAGCCCCACGGTGGGCCATTTCGGGACGCATCGGGCAAAACACGGGCAGGCGGCTCGATTTGGGCTGAACATCTACGGGACCAAGGGCGTGGTCACGTTAACGACCGGGAGCCTGCCACATGCCCATTTCATTGAGGACCCAGGCTGGGCCCCCGGGCGAAGTACGGCCAAATGGATTGAGATCAGCAGCGCGGGCCTCGGCAAGCCGGAACCGCTGGCGGATCAAGGCCTTCATCTTGGCAATATCCGGGCCTGCGAAGATCTGATCCGTGCGATAGAAACTGACGCGCAGCCCAGGGCGAGTGTGTATGACGCCCGCGCCGCACTGGAGATGGTATTAGCGGTGTACGAATCACACCGACTTGACGCGCCTGTGACCTTGCCGATGAAGAATCGCAAGCATCCGTTGCAGATGATGTAACTGCGTATGAGCCGTTCGGCTCCAGCGATGGAAGGAGCGGACCATGTCCAAGGCCAACCGTCGAACATTCCTGAAACAGGCCGCAGGGGGGATAGCAGGGGTGGTTGCATTGGGCACGCCCGGTGCCACAGGAGCCGCGGGCGCCAATGGCCGTATCGTACTGGCCGCCATCGGCTGCGGCGGCAGGGGACGGTGGTTAGCTAAGATGTTTTCGGCACAAAAGGGCATCAGGATTGCCTATGTGTGTGATCCAGATGATAGCCGTTCGCGGGCGGCGGCGAAGGTCGTCGCCAAGACCTCGGGCGAGCCACCGGCCGCAATCCGCGATATGCGCAGAGCCTTTGATGACAGGAGCGTTGATGCGGTGGTCATCGCCACACCGGACCATTGGCACGCGCCTGCCACACTGCTTGCTCTGGCTGCTGACAAGCACGTCTACGTCGAAAAGCCCTGCGGGCACAACATCCGCGAGGGCCGATGGATGCTCACGGCCGCCCGCCGGGCCAAGCGTGTTGTTCAAGTCGGCACGCAGAGCCGAAGCATTCAGCACGTGAGGCGGGCGATGGAACTGCTGCATAACGGCGCGATCGGCGACATACTGGTGGCCAAGGCGTGGAACAGCCAGAAGCGGGCGAACATCGGCCACGCCTCGGCAAGCGACCCCCCGGAGGGCTTCGACTACGATCTGTGGCTCGGGCCGGCTCCGTACGTGCCCTTTCAGTCGAATCGGCACCACTACACCTGGCATTGGTGGTACGACTTCGGTACGGGCGATATCGGGAACGACGGCGTCCATGACATCGACATCGCTCGATGGGGCCTAGGTGTTGACCAGCACCCAGCGACCGTCACCGCGATGGGCGGCAAGTACTACTTCGATGATGATCAGCAGTTTCCCGACACGCAGTACGTCTTGTACGAATACCCGGGTGACGGGAAAATCGGCCACAAGAAGCAGCTCGTCTTCGAGCAGCGGATCTGGTCGCCCTACGTGCAGGAGGGGCACGAGAACGGCAACGCGTTCTACGGCACGAAGGGCATGATGACCTTGGGCAAGAAGGACGGTTGGAGGCTGTATGGCCCAGGGAACGAACTCAGGGAATCGATGCCCGGCGTCGGCCTGTCAGGTGACGAGCACTGCCGGGACTTCCTAGAGGCGGTCCGGACAGGCAAACACCCCAGTGCCGATATCGAGATTGGGCACATGTCAGCAGCGCTTTCCCACCTAGGTAACATCGCCTCACGCGTAGGGCGGGTGATTCGTTTCGATCCTGCGACGGAGAGAATCACCGGTGACAGTGAGGCCAACCGTCTGGTCGGCCGGGCATACCGCAAGGATCACTGGGCCACTCCCAAGGAGGCTTGATGCAACTTTTGGGGCCGGGCCGCAGCTGCCAATCTCGATGCCGTCGGGCGATGTATCATGAGGGCGGCCTAGGTGCCGCCATTCCCGCACTCCGCCTCCCACTCCTTCACCCTCCGCACCCGGCACCTTGGCCCGACTCGCTCCCACTCCGCCAGCTCAGTCTGCACCTCGCGATGCCGGCGGATCGTGCGTAACCCCTACCCAGCGCGCCGGCGCTCGCACCTGACGGCCCTCATGGATGGTCAGGCTTCGCCCGCCTTCGAGCAGCTCGTCGATGACAGCGATGTCGTCGACGAACTCTGCCTCGAACGAGACGCGGCACGTCCTCTTGGTGGTCTAGAAGCGGGGCCCAACCAGGCGGCAGGACGCCGCAGGCGGGGCCGACGCCTGTTGGCGCGAATAACGATGCCACCTGGGGGCGACGGTGGTCCCGTGCGTCGCTTCGGATCGGGGAGTCCTCGTCTTGAGCATCGCGCTCGGGTACTGGATAACGCGCAAAGTGAGGAGCGCCCGTCGTGGAGCGGAGTGAAGGCGCGATACTACGCATGCCTGACCTATACTGTCACGCAATCCGGAACCAAAGGGCGACAGAGGCGTAGGAATAGATTGAGCGTTCGACCGACCGGCGGCCGCTTGCATCCGTGGCTGGAGCCCTGTACATTCTATGGGTGGTGCGTGCCTTCTGGAGGGGACTGCGGGGGTAATGTCGGGTAACAACCAGCACGGTAGCGGGCCGACGGCGCTGCACGAAGCGCCCGGCGACGGGCGTCAAGCGTCAGCAAGGACAGAGGAGGTATTGGTCGTGGTGGGATCCGGCCTACTTCTGATTTCGGCGTTTTGTCTGTGCGCGCAGGCCTTGCAGGCCGACGAAGCCGCCCCGCGAGTCCACAAGGTCAGCCTGACGCGCCAAGCCCCGCCTGAGGAAATCGCGATCCACATGTTCTCGACCGGCGCGCAACTGCAGCGTGTGTCAACGCAACCGAAAGGCGTCAAGTCCGAAAAGGCCCTGGCCGGTGAGTTTCACGTCGGGCTGGAAGGAAAGGCCACAGTAAAGATCGTTCTGGACGAGTCCAAGGGCACGGGCAGGGGGCTCGACAGCCTCATTGTCGATGGGAACCGTAACGGCGACCTGTCCGACGATCCTCGGCATAAGTTCGCCAGGAAGGGATTCTTACGCCGGCTTTTCGGCGGCGACGACGTGAAGATTGCCAAGCACGTCAAGGTGACGGTGCCCTACGAACGCTCCGAACAGCTCTACCATGTGAACATCGAGGTGCGCATCTTTGACGGGCGGTTCGCCTACGCGGAGATCATCCCGGACATGATTGCCGTCGGGGAGCTTCGGCTGGGTGCAAAGCCGATCAAAATCGCCCTGGCGGACGCGAACGTGAACGGCCTGTTCGGCGACATGACAAGGACTCAGAAGGCCGACATCGCCCTCCATCCGGAAGGCATACAGCACATTCGCCCGGGCGACCATTTGCTGATCGATCTGGACGGCGACGGCCGGATGAAGGGCCCGCCCTGGTACCGGCCTGCCGGGCGGGAGGACTTCCTGCTATGCAAGCTGGCCGAGATCCGCGGCAAGTACTACAGCCTCGCGGTCAAAGACGACGGCACGGAGGCGACGTTCACGGCGACCGATCCGCCGGTCGGAAAGCTGCGCCTTCCCAAGGGGAAGATCCAAGGCTGGGTCGTCGGGCCGGAGGCGGTGCTGTCTCTAGCCGACGCCAAGGACGGGCTGATCACCGGCCCGGTCGGGGAGTATTACGTCTATTTCTACAACTACGCGTTCCAAGCGGGGAACCGCAAGAAGGCGCTGGTTACCGCGTACGCCTTCACAGGCCCCACCAGGCCGTTCACGATCGAGAAGGGCCTGACGACCGATCTGGCCATCGGCCAGCCGCTGGCTCCGAAGGTGACGGCGCAGAAGAGCGGCGAAAAGGTGCACTTCAGCTTCGACCTGTCGGGCCCCCACGGCGAGAGGATCGTCGGCGTCCAGATCGACGGCAGCCGTCCACCCGCGCCGAAATTCACCATACACGATGCCAAGGGTAAGCAGGTATTATCTGGCAAGTTCCGGTACGGGTGAGGCTTCGCCTGTGGGTACTCATGGCGAGTACCAAAGGACAAGAAGGGCGAGTTCGAGATTCGCGTACAGTTCGACGCCGACCCGATCGAGGCGAAGTCCGCCGTGCCCGTGAAATTCACGCTGTAGCCACGCCGAGGTCGCGATGGCCGGGCGGTGGCTCGGCAGCCGGGCGATCGCGAAGGAGCTCTGGCGTGGCCGATCCCAAGAAAAGACTCGTTGATTTCGCTTTCTGCGCCGGCTGAGCCGGCAAGGTGCCACTCGAGTGGCTCGCGCAGGTCCTGCGCTCTCTACCCGAAATCGAGAACCCCGACGTACTCGTAGGTATAGAAACGTCGGACGACGCGGCCGTTTACAGGCTCCAGGACGGGACGGGGCTTGTTCAGACGGTTGACTATTTCCCGCCCTTGGTGGACGACCCGTTCGTTTACGGCCAAGTGGTCGCGGCCAACGCGGTGTCCGACGTGTACGCCATGGGCGGACGCCCGCTGACCGCGCTGAACCTCTTGTCCTTCCCCGAGAACGAGGCGCCGCCCGAGATGATCGCTCAGATACTCCGCGGCGGAGCTGAAAAGGCGCAAGAGGCGGACATGGTCATCGTTGGCGGGCACACGTTGCGCGATCGGGAGATCAAGTACGGCCTGGCGGTAACGGGCGTGGTGGACCCCGCACGGGTCGTTACCAATGCCGCCGCTAAAGTCGGCGACGCCCTGGTGCTGACCAAAGCGCTCGGCACGGGCATCCTGGCTACGGCGATTAAGGCCGATGCCCTCCCGCCGGCGCTGCTCAACCCGCTGTACGACAGCATGACGAGGCTGAACCGCTGGGCGTGCCAAGCCATGATGACCACCGAGGTCCGCGCAGCCACCGACGTGACCGGGTATGGCCTGATCGGCCACGGTTATCAGATGGCCAGCGGTAGCGGCGTGACGTTGCGCATCCACGCGAGTGCCGTGCCGCTGCTGCCAGAGGTGATGAAGCTTGCCGAGCAGGGGATGTTGGCCGGCGGAGGAGGAGCCAATCGCGCGTACCTGGCTGAGCAGGTGCAGATTCACCCCGATGTCAACGAAGACACCCAGGACGTGCTGTTCGACCCGCAGACCAGCGGCGGACTTCTCATCGCGGTAGCTCCCGAGAAGTTGGACGAGCTTCTCAGCCGCCTGCACGAAGCGGGTGATACGGTCGCCTGCCGCATCGGCGAGGTGATTCCAAAGCAGCGGGCTGCTATCATCGTAGAAGTGTAGCGGTTAGCAAGTGAACCACAGGAGCTGAATTGCGCGCCAGGGCCTATCGATCCTCACAGTCTGCCGGGCCGGTCAGATGTGGTTCGTCCGTTCAGTTCGGATGTACGGGCGGTCTTGCCTGCGCGTTGTTGCTGGCGGGCTGCAAAGACCAACAGGCTCCGAGCCCACAGCCCGCTTCGAAGCCGGCCGACCAGCCGGCGCCTGCCGGCCCGTCCGAAGGGCAAGCGATTCGTCCGACTGACTTTGCGCTGCCGGATCTGGATGGGAACCTGGTACAGCTGAGCCAGTTTCGAGGCCGAAAGGTCGTCGTCGTTCACTGGTCCTCATGGTGAGGGCCGCACTGCTTGGAAGTGCTGTCAGGGTGGCAGCAGTACCAACGCAGGCAGCAAGGCAAGTTCGTCCTGATCGGCGTCGCTCAGGACCAGGACGCCTTTTCGGTGGCGCGCGCATTGCGTGCGGTTGGTCCGGGTTGTGCGATACTGATCGACCGGTTCAACCGAATGAACGACGTCTTCGCCGTTGCGGACGTCCCGCAGGTGAACCTGATCGATGAGCACGGCGTCGCGCGGGCGGTGTTATCCGAACCCGACGAAGAAGCGGCTGCCTTGCTGCACAAGCAGTACGATCCGCCAGCGGACAAGAGCGCCGACGGGCTCGTCCCATCTGCGGATGTGCTTGAGGCGGCCCTGGCCAGGAACCCAAGCGACGCTGATGCGAAGTTGATGCTCGGATATCGTTTAGCGGAGCTGACCAAGCCGGCCGATCTGGCCCGCGCTGCGAAGTTGATTAACGAGGCGATCACGCTACGCGGCGATGAGGCGAGGGCATATTTCTGGCTGGGCGTCGTCGAGGCCAGGCGAGGCAACAAGGAAGCAGCCATCGCCGCCTGGGGCCAAGCCGGGAAACGCAGCGACATGAAAATATACAAGGAGCGCATTCGAACAACGGTGAGCCCGGAGCCGCCACCCGGGGCGGAACCGTTCCCGCATCAACCGTACTAGGAATTGCCGTGAGCGCACGTAGGAGAAAACGCCGCATTTGGCAGCCACACGCAAACCGGTGGGCGCGTGATACGGGCGTTCGTCCGCGGGCGTACGGCGTCATTCTGGCCATCGCGGCGGCCGCTCTGATCTTCTTCGGTGCGGCGTTCCACCGACAGCGGGTGTTCAATTACGACCAGCCTGTTGACAATCCCCTCGTGCGTTCGCTGCCGGGCTATCCGGATACACTCTACAGTCTCTATGAGCCCGGCACGTTAAGTGAATTCACGATCGCCAACGACATGGCCGTCGGTGGGATCGAGCGTCTCCCGTCCAGACTGCTGCGCCGAACGTACTCGCCGGAAGACAGGCCCGAAGCCTGCCCTACCTGAATTTAGACCCACCCCGGTCATGATGGCCATGACCCAACCAGCTCGCAAGAACCGCCGCAAGAACTGGCCGATCGGCCGCGTCCGACTCTGGACACAGGTCGGCTTTGCTGTTGTCTTTCTGACCCCGTGGGTGGCGGCGGCCGGTCGCGTTTGCGGACCGGTCTTTCACTGTTACTCCTGCCCGCTGGCAAGCTTTCTCTGCCCCTTGGGCCTGATCGCAAGTTTCAGCGCGTTGCACCTGTTCCCATTCATGGCCGTCGGAACGTTGGTGCTGGTCGGCGCCGCGTTCGGCAGCATGGTGTGCGGGTGGGCGTGTCCGTTCGGCTTCCTGCAAGACCTGATCGGCCGGGTGCCCACCCCGAAATTCCATCTGCCGCCTTGGACCGGCTACACGCGATACGTCGTGCTCGCAGGTCTGGTGATCGCGATTCCGTACTTCTTCGGCGAAGGTAGCCCGCTGTTCTTCTGTCGGCTGTGCCCCGCGGGGACGCTAGAGGCGGCGCTGCCCAACGCGGCGGCCCAGGTGCTCACCGGTGCGCCCGTAACAGGTCCCGGCGCGGTCAAGCTGGTTATTCTTGTTCTGCTGGCGGCGGCGATGTTCATCAAGCGGCGACCGTGGTGCCGCCTGTTCTGCCCGCTCGGCGGCGTATTCGCGCTGTTCAATCGCTTTTCCCTTGTGCACCTGCGGTTCGATCCGCACGGCTGCAACGAGTGCGACATGTGTCGAACGCGATGCCCCTATGGGGTGTACCTGGACAGGTCGCCCAACACACTCAACTGCATCCGATGCCTGGAATGCACGTCCTGCGATGCGATCGCCTGGCATTTGTGGGGCCGACCGGGTGTGCTCGGCACGCCCGCGCCCGGAACCGCCGTGAGCAGCTCTACGCGGCAAGGCAGCGACGACGTCGCCCGGGCGAAGCCGACCTCGGCAGCACAAGACTAAGACGTCGCGTCTTCGCAGATCGTCGCCAGGTCGTCCTCAACCTCCTCAAAGATTCGCAGCCGCTCGTCGTCGAAGGCCGTGACCATCGCAGAGGGCTTGCCGATCGTGACGGTCGTCTTCGATCCGTCCCAGCAGACTGCCGCCCGGCAAGGAAACAGGCAGGCGAAGTCGGAGTTTATGTCCACCACGCGCTTGCCCATCTTCGGATCGCAGAACGAGATGATGTACGTGACCGCTTCGGTGTTGGCGAGTTCCTGGCCCCTTAGCCTGAACAGGTCGCTCAATGTGTACTGATGAAGCACCCCGTAACCCAGCTCGCGGCATCGCTTCTCGACCAGCGCGGCCACTTCCTGCCACGGCTTGCTTGTCGTATAGCGGAAGCAGAAGCCGTCCGGCTCGGTCTCGTTCATAACACCCGCCCTTTCCTCATTGACAACGACATCCGGCCGAATCTGGCACGCGCGGACCAGCATAGCCGCGCGTGGCCGCATCGACAAACCGATCACTGTGCGCGATTCCGGCAAGCCGGGGTCACAAGCTCACAAGCTCGGTCTGCCGAAATTGGCTTGCCGCGTACGCCGCCGGTGGCCTAGTATCGGCTGCTCGGGGCGTGGCGGCATGATCATCGTCGATCTGCCATCGGTGCAGGCGTCATCGCGACGCTGATGTTGGCCGGCTTGCTTATCGCCCTGCCCATCCCGTTTGTCATGAGTGATCGCGGGCAAAGCCTGAATCGTCTGCAGGCATCGGAGTGGGACCTCCACGAACTCATCATCGACGAACACCGCGCCGAGTCCGCCAAGGGCCGCGGCCCCTCAACCCGGATCACGCACGAGCCGCCGGGTGCCGAGCTGTTCACTTCGGCCGGGGGCGTTGCGATTGGCAGGGGCGTTTACTGCTCGCGGGTCATTCAAGCCCGGATTCCGTTCAACGAGGTAATCGCTTCGTGGAACGTGGACGTGCCGGAGGGGAGCGGCTTCTTCGTACAGTTACGCGTCGGGCGCACGCAAGAGGACATGTGGAGCCACTTCTACCATCTCGGCCAATGGGGCTCAACTGCCGATCCCGACGTCAAGATCCTGACCGACGAGCACGGCTCAATCAACGTTGACTATTTCGGATCGACGCAAACATTCGATCGCATGCAGTACCGCGTACACCTGTGCGCAGAGCCCCCCGGCGCAGGCCCCCGCCTGCGGCGTTTCTCGCTGGCATACAGCAACACAACCGGTGACCGCCAGCTTTGGGAGCGCTTCCGCCGGACCGAAGCAGAAGTGCCAAAGTCTCGCTGGGCCAGGCGCCTGCCCGTCCCGTTCCGTAGCCAGCAGGCCGAGGACGAACGAATCGCCGGCAGCATCTGCAGTCCTACCAGCGTGGCCATGGTCATGGCCTACCACGGAGTGAACCAGCCGACCGCCCGCGTGGCCGAAACCGTCTACGACCGTGAGTACGGAATCTACGGCAACTGGGCCCGCGCGATACAAGCCGCCTACGCTTTCGGCCTGCCAGGGTACGTCAGGAGGTTCTCAAGTTGGAATCAGGTCAAGCAGCACATTGCGCGGGATCAGCCGATCATCGCCAGCATTCGTGCCGAAGAGGGTCGGCTCACCGGAGCGCCGCTGCCGTATAGCCGCGGTCACCTCTTGGTCATCACCGGCCTTGACGAGGCAGGCAACCCGCTGGTGAACGACCCGGCCTGGAACCGCGAGCAGGATGGCAGGACCTCCTATCTGCGCAATGAGTTCGAAGCCGCTTGGCTCAAGAACGGCGGCGTCGCCTACGTCATCTTGCCGCGGCAGGCGTAGCGACTTGCCAGACCGTCCGCCGCGGTACCCCTTATCTGGAACCGTCCGCTCCGTTGCGTAAGACGACAGCGCGCGCTATCCTCTGTCGCTGACGAGGACCAAGCGTACTCAGCGATGCGCACCAAGCGCGGTGACCACCATGCGCGCGTCCGTGATGGCGGTCGAGACCGAGCGAGACACGCCGCCGGCACCCGGTGCGCATCCGGCTTGCTTCCGGGAACTGGACCTTCGTGGAAAAGGCCCCACAGTCCATACGCGGAGATCAGGCTATGGCCATACCCCTGGACGACGATCAACGACTCTTCGAGTACATCGCTGGGGAACTGTACACCGCCGTCTTGTCCGACGCGTGCGATGCGGTGGGACGGCCCGATCAAGCCATGGACGCGTTTATCCGCCCGGTGTACGACGAGGCCGTGTTGGTCGGCAGGGCCAAGTGCCTCGTCTATGCCGACGTCTATCACGTCCCGGAGAACCCGTACGAACTCGAGATCGCAGCCATGGACTCTATCCGTCCCGGCGAAGTGGTGGTCATGGCGACCGGGCGGTCTGCCCGGAACGCACCCTGGGGCGAGTTGATGAGCACGGCCTGCATTGCGCGCGGCGGGCGAGGTGCTATCACCGACGGGCTTGTCCGCGACATCACGCGGATCAAACAGATGCGGTTCCCCGTATTCGCCGCTGGAGCCAAGCCGGTGGACTCAAAAGGACGCGGCCTCGCCGTCGCCTACGACGTACCCGTGGAGTTGGGCGGCGTGCGAGTCCAGCCGGGGGACCTGATCGTCGGGGACCTCGACGGCATCGTGGTCATACCCCAAGACGCCGAGCCGCAAGTCCTAGGACTGGCCGACGAGAAGGTCCACGGCGAGAACATGACCAGACAGGAGCTCCAAGAGGGAAAACTCCTCGGCGAAGTATATGCTAGATATGGAGTCCTGTAGGCGCAGTCGCCCGGCACCCGCAAAGAAGAGCAGCGCTCACGTAGCGTGGCTGGACGGCAACGAGCCGAAGCGCTGCGCAATCATTGGCCGATAGGTGCAAGGCTTCTATAATCGTCTCGAGCTACCGCGTATTCTTAAGTGGGGTGTAGCGTATGCCCGCAAGGCCGACATGAGAGGTGCCAATGACCGCACTGGATTCTGAGCCGTTCGACATCACCGCTTCCGGCACGATCACGTTGGGCGTGGTCTCGTTTCTGAACGCCCGTCCGCTGGTGGAAGGTCTGGACACGGTCGAGCGGGTGCGGCTTCAGTACGCCGTGCCGTCCCGACTGGCTGCCATGTTGGCCGCCGGAGACGTGAGCGTTGCCCTGCTCCCTGTTATTGACCTGCTCCGCGCCGTGGAAGCCTACCAGATAGTCTCCGATGCATGCATTGCATGTGACGGCGAGACAATGACCGTGCGGATATTCTCTAGGATCCCGGCCGAGGAGATCGAATACCTGTATGCGGACGGCGACTCGCACACGTCTATTGCAATGGCCCAAGTGATCTGGTCGGGCATGTACGGGCGACCGCTGCGCATCGAGCCAATCGGGCCGGGCGATTCAATTGAGGCCTGCGATCCCGTTCTCCTGATCGGCGATAAGGTCGTGACCACCCCCGTGCGTCATCGGCAACACCGGATCGACCTGGGCAAGGCCTGGAAGAACTGGACGGGCCTGCCCTTCGTGTTCGCCGTGTGGGCCGGCCGCCCCAACCCCGAACTGGCCAGACTCGCACCCCAGCTATCCGCTGCACGCGATCGGGGATGTGCTCGAGCGCCTCAGATCGCTCGCCAGGCGGGCCCGGCGCTCGGGTGGCCCGTCGATTTGGCAGAGACCTACCTGACGCACAGCATGTCCTACGTCCTGGGGCCAAGACAGCGCCAAGGTATACGGCAATTCTTGAACCAGGCGGTCCGGGCCGGTCTGGCGCCCGCTGGCCGGGAAATCAGCTTCGCATGACCACGCCCCCGCAAAACCCCCCGCACCCCCGCGTCGCTCGCATCAGCCGGGGCGAGGCCGTCCAGATGTACCGCGATTGCTCCATTCATGAGCTCGGACGCCGCGCGTTCGCCGTCACCCAACAGCTGCACCCTGAGCCATATCGCACCTATGTTGTTGATCGAAATATCAACTATTCGAACATATGTACCGCTGACTGCGCGTTTTGCGGCTTCAAGGTCAAGCCGGACGACACGCGGGGATACGTGCTCAGCTTCGACGAGATTGCCCAGAAGATTGAAGAGCTGCTCGCCATCGGCGGCACGCAGATCCTTCTCCAAGGCGGGCAGGTACCCGCCGACGTCCTGCCCTTTGGCTGGTATCTCGATCTGCTCCGCTTCATCCGGCGGCGCTTTCCCACCATTCACATCCACGCATTCAGCCCGCCGGAAATACTCGGCTTCCACCGGGTCTTCAACATGCATATCCGAGAGGCGCTACTTCGCCTTCAGGAGGCCGGCCTAGACACGATCCCCGGTGGCGGGGCAGAGATCCTGGTCGATCGGGTCCGCAGCAGGATCAGCCCAGGCAAGGCCATGACCGCTGACTATCTTGAGGTCATGCGCCAAGCTCATCGCATTGGCATGTGGACCAGCGCTACCATGATGTTCGGCCACGTCGAGACCGTCCCCGAGCGCATCGAGCACCTGATGCAGATCAGAGAACTTCAGGACGAAGCGTCGGCCTGCAGCTCTGGGCAAGCTGGGGGATTTACCGCGTTCATCTGCTGGACTTTCCAGCCCCGCAACACCCCGTTGGGCAACATGAGGCAGCAGCCAGTGGCGCACCCCCACGGTGAGCCCGGATGCCCTCCCGCCAACGGGGAGGACCTCACGCTCGCCGACGCCCACGAGTACCTCAAGACCCTGGCCATGGCCCGCATATTCCTGGACAACGTGGCCAACGTGCAGGCTAGTTGGGTTACCCAAGGGCCAAAGATCGGCCAATTGGCGCTTTTTTGTGGCGCGAACGACATGGGATCGGTTATGATGGAGGAGAACGTGGTGTCCGCGGCGGGTACTGCTTACCGACTCACGGAGGATGACATCCGCTGCTTGATCTCCGACGCGGGTTGGATCCCCAGGAAACGCAACTGCTACTATCAACTCCTCAAGTAACCACCGGACCCACGCAGGAGGAAGAGAGGGGGCCGGACCGGTCGGCAGGCACGGCTTAGCCTCTGGCCGAGTGGGCCAAATCGTTGATCTCAGAGGCGGGGAGCGGCGGGGATGCGAAGCCGTCTCCGGCCCCGGAGGAGTCGGATGGCCGAGACCGATCTGTTGTCGCGCTACGCCAAGGCAGATCTGACAGCTTCTGATTCGCAGGGCCGAAGCGACTGCCTACTTTGGGAGCACGCCCAACGAGTGGCGCGCGCTGCCGTGCACATGGCCCAGAGCCCACGTCTTCGAGCCCGGCGGGCGGATCGTACCGCCTTGGCGGCTGCCTGTCTGTATCACGACGTCGGTTGGGCGCTGCAGCTTAGGGAAGGCACTATATGCGTGCACGACGTGCTATCCACACCCACCACGGAGCTCCAGACCGAGCTCGCCGCCGCGTGGGCCGCGGAGCGATTGGCCGACGTCCTGGGCGGACGCTCTCTGGAAACGGCCCTGGCTGCCATACGTGAGCGCTCACTTCGAGACACCGAACAGCTAGAAGCCCAGATTCTTGCCGAGGCCGACAACCTGGACCAAGTCGGCCCGCTCGCTTTCTGGCTGATGGTCCGCCGCCATGCCGCCGACGGGCGCGGCGTGGATGCAGCTATCCAGGCCTGGCAGAAGCAGCGCCAATACCAGTTCTGGCAGGCACGCATCAAGGAATCATTCCGCTTCGAGGCTACCAGACAGCTCGCGCGTCAGCGTCTGAGCGCTGTTGAGAAGTTCGTCGAAGCGCTCCGAACCTGCCATTCAGGCGATGACCTCGCCGCACTTGCCAGCACGCCCTAGAAATGGGGCCGAGCCTGCCTCAGCTGGTACCGGTCCACCGCTGCCAGCGATCCACCTCCCCGGCCGGTCGATACCTCAATTCGACGGGCCGCAAGCGTGGCGAGGCGCTGCCAGCCCCGGGACACCCCGCCAAGCCCCGGTTGCGCTTGAGATAGAAAGCAATGCGGATTATGCTCGTCCACGTCCCCATCTTAGGCACAAGAAGCTGCGAGGCAGGTGATGAGCCGGCTGGGTGCACGCATACGAGAGTTCCGCCACCGCGCCACTCTTAGTCAGACCGCCCTGGCACGCAAGGCCAAGATTAACCAGGGCTTCCTCAGCGAGATTGAGCGCGGCAGACGGAACCCAAGCCCCTCGACGATCCGCGCCCTCGCCGTTGCCCTCGACCTGCCGTCCGGCGTACTCATAGGCGAGGGGGCCGACCACGATGCCCCTCAGCCACTGGAAACACGCGACCTGCCTCTGTTTGGTTCGATCCCCGCTGGCCCACCGTCGCAAACACAGGAACAACTCGAGATGTTCCCTGTGCTTAGGCACTTATGGGCCCCGGACCGCTATTGCTTGAAGCTTAGCTACGATAGCATGGAGCCAACGCTCAAGCCCGGCGATATCATTCTCGTGCACTACAGGCCCGACGTGGACCCCGCACACGTGCAGGGGCGCATTTGCGCGTGCCTGCTGGACGGCCAACCTACGCTCAAGCGGGTCAGCGTCGAGCGCCAGGCTCAGCAGCGTCTGGTCATCCTCAGGGGCGACAACCCCGATGTGCCTCCGGTCGCGATCGACGAGTCCCGCGAATTCTCCATCCAGGGGGTGGCGGTCTGTCTAGTCAGCCGTACGCTCTAACCTAGGTGGCTGTCGGGAGCTAGCCTCAGCCCGGCCACTTCGGACTGTAATGATTGGCCGACAAAAGCGCAATTTTTTATTGCGCCGCGCTTGACTTGAGCGAGGCGTGTAGTATGTTAGGTTTATGTTAGGGTCCGCCGGCGGGCCGGGGCGCCTCGAATCGTAGGCGCCTCGAGATCGGCAGGGCGCCTACGAAGCGAAGGCCCGCCAGCCACTAGGAGGGACGCCGCCTAGACCCACTGGGGGTAGGGCGCAGACGGCAAAGCGACCAAGAGAAATGCACGGCAGCTGCCAGATTTCGCTCAGCTTGACACGTCACCTGGAGGAGCCGTCGGGCACGGACCGAGTGGCAGAGGTATGCGCGCGATTCGGGCTAAGTCGGAATTCGGCGGCCGTGCAAATCGCCGAGGGCCTCGCGCTGAGGCTGACGCCGGGCACCATCACGCTGCTGACAGGCCCCTCCGGTTCGGGCAAGACGGCCTTGTTAGAGACGCTCGCCTCGCGCGTTCCCACAGCACGAGCAGTGCACCGACTGCAGTTCCCTTCCGATCGGGCCGTGGTCGATGCTGTAGCGACAGACAGAGAACTGAGTGACGCTCTCTCGTTGCTCACAGCGTGCGCATTGGGAGAGCCTCGCTTATGGATACGGTCCTTCCCGGAGCTGTCAGACGGCGAAAAGTTCCGCGCTCGCCTGGCGCGAGCGATCGGTCTGCAACTGGGCACGTCGCCGAGCGCGCCGCTTCTGTGCGACGAGTTCTGCGCGATACTGCATAGGCGCGTCGCGAAGGCCATCGCCTACAACGTGCGAAAGCTCGTGACGCGACGCAAGCTGACGCTGGTGGTCGCGACAAGCCATGACGATCTGGCGGAGGACCTCCAGGCGGACCGAACGGTCGTGCTTCGTGGCGACGGGGCGTTCGAGCTCGCAGACCGCCGGTCCGTTGCCAGATCGATCAGCTTTCGCCGTCGGCTCCGGATCGAGCGAGGCGCCCGACAAGACTACGAGCAGTTCGCGCCGATGCATTATCGAGACCGGGATGAGTTGGGTTTTGTCGATCGCGTGTTTGCTCTGCGGGAGGGGGTAGGCGGAAAGGCGTTGGGGGTGGTGGTTTACGCGCACGGGCCGCTGGAACTGTCGCTGCGCAACAAGGCCACGGCGAACCGGTTCCGACGCGAGCCGAAGCGGCTCAAGCGGGAACTGAGAATCCTGCGGCGCCTGGTGATGCACCCGGATGTTCGGGGCTGTGGGCTGGGTCATTGGCTGGTTCGTAAGACTCTCCCGCTGGTGGGCGTGCGATACGTTGAGTGCTTGGCTGCCATGGGGGCAGTCAATCCGGTTTTCGAGAAGGCAGGCATGGAGAGGATCGGTGTCTGCCCGGAGCCGCCGCATCGGCAAAAGACGCTTACGCGGCTGCGAGCGGCGAACGTCGAGCCCTTGGCGCCGAACTTTGCTATCCATGTGTGCCGCCGACCCAGCGTCCGTCGAATCGTTGCGGAGGCCGTAGCTGATTGGTACCGCATCCACGGCGGCGACGGCAAGAGGCGGGTCGCGAAGCAGTCTCCTCAGTTCCTGGCGCGGACGTTCCGGCAGCTGATCGCTTCGCGTCCGGTTTACTACCTCTGGACGCGGGACGACGCCAGATGAAGCACCAGCAGACAGATCAGCGTGGTCGATCAGAGCTGCTTAGACGGCTGCGGCACGCCCCGGCGTCTCTGTCGTTCGGCCGATCGCTGGCGTTCGTGGATCTGGACGCCCGGGCCCAAGCCGCCGAGTCCCTGGCGCGCTCGGGCACACCACGAGCGGGTACCACGCGGACGCGTGTTCGGCCGCTCAGCGGGGGCACAACGACCCGCGCCGACCCGACCCGGCGCCGGCGGCGGCTTATTGTGATACCTCCTCCCTCCCGTTGCTCGCCGGGCGGGGCTTGGTCTCGTTGGGCGAGCGGATCCTTCGCCGTCGCGTGTGCGGCGGCGAGGCACGATGCTGCATGCAATCGGAGGCGGATTCATGTCCCTTTTTCAGCACGTTCGACGGATGATGCAGCCGCTTCGGTCACGCAAAGTACGCGTGGCGATCGCGACGCTTGTCGGCGCGTTCGCGGCGGAGTATGGCCTGCACGTGCGCGAGGAGTTGGTCCTGACGATCCTCAGCGTGGGGGTGGCCCTGATCCTGGGCATTGCCCACGAGGACGCCGGCCGCCGAAGGGGCGGCGGATCATCCGTTCCCGCCGGGCAGCAGCGACGCCTGGACCATCCCACGTAAGCTTCTGTCCGCCGAAGGATGGTGCAGCATCGTGCCTCGCCGCCATCGCATCAGGCGAGTAAAGGAGCCGGCGCATTGCGCCACGATTGTTACGCGCAATGGGCGCTCACCTCAAGGCGCGTTGGTGCCTAGGAGTATCAGGAGCCTGCAGCAGGAGGGCCTTTCGATGAAGGCAATCGTGACTCGGCGGCGTGCGGCCGCGGCAGCGTACGGAGCGGTGATCCCGTGCATTGCGGTGAGCCTGACGGCAGGTTGCGGCGGGGACGCGCGCGTGGAGTTAGCAGCAGCGGACGCGATCGAGGCGATCGCCGCCCAGATGTGCGTCGCGCTGCAGGAGTACCACCAGGAGGTGGAGGCATACGATGACAGCCGGGAAGCGCAGGCGATAGCGGCATTCGTAGCAAGACTGAAGGCGGACGGCAGCGATGAGCAGAAGACGGCAGCGGACGTGGCTGATTTCGCTGATGCGATGAGCAGGTTGCGGGCGGATCGTCGCGTGGAATGGCAGCGCCGGGCGGCGGCAATGGAAAACGTCTCGCTGCTGGAGGAGATCAGGCAGGACCTGCAAAGGCTAGCCATCGAGAGCTTGACGTTGCGCGACGAGGCGCGGCGGTATTTGAGCGAGCTGGTAGCAACACAACAGACAACCACGCCGCCAGTCGACAACTGTGCGTCGCAGGCGTGCCGATGAACAGGGACACGCTGCCGGGACACCGGGCGGCGACGAGGAATCTCAATGTGATCCGCTGGACGATTACCGCACCCCATGCAGCGGAAGGGCGGACCGACGGCGAGAGGAACGTAGCTCGGGCCACGGCGATGGCAATGCAGCGCCGGACACGAACGCGTCGTGGACTTCCGAGGCGAGGGGGCCGACCGGGCGCTGAGCCAACAAAGGAGATCTCGCATGGACACAGTTGAGGGTGTGTTGCATAGACTCAATCAGCTCTTGGCGGACGTGGAGCGTGCCGCTCGCACAGACGTTGGCAAGTCAAGCGACTTGGGCAGCTCAGAGCGGCCTCATCGGGCGTCGTCGGAGAAGGGCAGCGACGCGATCGACGAGCTGATCAACTCCCGCCGACGGGCGAGCTCGGTCAGAGGACTGCGAGACAGCGAGGCCTTCGAACGCTTCAAGCAGGAACTGGTCGACGGGCTGGTCCGGGTCGATGCGGCACACCGGTTGTTGGACTTGGTGGAAGTGATCCTCGCGTACGCCGGCGTGCGGAGGTGAAGGGCCAGATCGGCGAGCTGCGAGGCGGGCAGCGAGTGGTGCTCCGCGCGAAAGGACTGGGCGGGACTGAAGGGCAAGCGGCCAGTACGGGGATTTGGAGTGGCCACACGGCATACTGCGGTTAAGATGGACTCGGCTAGCAACCAGGAGTGTGCCGGTGCTGTCCGAACCCGATTACATCAACCTGTATTGCATGGTTCAGTTCCCGCCTACGAAGTTCGGCAAGGATGTTGGGCGGCAGATTTACATTAAGCTCTGCGAGGAAGAGAACTGCGAGTACGAGCATCAGGAGGTCGGCGAGAGTCAGTTGCTGTTGGCGACACGTCGGAAGGGCGAACTGGAGAAGGCCGAGACGGTAAGCACGGTACGACTGACCGGCAGGCAGCTCGAGATCAACGAGGAGTTTCCGGACATACCTAAGGAGGACTTCGGGCCGAAGGTTGAGGCGATATGCAGCAAGTGTTTCGAGCTGGCACGAATTCCGCTCGGCTTCTTTCAAAAGGTGCGCGTGCGCGCCCTGGCGCAACCGTCCTCGGTCAAAGACTCGCGGGTGTTCGTCGGTGACTCCATGCTGCAGCTGTCGCAGCGGGAATTCTTTCGACTGCTGACGCGGAAGCCGTCGCTGGTGGGAATGAGAATGACGTTCCCACCACTGAACGAACAGAGCGACTTCGTGGACGTGCGGATCGATTCGTGGCGCGACAATCGGCGGGTGTGGATACAGGTGGAGTCCCAACGGCCGCTGAATCCGCCCGTGGCGGCATCGAACACAGACGTGCTATCACGAAACGTCAATGCGGTGTATGGGTTTCTGGAAGAGCAGCTGACTCCGGCGCTCAACGCATTTGACAAGTGAGGGGAACGGGGGATCGCAACTCGGCCAAGGCAGGAGCGACTCACCCACGCCGGCACAAAGCAAGTGCAGGGCGATGTGGCCGAGTGATCCTGGCAAGTCAGGGCGGGCAGTAAGCCTTGCACGAATAGGACACCACGAGCATTCGCGCCAAATCGTGTCCCTGGGAGCTTCCGATCAGGCTGCGCCACGGGCACAATCGCAAGCAAGGGAACGATCATGTCATCGGAGGCGTTCTTTGGAACGATGGGGTGGGAGTCGGTGAGCGTAATCGCGGGTGTGTTCGGGCCGCTGGTCGGCGTGCCGCTAACCGTGATCACCCTGTACCTGCGTGCTATTCGAGAGCATCAGACATCGAAGCACGTCGAGATGGTGCGTCGGATCGAATCCGTCGAAGCATCCATCCGCGAACTATCGGTAGCGATGAAAGACTTCGAGCACGACTATACCACGAAGGAGGAGTGGCTCCGGGAATCCATGCACGCGCGTCAGCACCTGGAGCGGCTGACAGAGATGATGGCGCGCGTGGAGGCGCAGTTGGACGACTCGGGCGGGCTGGCGGGGCAGATCGCGCGCACGACCCAGGCGATCGTAGTCCTGGCGGATCGCCTGGCGCAGTCTTGTGAGCAGAGGTGCAGCGGACAATCGTGAGCCAATAACGCGTGAGGGGGAGAATCCGGAAGAAGGATTGAGACGAGAGCCGTCGAAGCGGCCACCGGGCGCACCGATAGCAGGACGGACGTGGGGCGAAGTCAGGCGAGCCGGGGATGCCCTATGAATGATCGACAGACAGCGAAGCGCATCAAGCGAGTACGTAACGAGATCCTGGTAGGACTGAAGATGCTATACCCCGCGGCGATAGAGGCGGAGCAGCTTCTTCGTAGTCTGCTGGGGTTGTTTCCCGATCTGGAATGGGACGATTTTCGACGAGATCTGGCGTACCTATCCGAGAAAGGCTATGTGCGGCGGATCGTGGCGGA
>CAYGAN010000048.1:22254-25633 GCA_964347585.1 uncultured Planctomycetales bacterium | reverse complement strand
CGTCACGCCGTTTGCGATCCCGGATGGCGTGAAGCCATCGTGAATCGGATCGTAACAAAACAGGAACTTTCCCAGCAGATCGCTTGGCATCGCCACCTGCCTCGCGGCCTTGTCTAGCTCGGCATTCGCGTGATGATCCCGTCCGCTTCGCTGGGCGTTAGCGTGGCCAACTTTGTGCTCCCGTCGTCATCGAATAGCTCGTCCACGCCAGTAGCCACGGCATGAGTCTTCTTGTTGACCAGCGCTGCCTTGGCCAGGTGCAATTCCTCTAGCACCGAGCTGGCGGCCTTGCTTGCCGGCATAGCGACGTTCATGGCATTCATCAGATCGACCGCGAAGATTTTCGTCTCCGCGTTGACGTCGCTATCGCTGCTTAGGCCCGTAGCCTTGACCTTGATCGTATCCCCTGAGATGCCCACAAACGGCTGTGGTTCGGCGAAGATAATCGTCTCACCAGAGGCGGCGAGTGGCCGGAGTTTCCGCACTGGCCCCTCGTTGCTCCCGCGCGCGATGTACACATTGAGCTCGTAAACGCCGTTGCCCGCGATGCCTTTCGTTGAGTCGCCCAGTCGCGCCTGAACTACGATGCAGGCGTCACCCGTCAACATGTGGCTGGCGATCAGAGCTTCATTGGCGATCGATCCGTCGTTGAAGCTTTCGCTGTCAAGCAATCTCATGAGGCCCCACCTCGTTGTCGAATGGCCTATAGATATTCCAGGACGCCGTCCCGGAACGAATTAGCCCCTTCGATCATCGTCGCGATCTCCCCCAACGCGGCAGGACTGTTCTGCTTGTTTGCCACGACCTCACGCACGCGATCGGTTATGGCAGGATTACCGGCTCCGGCAGCCCATCGCCTCAGATCCCAACAGAGAATCAGCTTGCTGGGCGAAACCAGCAGCGGCGCACCCACGATGAACTTGCCTCCGTTGTAGAGCACGTCGTAGTCCGCTTGCGTCAGGGCATGGCCCTGCCACAGTGCTGCCTGGATGATCTTGCCGGCGAAGCAAAAGCCTGCGGTGCCGTTTGAAGCGAGGCGGACAGGGCGCGTCGCAGACGTGCCTTCGCTAGCGTAGGGCGAAATATCCTGGGTCTGCGGCGCTTCGCCGTCCAGCCAAAGCGTAGTATCCGCGTCGCGATCCCAGGCCACCGCGCATGCATGCACGCCCGTTCGAACATCCACCTCGAATTGCCTGAATTGATTCCGCGTGTTGAATTGAGTGGTGACAAACGTCCTGCCCAGGGCTGTGCTATAGTGTACGCCGTGCCACCAGCCATCACCGGATGTATTCGCTTTAGCCATCAGGACGCCGGGCGGCCCGCTGCTTGAGACATCGGCGAACACGTAAAAGGCGCTGAGGTCCGTGTCGGCCTTCAGCTCGGCGCCAGATTCGGCCCCTGCGAAGAAACTACCACTCTCTGGGTCGAAACTGAACATTGCGGTCGGTCGGCCTGGCTTAACTCACCCTGATCGCCGTCGCATACACAATCACGTCCGCGTTTGATCCGTCGCCGACGACTTGAAGCGTGCCGCTGTCGGCGATTTCGTGATAAGCGTCGTCGATCTGGCCCACGCGGTTCATCGTCTTGTCAGTCGCCGTGACGGTGACGGTATCCGTGATGTCGTTTGTCCCATCCGTCAGTTTCCATGATCCGCCGTCGCCGCTCGTCGCGATGCTCCATGCGTCGATGATGCGGTATTTGAACGGCGCGCTGTTATTGTGGATGGCGACTGTGTTTCCGCTTGTCAGCGACGCCGCAAAGATAACTGGCAGTCCGCCGGTGCCGTTCGCTTGGTTCGCCACGTGCTCGCCGCTGACGATGTCATCGACGATGTCGACCGCCTCGCCGCTGCTGTTGATCGCCTCCGTGCCACCGACTTTGACGCTTGCCGCATCAATCGCCGCATACCCGCTATCTGCAGCATCGCGAACCTGCGCGTCGCCGGAGTTGTTTTTGAGTTTCGGGCCCGGCCCTGCTGCGTCGAGTTGGACTGTTCCTGCTTTGACGTTTCTGCTGCCGTCAATAGCCTCGGCGCCCCATACATTGATGCTGGCTGCGTCGATCGTCGCATACGCCGAGTCTGGCGCATTTCGGATCTGTAGCACCCCGGTGTTGTTCTTCAGCTTCGGCCCCGATCCGTCACTATCGACATGGAACGTGGGATTTGGGGTACCCGTGATGTCGCCCGGCCCGTCGATCTGCGAGACGTGGAACCCAGCGTAAACGCGCATGTCCTCTATTGACAGCACACCCGCCGATGTGACCACCTTCGCTAGAGGCACGTAGCTGGTGATATCGCTGGGCCAGCTATCGGCAATCTGAAGATTCACCGACGAGTCAAGGTATACGTACTTGATCGAGTCATCAGGCACCGCCTGATTCGTCGCGCCTTCGAAGACGCGATGATACCCGCCCAATGTAAACCTCATCGGATAGACGCCGATTTTCGAGTTGCCTTCGCTGACCACCATCCCGTGACGCCAACCGGCCAGAATCTTGTTCTGTCGTTGTTGCCGTCGGTTGTACTGCACCTCGTAGGTCGGCAGGCTCGTCGGCCCCGTGCCCTTGGCGATGTAGGGCAGGCCCGTATCTTCATCGGTCGTGCCATCGATCGCTTCAACGGCTGCGTCGACCGGCCATTCTTCGTTCGGATATGTGAAAGACATCTCGCCGCTCCTTGCTCGTCAGCATCCAGCCCGCGCGCGATCAGCCCAAATCAAGCGATTTCGCGAACGAGAACGCCACCTGATCCATCTGTGCGTCGTATTCGTGCCGATTAAAGTCAGCCGGCGCACGCGGGCTACTGTTGATCACCGTTGTCACTTCCACAGGCTCATCCTGGCTGACGTTACCCCATGCGTCGAACACCTTGATGGCGTGTTTGAACGCCCCGAAGTGATAGCCCCTGGTCTCAAAGACCAGAGCCGCGGCCGGCCTCAGATGCTCATCCGTCAGATGTAAGCCGCTCAGGTGCCTGTCCGGCTGGACGCTGTCCAGGTGCTGCAGCACCAGATGACCGTCCAGTAGGTGTCCTTCTCGTGGCGGTGCCTCTCGCCAGAACGGGATCGGCCGGTCGCTCAGCGCGTTGGCGAAATCGATGGCCCCGCTGCCGCCGTCACCGTACACCTCGAACCTGTCGCCAGCCACATACTCCGGGCGACGTGTCACAATTAGCCAAACGCTTTGCACTTCCGCGCCCTATCCGATGAGTCCTCTATTCTCGAGGATCAGCTCGGTCTCGTATCGTTGGCCGCTCGAGCGGTAACGCTTGCCGATTATCGACGGGCAGGCCTGTTGGTCTCTGGTGGGCTCGGTGAACTCGATGCCCCGCCCGCGGACTCCTGCGATCCGATCTCCGATCGCGTGATCGTCGCGG
>CAYGAN010000048.1:228-22244 GCA_964347585.1 uncultured Planctomycetales bacterium | reverse complement strand
TATTCTGTATCGATCCACGGAATCACTGGCGTAGCACCGATACGGCGATGAGCAGCCCCCGGCGCGACCTCCTCCGCCAACGCCGCCATCGCTGCCGTGTCATCCCGACCGATGCCGCTTGCCGAGGGATTCACGCTTGCCAGGACGTTCGTCGTGTGCTCGCGCGAAACGAACCCGAACACTTCAGGACAATAGAGGATCCGCGAGCTAATGTGGTTCGTCCCTGGCCCCATCCTTTCGGGCCACTTCTCGTAGATCAGCCGGTCGTCCGTCTCGACTACGCCTGTAACGCGGACCCGAAATGTCTGATCGATGATCGCATACCACAGGTTCTGTTCGCCGGCCGGCGTCGCCGGAGGCGTGATCGCCGTCGGGTTGTCGCACTCAAAAAAAACTCCGCATTCGTCGTCAAACAGGCGCACTCCGCTGCTTTGTTCATGCCATGTACTTCCCGAGTCGAAACTGACCTCAACCAGAACGCCCGGCTTGTGTCCTTCGGCGGTACGGGTAATCGTTGGCAGGAAGCGCCTAGCACGACGCATCCAATCCCCGTACGCTGTGACCGTCGCGTCGAAGACCGTCGAAAAATCGAATGGTTTATAGTCGTCGAAGGGCTCATTCCTGTTGTACGCCGCTGCAGCGTACCGCCCGTCCTCGTTCAACACCCAGCGGCGCGCGACCTGTGCGTTGTACTTGTGTTCGCTGCCCTGGCGGTGGTACTTCGTGAACCACTCGTTTGCCCGCACCGCGTCGCCCAGCGCCTCCACCTCATCTGGCGTCAACGCGAGCGCTTTGGCCGCAGACCGCTGTTCGGATGTGACGTCATCCAGATTGGCTTTGGGCAGCCATCCCGGCACCAAGTCCACTGTCATCTCGTATTGCTTAACGTCGCCCACGACGGTTAAGGAGTTCACGATGCCGGCGTGCTCCCATCTGATCTTCCCTCGGTACACTTGGTTATCTGCAAGGACCTCGCGAACGGTCTTGCTTGCCACGTCGTAGCGTGGTTGACCATTCTCATCCACGCCGCCGGCCCCCAGTTTCAGCCAGCGTACCTTCCCGGCTGACGGACACCAGAGCTTCAATTGGGTCCGTATCTGTCCGTTCTCGTTTACCGTCTCTGGTGTGATGTGCAGGCCCGCGGCGTCGGCCGCCAGCCCCAGCGCTTCTATTACGTTGGTCGCCTCGCAGTTCAGCGACTCAGGCGCCCGCAGCAAAGCTCGCCCCGGTGCGTCGCTACGCGATATACTCGCACGGTCGTCAGGCGTCTTGTCTGCATAGCCGTCGCTTGCGGAGAAGATGTTCCCCTCGAGAACAGGACATTCGCCAAGTACGTAGAACCAGACCAGGTACCGCAACGCGTTGGCGAACGTCCACCGGATGGCCCCGGGATCATCATCGTGCGTGAAGATGTAGATCGAGCGCATCTCGCCCGACGCCAGCCGAACTGCCAGCGGTGTCGGCGAGCAGTTGCCCCGACCGTCAAAATTGAACACACACGGCAGGGCCGTCACTAGCGTGCTCTTGTCGCACCAAGCTGTCGGGTCGCTCGCCAGCCCGTCTTCAACCTCGCCGCTCCGGACATGCCGGCCTAGAATCTGCGCCCCCCGCGCCCGCGCCAGAGGCTCGTACACGTGCTCGGCCTCGAAAACGAACTCCTCGCTCGAGGCGCTGGGCCTACCGTCCCAGCGAGTTTCTTGTGCTGGTGCGTATCCTTCGAACAGTGTCGCACGGCTGGAAGGCTCGATGTGGTCCGTGCGTATAGCCAGTCGCAAACCCGGGTGGTACCGCTCCCTGGCGTCCATCGTGCCAAAATCATTGCTTAGTCGTACTGAAATGCGCGCTTTGGAAATCCGCTCATCGCTGGCGAGCACCACCTCTTCGGCCCTGAGCCGATCATCCACCGCGAACCGTCCGGATCCTGGCGACATTTCCACCTCGACCAGCAGAGTCTTGGCAAACTGTGATCGTCCGAACGGCGTGCTCATGGCAGTTAGCTCAGTTGTGTGAATACGAGTTCAAAATCCTGCGTGGCCTGCCCCGTGTAGTGATCCTTGTTACGGGCCCCGTTCCGCTCGAAAGAATCCAACACACAATCAGTGTGCGTCCTGCCCCACGGGTCCACCATCGAGTGGGCCGCCGGATCCGCTGCCAGCGATTCCAATGACGCTTCGATCGCGTTCAGCCCGGCGTCGTCGTCCGCGCGCAACTGACCGCGCCATGTGATCTGTCGGCCGCGCAGGCCCAAGTGGTGCCGGAACACCCCGTTGATTCCTGGAAACGCGAACTCGGTCATGTCCGCTCGCGCAGCCCTGATGACCACGTGCACGATGCTGTCCGCCCCACAAACCGTTTGCCCATTGAATGTCGGCTGACTGGCCTGCGAAACACGGAGTACGTCGTACTGCTGCCTGGCGATGTACGTCCGGTCGTCTGCCGCAAGCACCCCCTCGTCGATGAGCAGGAGTTTGCGGTCTGTCAGCAGTATGGCGTTCTGCAAGGCTATGGCCAGCTTGTTCAGCAGATCGAGTCCTCCGGTCACACTGCTGCTGCCCAGCCTTGGCTCACTGCCGCCTCGCAAGCCCTCTTGCGCCACGATCACCGAGAACCGAGGATCGCCCACTAACCACGCCTCACCTCTTGTGGCCCTCCTGCCTGCGAACGCGACGTACGCCGCCGGTTTGAGCTCTGCCCGAATTGCTGCTGCGATCGCGTCGCCACCCGGCCCGGAGAAGCCCTTCACTGTGGCGAACAGGTCGTTGCCGCCTTCCTGAATCGCCGATACGGTGGCGACGATCGCATTTTCCAGATCCCCAAGTTCACTCATCGTTGGCGACTCGTCCGTTTCTCAGTTCGCACGGCGCCGGCGCGAGCCAGGTCGTGCTTGCACCAACGGTAGCGAACATGGCCGACCTCGCCGACCCGACCGCTAGAGATCTTCAAGGCTGTCGCGCGTGAGCACACGTTCGGCCCCCGTAGCGCGCCCGATCTCGCCAAGAGCTTCGTTCTCGGCCACTGCCTTCTCCGACGGCAGCGAGACCTCGCCGGACGCCACCTTGCGCAGCCAATCCGCCGCCTCGGCGCGCTTGCGAACTATGTCTGCCGGTATCGGTGGTCGGCGCGCGTGAAGTCGATATTCGACCAGATCGAGCACGAAGCTCTTGAGCGTCGCTGCCAGCTCCGGGTACGCCGCAAGGTCCAACGGCACTGCGTAGCGACGGGCCAGGTAGCTGTTGACTTCTCCTTCGGCCCCTTCGCGCGCCTCGTCCACCTTGTCGCTGTCTGCCTGACCGGTTTGCTCGTCGTCGGTCAACTGAACGTACGCCGCGCTGCCCAGTCGTTCTTCGATGTCAGTGTTGGTCACGTAGCCCATCCTGCTCGTCCCCGCGACCCTGGCTTCCGGACTTCCCTCTGCGCCCAGCGCCGGCGGCCACCCGCTGCAGATCGGTACCGTTAGATGAAGTCTGTCCGAACCGCGTACTGCCAGTACCCGTACGTCATCCGGTACCGAGCACGCACCCCGAATAGGAACTTCTCTCGCTTGAAGCCCTCTTCGGTGCCTTCCGTCAGCGATCCGAACTCGGTCGGTTCGCGGTCTTGGAAGATGAAGGGCCGAACCACGCCGTCCGTTTTCAGCAGGTACCACTTGCTCACGTCGGTCAGCCACGGCAGCGACGTCACCCGGGCCACACCTTCCAGTACGTTTGTGGTGTTGTTGATCAGCGTGGCGTTGATCGCCTCCAAAGCAGTGAAGTACATGGGCGGAGGCACCACGCACACCAGCCCCGTCGCGCTGATCAACATCGGCTCGCCCTGGTCATCCTTGAATCCCAGCATCTGCGAGATCGCCTGCTTCAGCGCGCCCTTGAATTCCTCGACCGTCGGCGTATCCGGCGCGGACACGTCATAGTCCAGAAGGTTGTCCTGGTTGCTCGACGCCCCTGACACGTGTGCGTCGTTGAAGAACGAGACCCCGTCGTAACTGTTGTAGCCGCTCGTCTCCCCGTTGATCAGGAGCTGCGAGATCAGGTAATCCTTGTGCGTCGCCGCGCGTTGGGCCAGCTCGGCCACACGAACCCGGATCTGACCCGTCTGGTCGTCGGAGATCTCGTCACGGTCAACCTCGATCGTTGCCTCGTACTTTAGGTTCTCCACCGAGTAGCTCTCTGTGCGCAGTCCCTTCGCTAGCCGGCCGGTACCCCACTCTCGCATCTTCGGCACCGTGCCCAGCCACCGGTACGTCTCGGTGTCGGATGTCGATGGAATCCGCGTCGCCAGGTCTTGAAAGTGCGTGGTCGTGTTGTTGAAACGGTTGAAGAACTCGCTTCTGAGTCCCTTGGTCAACAGCCCCGTGTTGATTACAGCCATTGTGGTTCTCCTCTCCTATTGCCGTCGGGACGTGCGGGACGCCCGCTCTCGGCGTCGTGAGTCTGCCGCTCGCCTGTAGCCGCACCGACTATGTCGCGACGGTGTGATATGGCTCGATTCGCAGGATTACCTTCCCGCTTTCCGGCACGTCCACGCAGACGCCCACCAGACTGTTGCCGGTGGCTGTGAATGTCAGCGTGTCGTCCGCCGATGCATAGACCGCATCGCCTATGTTCGTCTTGGCCGCCCCGGATAAAGCGTGCAGAAAATCCCCTTGGGTGAACACGCGGACCGCCTTATCCCCGTCCGATCCGCCGGAGTTGTCCGCCTCCTCGTAGGCGAGCCCAACCGCCGGGTCGCTCGCCGCCAACGCCCGCGCGTACCCGCTGGCATTCAAGCCCACGAAGCCGCCCTTGTATATGTGGGCACTCTGCGCCACTGGGTAGCTGCGCAGCTCCTGATCTACATAGCGATCCACTTCACGATTCGTGCTCAGTGCCATCTTGTCTCTCCTGACTTCGTCTCATGACGCCGACCATTCGACCCAGCCGAAGAAATGTCCACACGTCCTCGAGCAGGACCCCCGGCAGGTCTACTTTCGTTCGGCCTGCGAGGCCGGCTCGTGGCCGCTCACCCGGAGCGCGTCCTCGACGTATGCCTCTTCACTTGTCAGCAGCTCCAGCTCCGGGTGCTGATGAAACTCCGCCCGCGCCCGCGCGATGACCACAGCGTGCCCCCGATCGCCATCACCCATCTCGTGGGGCGCCTCCGTCATCCCAGGAGGAATGATCACTGGTGCCGTTTGCTCCCACGAGTCGAACGCTGCCGGATCGCGCATCGCCAGCTCCAGAGCCCACTGACTCTGACACTCCGTCAACTTGCCGGCCTTCATCGCTATTGTTACCCGGTCTTCCGCCTCGCGGCGCGACGCATCCGCGGCGAGCTGTTCGATCCGTTCGCTCGCAGCGATCATGATTTGCTCCGCTCGACATTCGTGCCCCAACCCGAGTTGCTGCCTCAGTCTGTCCGCCGCCTCGCCCATATCCCTTTCCTCCGACAACGATTCCTCGGCCGTTACAGCAGCCTCCGTGCGATTGACGATAGGTCTGATTCCTACGATCGCCGGCTTGTTCGTCAGTGCCGCCGAGTGCAAGCGAACGAGCTTCCGGTCGGGTTTCCGCACGACCGCAACCGGCGAGATGAACCGATACTGCTTCGCCGCCAGCTGTTCCATTGCTGGCTGCGTCCACTCGACCGTTGCGAACAGGCCCTCACCCGGGACGGCCTCTAGACGTTTGATCCAGCCGGCGGCCGGGGCCTGTCCCGATGGCGACGCGTATTGCCCGCCCAGAGTCTGATGCTCGTAATCGATCGGTAGATCCGTCGCCTGCGCCTCGAACGCGTCGATTGCCAGTTGTGTGCCCTCCTCGTCAACCACGAACTCCCCGCTGCTGCTCTCCACCGAACCCCAAGGCGCGAGCAGGACCCGGCTCGGCACTTGACCGGCGCCGTTGCCTTCCCCCGGGCTCGGTTCCACCTTGCTGGAAGCCAAAGCCGCCAGTTCCTGTTCTGGTACACCCGTCATTTCCGTTGCTGTTGCCATCGCTTTCCTCGGTCAAACAGAATCTATCAGTTGCTTCGCCCTTAGAATTCAACAGGTGTTCATCGCTGCCGCGCAAAAACCTGATCACCTCCCTGCTCCCGCCATGACGGGCTCGCCGTCAGCCGCCTGAGGGATTCCCAGCGTCTCGTGCGCCCACTGAAGCGGCACGCGAACGCCGAGCTCGTTGATCGCCGTCGCCAGCACGTCGGTCAGCTCTCGCATGTCCCGCGGACGTTCCAGCTTCCGCCGGAAGTATGGCACGGGCACATCGCGGCCGAACCTTAATTGACACAATGGCCGCAACACATCCTGACGGATCGTCTGGCCCTCCTTGCGGATGTCATCCTCGCGGATATCCTCTCGCACGCGCTCGTGAATCTGCGCCGTTGCGTACGTTCCCGTCGCACCGGCCGTGTCCGTAGTCAGGGTCTGACCCAGCCACGCTTTGCTCATCTCGCGGTTGAAGAAATTACACAACGACTCGTAGGGAACGTTCTCCCCTCCGCGCTTCGTCTCGACCACCTCCAGTTCCACTGCCTTGCTGAAAACCCCCGCTGCGTCGCTGCCGAGCGATTGGATCATCTCGAGTAGCTCGCGCTTCTCTTGCGGCGTGGCCGATGGCTCGTAACGCGCGATCCGCACCGGCATCCCGAACACTTCTGCAAAGATCAGCCAGTCCTTCATCGCGTAGTGCTTGCCCAGGAACGCCAACGCACTGACGCGCAGCAGCCCGCCCCGACTCGCATGCCCCGAGACCGCATGCGGCATGTGGACGACGAACTTGTTCGCAGGCATCGGTATGCCGTCGAACGGCTCATCCTTCGTCAGAATTCGGGGACGATCCAACTCGTCGAATGCGATTCGCGCGAAGTCGATCGGCGCCACGTCCATCAACCGATGTCCGCCTCCGACTACGTCCCAAACCAGCTCCGCGATTGCGATGTTCCTGCCGATCGCCAGGGCCAAATGCTGCAGGGCCCGGTCGAATCCCTCCATCGAGGCGAGGGCCTCGCGGCAGTACGCCGCTGCTTCATCGGCCAGTGGTCGATCCAGACCTTCACGCAGCTCAGCGGCCGAGATGACTTGCCACCCCAACCCGGTCAGCGCCAACCGCCGTGTGTTCGCCACGCTGAACAGATGCGCATCCTTCTCCTCCATCTGCTCGTATAGCTGCATGGGCCGGTCCAGCGATCCGCTGTCCGCCTCACGCAGAATCCCAGCCAGCCGCTCCGGCGTCAGACCGTCGGCAGGATAGTCACGCCACGTATCCTCCGGCCGCGGCTCGATCAGCCGCCCAGGACTCGGAGGGCACTGCTCGCTTCTGCGTCGGAGTGCATTCACGATCCGTCTGGTCAGTTCCATCGCCTCACCTGTCCTCTCCTCATCGCTCCACGATGCGGCCACATTCCCGCGCCCAGCATCCCGAGCCGACGGCCCGTCTTCCTGGCCCTTCGTGGCGCGTTCGTTGGAACAGGGCCTCACCACGTCCCGAGCCGCGCGAACCGCAGCCGGCTCGTCCGAACGCACTCGGCCTCACCCGGTACGGTGTCATTGGCTGCATGAACGGCAAGGGCAGCCGCCCAGAACCGATCCCCGTGGCCCTCCGTAGTCCGCTCAGAATCAAAGCGAACGTGCCCCGCCGGCGTGACCGATCGCTGAATCGAGTGCCAGTCGTTCCGGATGGACTCATCCACCGGGACGCGAATGTTGGCGTCTTCAACCCGCACCCGCAACGCACCGGCCAGCTGCGACTTGACCGCGTTGGTCAGTGTCACCGCCTCGACTCTGTGCGCGCCGAAATCCTCGACCGCAGTCTCTGCCAGCTGCATGCCCAGCCCGCCGGCGTCGATGCAACACCGACGCAGCCGTCGCAGCGACAGAACGCTCTTGAGCACCTCGTACTGATGTCGAAACGCCACGTTGCACAGCTCAGCCACGCCGCGGGTCACCAGCACGTCCCCGTCCCGCTCCGCCACCCAGATCACCGTTAGGTCTCGCCGCCGACCCACGTCCACCCCTGCGAACAGATCGCCGCTCGTCCGTGTTAGTCGCTCGATGTCCGGCTCTTTGCCGAGGCTGGGCTCTTCACAGCCCGCGATCTGTTCGTACGTCAGGAAGGCCGTTGCCTCGTCCAGAAACTCGCACAGGAACTCCTGACGGAAGAGCTCCTCATCGCCCATCGACCGACGGACCTCCTCGTAATCCACGCGGAGCCCTTGCTGGATAGCCTTTGGCAGCGTCACCGTGGATTTTGAGAACTGCGGGTTGTCTGCCAGGCGGCAGAAGACGTTGCTCTTGCCCTTGGGCGTTGACGCCACGTCCAGCTCGCCGTCCCCCCGAAGCAGCGCCGGGAACAGCGCCGCCCAGATCGCCCGATCATCCTGATGCATCGCGAACTCGTCAAGAAACACGTCTGCGGTGAAGCCCCGAGCCGTCTGGGGATTCGCCGGCAGACCGATGATACGAACGTTGTTCGGTAGCCGAATCTGCAGACGCTTGAATCGTGTCCCCGCAAAGTACGTATCGTTGAGCATCTCCGACGCGATCTGGAGCGCCTTGCAGTGTGCCCGTGCCTTGAGCATCAACTCGCAGCTCTGTCGCTCCCCCGCAGACAGGAACACCTGCGTCCGACGACGCTGAATCCCCCGCAACACACGTCGCAGCGACTTGGTAAAGCTCTTACCCACCTGTCGTGACCAGCAGCACCAGCGGAAGCGATCATCCGACTCCACATCCTCTCGCTGGTAGTCCAGCAAGGGCACGAACGGCTTGGGTCGGGCCGGCCCGGAGCGCACGGGCTTGGACATAACCACCTCGCCGCGGCTTCGAGCCGCCGCGCAGAAGCGCAACAAGAGATCAACCGCTGATCAGCTTATTGCCAGCAAAGCTCGAGCGCGCCGGGTGGGCCGGTGGCCGGTGCCCAGCACGCCAGCGCTTCCAGTTCCGCCATCCTGGCTCGTCGAGCTCACCCAGCGGACGGAGACTGGCGCATGTCGTAACGCTCTACAGCCATGGCCGCCGCAACTCTCGTTCAGATAATGCGTTAGCGTTTCAACCGTCGTCCGGCTCCACTCCACTGGACTCTAAGAGTCCCCCCGATCACGTGCCCCTTTTGGACTTCAGCGCTTGGGGTCAGGTGCCGATAACACAGGCGAGACCGGTCGGCGGGGCCCGTCTGCCCCCACCCGTCTCCGCTTGGGCGGCCTGAGGCATGTTCGGATGCGGCGAGGCTTTCAGGCTGAAGCCTTCCGCTCCAGGCCCTCAGGTTGAAGCCCTCCGGCCGAGCACTCTTGGCAAATGGGGAGTGTCTTGCCCCCTGCAGGCAGGAGACCCGGGCCCAACGGCGGACATCGTTCGTCAGAAAGAACACAATGTCTAGCGAGCTTCACCATAAGATCGTCAATCTCGACGAGCTCCGCAGCACCGTCGAGCAAGCCCGCAGCGCCGGGATGACGATCGTGCATTGCCACGGCTGCTTCGACGTGGTGCACCCGGGCCACCTCCGGTACCTGCAGTTCGCGCGTCGCCAGGGTGATTTGTTGATGGTTTCTTTGACAGGCGACGCAGCCATCGACAAGGGCGAGCAGCGCCCCTACGTCCCGCAGGAACTCCGCGCCGAGAATCTGGCCGCGCTCGAATTCGTGGACTTGGTCTATATCGATCCGAACCCGACGGCGGCGACCGTGCTCGAAACGGTGCGGCCGGACATCTACGTCAAGGGTGCCGAGTACGAACACAACACCGACCCGCGATTCCTCCAGGAGCGACGTGCTGTCGAGAGCTACGGCGGCAAGGTGATTTTCTCCAGCGGCGAGGTCGTCTTCAGTTCCAGCAAGATCATCGAATCGATGCCCCGCCTGGCCGAGCTGGAGGAGCATCGCGTGCAGCTCGTCTGCCGCCGGCATCAGATTGACCGCGTCTCGCTCGAGCCGCTCATTGACGCTTTTGCGGGGTGCCGTGTGCTCATCGTCGGTGATGCCGTCCTCGATCGCTATGTCTTCTGCGATGCGACGGACGTAGCCAACGAATCGCCGATGATGTCGCTGGCCAAGCTGGATGAACGTGCCTATTTCAGCGCAGCTGCGATTGTTACTCGCCACCTCGCTGCCCTCGGGGCCGAGGTGTTTCTGCTGAGTGCGTGCGGACACGATGACGCTTCGGCCAGACTCCGCCAGACGCTCACGGATGAGGCAGTCTCGTTCCGCCTGCTTCCCTCGCGCCCAGCGCTGCCGGAAAGAACACGCTTCCTGGTGGACGAAACGAAACTCTTTCGCGTTGAGGCCGCCCAGGCTTGCCCACTCGATTCGGTGGTGGAGCGCGAAGCTGGAAGAGTCCTCTTGGATCGCGCCGGCTCTGCCGACGCCGTGATCTTCTGTGACTGGGGCTACGGCATGATCACTGGCGGGCTGCTCGACCGGGCCCTTCCCGAGCTTCAGAAGCGACCGTGCATCGTCGCTGCTGATATCGGCGGCACGCGCGGAGACATCCTGCAGTTCAAGGGCGCCCACCTGCTCTGCCCCAGCGAGCGGTCCCTACGGGCCGCCATGCACGATTTCGACCAGGGCCTCAGCATGGTCACTTGGAACTTACTGCACCGCACGGGCGCGCGTTGTGCACTGGTCACCCTCGGCAAGAAGGGCTTGGTGGCGTTCGAGCGGCCGTCTCAGGATCGCGGGTCCGCCGACTGGCACGGCCGGCTTCGAAGCGAGCACCTCCCGTCGTTCGGGGACCACCCGGTCGATCGACTCGGCTGTGGCGACGCGGTCCTCGGCGTCACCGCGCTGGCCATGACGGTAGGGGCGAGCCCGATGCAGGCCGCGTACCTAGGCAACACCGCCGCTGCCATCGAATTGTCGCGCCTAGGCAACATCCCCATCGACGCGGACACGCTGCGTCGCTGGCTCGCCACACGCCCGGAACTGTCCGTCGAAGAGGTGAAGGATCGCGGCCAGGCGGCCGTCGGCCGCACTTGCCGCCGTCTGCCCGCGCCGGTCGGCCCACCGTGAACGGTTCACCGCCAGCAGCGGGTCCCTGAGACTACGATGCCCGAAGTCGAGGACATCACCTTCTATGTGCCGGCCCGAGACTGCGAAGCCACACTTGCCGCCTGCCTAGAGAGCATAAACGCCCAGACCCTCAGGCCCACTGAGATCATCGTCGTCCTTGACCGGCGTTCGGCGGACCGAACCGAAGCGATCGCCCGCTCGTTCGACGTTGGCATCGTAAACCAGCACGAGGGCAAGCTCGGGTACGCTCGCAACCTCGCCGTCCGCGCTGCGCGGACGCGCTGGCTCGCCTGCTGTGATGCCGACGTGACCCTCCAGCCGGACTGGCTTGAGGTGCTCGCCAGCTCGCGCGACGCCGTTGTCGCTGTCGGCGGACGAACCGAAGAGAAGATCTACACGCCAGCCGACCGCTGGCGCGCGATCAATATGCCGCACAACTGGGGCCAGGCGCCTCTGCTCAATCCGTTTATGCTCGTCTCAGAGGTCCTGTTCGACCGCCGAGCTTTGCTTGCCGTCGGTGGTTACCGCGAGGACCTACAAGCGTTCGAAGACTCCGATCTGTGCCAGCGCCTCCACGACGCCGGCTATGATCTTTACTACCAACCCCGGGCCGAGGCCTGGCACCACCGTGGCGATTCGATCCTTGATGTCTTGGACCTGCGATGGAAGTACGCCGAGTTTCGCCAGAGGCCGTTGCTTGACCGCTTCGCCGGGCTGATTGAGAAGACCCGCGTCAACCGCGAATACGCGTTAAACACGCTCGCGAAGACCGTTGCCCTCGACCGTGACGACCTGAGCTATGTCTCGGTCCTGCTTTTCTTCCATCATCTGCTTCTTGACCTGCGATCGCTGCTGACTAAGCGACCTCTGCTCCCCGACGAGCTCAGGCGGACAGCGTTGCTTTCCCTGCGCGATACGATCGTTCGCAGCATCGCCCGCGGACATGGCGATCTGGCTGGCGCCGTCGCGCAGGACTTCGCGCATATGCGGATCGATCCGCGCCTGAGCGGGACGGAGCCTCGTCCGCCTGGGCCCATTTCCGGCCTCGACCGTGGTCGCGAGCTGCTTAGGCAGCAAGACTCTTGCCGGAACGGACGAATGTGCTCGGGAACTGACGTTCCTGCCTGGCCCGGCTACCTTGACGCGATCGCCGCAGCCATAGCTGCATTCCTGCGCGAGTTGCCGCCAAGGGCGCTTGACACAGCTGTCGAGTCAGCTGCCTCCTTGCGGGCCCCGGATCAAGACCTGCCGGTGACACCCGTGGCTCGCCTGCCGCGCCAAATCACTCAAGCGGAGCTGGATCGAATGCCGCTAGCCCCGTTCTTGTCCCGTCAAGTCCTGGGGCGCTGGCAGAAGCTGCTCGGATCGAGCCGACGGATTCTCCTGCTCGGGCCGGTGGCCGAGCCTGACCGAAGACTGCTTGAAGACAACTTCGAGACGGATCAGGTCCCGCCACCGGGCTCGGGTGCAATCGGCCGCCCATTCGGGCCCCCAACCGACGACGCCGTCGCCGCCCTGCTGCATTTGGAACGATTTGCCGATCCGCTCGACCTTCTTGCCGGTGTCCTTCAGACGTACCGGCATGCGGTTGTCAGCTATCGCTGCCCCGTGCGGTTCTTGCCGGGGCTGGATGTTCTCCAGGCCCGCGATCTTGCCTCAGCCGCTGCTCGATGCGGCGCTCGGATCCGCTCGTTCGAGACGCTGATAGGACAGACCACGCTGATCCTTGAGAGGACTAAGTCAAGCTCCCCCGCCGTTCCGCCGATCCACATGTGTGGGAGCGAAGGGCTACCTTGCTCGCAGCGCACAGGCAGAGATGTCCTCGCTGGAACAGAGCACCTTTTGTGAGTTCGGACAACCACGTGCCAGACGCCAACCGGAACGTTCCTGACCGATCACTCGAGGAGCAGCGCTGCCCACGCGGCGGCCAGCCGCTCCGTGTGGCCGAGGAAATGGGGCTTTACCTCGATTGTCGTTACTACCACGGCGATCGCCCTTGTGATCCGTCCAGTGAAAGCCAACAGGAGGAGGTCGCGTCCCTTCTGCCGGGCGTGGGCCCCGGCCGGGAACAGCTGCGGCCGGCGGGCGCGCGCCCCTTGCTCCAACGGTCGTCCGCTCATTTGATCTGCTCGTCGTGCGGCCGCTACGACCCGATGGGCAGCCGCGTCCTAGTCATCAAGCTCGGTGCGCTCGGTGACGTAATCCGGACCGAAGTGATCCTGCGCGCGATCAAAGCTCGACTTCCCCGAAGTCACATCACTTGGGTTACCAGGCCGAGCGCTTCCAAGATGTTGGCTAACAATCCGCTCATCGACCGGTTGTTGGCGTTCAACTTTGAGGCCACCTATTGCCTCGGACATGAGAAGTTCGATCTCTGTCTGAGCCTTGATAAGGATCCCGCCCCAGCGGCCCTCGCCATGCGCGTCCAGTGCCCGGACAAGCGTGGCATTGGGCTTTCTGAGTGGGGAACGCCCTTGCCCTTAAACCCCGAGTGTGCTGAGTACTTCGCCCTTGGCCTGAGCAACGAACTGAAGTTCCGCAAGAATCGGAAGAGTTACTCGCAACTGATCTGCGAAGCGGTCGGTCTCGAGTACGATGGCCGACCCTATCGGCTGTATCCAGGCCCACACAACCGCGGCCGCGCTGAGCAGCTGTTTGAGTCGCTCAACGTGCCTAGCGACGAGAAGGTCATCGGCCTCAATGTCGGGGCCGGCAATGTCTTCGCCAACAAGACTTGGCGTACGCGGCGGTTCGTGCAACTGGCGGAGCGTCTGATTCATCGAGGCGACTGTGTGGTAGCCCTTCTGGGCGGACCGGCCGAGGCCGCCCGCCATCGCCTGATGCTCCGCAAGCTCGGCCGGGCGGTACTCGACACCGGCTGCCACAATTCTCCGCTCGATTTCGCCGCCATTGTCGAACGGTGCGACGTGGTCGTCACCGGCGATACGACCGCCTTGCACGTAGCCGTGGCCATGGGCGTGCCCGTTGTTGCTCTGTTCGGCCCGACCTGTCCTCAAGAGATTGAGTTGTTTTCTCGTGGTGACAAGATCGTCTCGCCGGCTCCGTGCGGACCCTGTTACCTGCGACGGTGCCAGAAAACGCCCAATTGCATGGACCTGATCCCGGTCGAGGCTGTCGAGCGACGCGTCCTTCAGTGGGCCACCTTGGCGCGGGCGGCCCGAACCGAGTGCGCGCTCGACGAGTCCGCAGTCGCGCCTGGCGGGCGTTTACCTCAAGCCGCTGCGACCGGGGCTCGGGGCTTGCTCGCCGAAGCTGCCGTAACGTCATCGCCAACCGTTGTGTAGCTCCCTCCCTCCGAGCTTGTGCGCTGTCCGTCGCGCGCGTCCTCGGCGCCGCAGCCGACGCACGCCGCAGGCCAGCAGAGCCGCTGGTGTCAGCAGAATGACGGACCCCGGCTCGGGGGCGGCCCGTCCGTACTCGACGTCGTCGAACCCGTACTCATCCCACGATGTCGGCACGAGGTCCACGCGAGATACTTGCGTCGCGTCAGACGTGATCCCGAGCCACAGGACGCTCCCACGCTGCGCTGGCGCCGGAATCCGTAACTCCGTCAACAGCGCACCATTCGAGGCTCGGACCTCAACTTGCGCAGACACGTCCAGGCCCAGCAACAGGAGGCCAACGCTCGCCACCGGATCATCAAAGTCAAAGCGGACCTGTGTGGCCCCCGGCGCGGCGCCGACGGCCACGGCAATCGGCGCCGACCCGGGCCGTTCGCCGTAAGCCTCCTCGCATGTGTGCAGGCTCATCGGCGAGAACAGCAACATGCCGTCGAGTTTTGTTCCCTGTAGATCGACATTGGGTGGAAACTGGTCGAAAGATTGAACCGTCAGATCGAGCGGCGTGACTCGCGCGAGGTATCCGGGCGGCTTGTCTACCGGAGGATCATCACGAGCGTCGCCGATGTGAAACTCGATCAGCCCGAACGCGTCGCTGGCCAGTGCAGCTTGCAAGCTCGCGCTTGCCAGAGCAACCAGAATCTGCCGTGCCATGGCTCTCTCTCCCTTTAGACCTTGCGCCCCGAAGAGGCTGCAATCTAGACGCCCCTGCCTGCCGGATCAAGCCTCTTCACACGCCCCCTGGAGGGCTGCCTGCCCCTCGAGGCGGGTTCCACATGCCCTTTGCCGGGCCCGGCACGCCCGCCGGACGTGCTACGAATCGCCGCGTGCCAGCCCGTCACGAAGGGCTCGCGATCAGGAAATTCAGGCGATCGGAGCATTGACCGGGGCGCGAACAGGTGCTATTGTAGAAAGCTAGCCGGGGGACTGGCTGCTATGTAGCAGGAAAGGAGCACTCCCGTGAGAATCAGGCTTTCCTTGATGGTGTTGGTTTGTATTGTCCTCGTCTGGCCGACGGGCGTGGCCTTCGCGCAGCTGACCAATCCCAGCTTTGAAGACAGCGGCGGTTCGTACGATGGCTGGACGATCTACGTAGTTGACCCGGATCCGCTGGCGTTGCCTGGCTACCATGATCCCCCCGCCACGGGCGACGCGTGCGGGCACGGCCTGATCGCGCCCGACGGGACACACTTTGCGGGCTTGACTTGGGCCTACGACGCTCTCAACTACGCTCAAGACGACGTCATTTACTACCAGATCTATAGTGTCACTCCCGTCGTTGACGCCGTTCAGACGAACTACACCTTCCAAATCTCCGTGAACATGGCCCACAACAAGGAGTTCACCCATAGTCGGGTCTGGCAGCGGTATCGCATCGGCTGGGACAACGCCGGTGGCACGCCCGCCGATCCGCTGAGCCCCGAGCGGGTGTACCCGATTGCTAGGCTCGACCACCAGGCCTGCGCCAACGGGGATCAGATGAACTGGACCGAGTGGCGCACGTTTCAGTTCTCCGGAAGCATCCCCGACACGCCGTCCGTGATCGTGCTGGAAGTCCGTTGCAAGAACGATACCGACAAGTGGTGCACGTACCACAACGTCTTTGACAACGTCATCTTCTCGGCCGAGCAGACCACTGAGGCCAGCACCGGCTTCGTTGGAGACGTCGCGAACAGCGACTTCGAGACCCCCCCGTACAACACGACCTATCCTGATGTGGGGCCACGGGTCCTGCCGACGGGGTGGGAGGGGTACGGCGGGCTCGATAAAGACGGCCCGGCGGAAGGCTACACGAACGGCTCGACCACGCCTACCGATCCGTTGGGCGTTAGCACCACCGACGGGACCCACTTCTTCGGGCGGGCCAAGCCGGTTGGCGTGCTCAAGCAGTTCCACGTGTGGATCGGACAGATTGTCCCCGTCCGTGACTACAGTCCGGCTGCCTACGGCCTGAAGTACAAGCTGCACGTGCTCAGCTCGGCCTCGCAGGAGTTCATCACCGACTCATACGATCACTGCGGCCAGGAGTGGGAGATGCTCTGGATGCCCGACGGCTCGGAGCCTCCCGGTGTGGACATAAACGTGCCATGGGTGTGGATGGCCAACCCCAGCGTCCGCACCACGAACAACGACACCAGCGGGTTCATTCCCGTTGACGTCAGCGGCCAGCTCAACACCTACGACGTCAACGGCGATTCGCTGCCCGTCCAGTACGTCGTGCTTCGCTGCCACCTCCTCGGTTGGGGCGAGAGCGACGTCCACCTGTACCGCACGATGATCGACAAGGTCGATTTCTCTGTCGAAGCCCTGGGCGGGAACAATCCCTACGTGATCGACGAGGACCCCGACAGGGGCACCCAAGTGATCAGTCTGTCTCAAATCGAGGTCACGTTTAACGAGTCGGTCACGGGGGTGACGGCTGATGATCTGACCGTCAACGGGTCCCCCGCGACCAACGTTACGGGCACCGGCGCCGGCCCGTACATCTTTACCGGCTACCCAGCACCGGGCCTCGGGACGGTCAACGTCGTCCTCGCCGCCGGCGGCATCGAAGACGGTGAGAGCAACCCCTTCGCGGGCGATAGCTGGACCTACGAGCTGATCACCCCGCCCGACATCTGTGATTTCGATTGGGACGGCGACGTCGACATGGCTGACCTGACCACGATCTCCAATTGCTACGCGGGCCCGGGCGGCGGGATCAAGGATCCGGGCCCCGAAGGAGAGGACTGTTCACGTGCCGACGTCGATGCGGATCTCGACGTGGACCTGATCGACTTCGCCACGTTCCAAGCTCACTTTACGGGCTAGTCTGTCGTCCTGCACACGCAAATGGGCGCTTTCCGGGGCCGCCTCGAACAGCGAAGGCGGCCCCATTCCACGTTGGCTGGGGCCAACCCGTCAAGTTGTGCCGCCCGTCTGAGCGCCATGATCCAGCAACGCCAGCAGGATATCGGTCGCTTGCTCGACCGTTCTGGCGCATTTGCGGTGTGACCAGCCGCCGGGCATGGATAGCCGGATTTGGCTACAAGACGTGTACTTGCATCGCTTAGCGAACTCCGCGTAGAAGTCTTTGCAGAGCTGCCAGCACTCGCGGTGATCTTCGCCGGAGGTCTCGCGGCCGTACAGCGCCCCGAGGACCATCACTGCCCCCACCACCGCGCCGCAGAGGTCACCCAGATCCGCGACGCCTCCCCCGAAGCCCGTGCTGAGCTTCACCCACGACCGTTCGTACCCGGGAACCAGTTCCTCGCCGACCGACGAGAGGACCGCTTCGCTTCAGTGCAGTCCCTCCAGGTATCGCTCGATCGCCCGTTGCTTGATGCGCTCGTTCCGTTCCATGCGGGGGGATTCTCCCAGTCCGGCCTCGGGCGTGGCAAGAGCCTGAAGCGATTGCCTCGGTCCGCCCGGACTTACTGACTCGACCTTGCCTTATTGGATGCCGACGGGTCTTGCCAACACGACACTGCCTGCAATCGACAGACGTAGCCCGGCCCAGCGCCACGCGAAAACCCTAAAGTTCGCGAGCCCTGTGTCCGATAAGCCGACAGTACTCCCGTGTGCGGCGACGGCCGACCTCGAGCGCTTATGTCCGACGTTCTTGAACAATCTGAGATTGATGCCCTGCTCGCTGCGGTTGAACAGGGTTCGACAATCGAAGATGGGGCTGCCACCGCCCCCACGGAGACCCAGCGGTCGCGTCCGCCCGACGTGCGGACTTACGACTTCAAGCGCCCCAAGCGTGTCAGCAAGGATCAGGTCCGCGCCCTTGAGGCGATGCATGAGGGCTTCAGCCGAAACTTCGGCGCATCGCTCTCCGGCTTTCTCCGCACAATCATAGAGGTCCGCGTCGCCAGCACCGAACAGCTCACCTACAGTGAGTTCCTTCATTCTTTGCCCAATCCGACCTGCTTTAACCTGTTACGCGCGCCGCCTCTCGAAGGCCAGATGTGCCTGGAGATCAGCCCACTGATCATCTATCCGATCATCGATAGGCTGCTCGGCGGATCGAACAACGAAATGTTCATACCTCAGCGCCCGCTAACCGGCATCGAGCTGCGGCTCGTCCAGCGAATCATCGACCAAGCCCTCGACAATCTTAGCGAGGTATGGGGTAACCTGGCTAGCGTTAGTTTCAAACTCGTTGAGACGGAGTCCAACCCTCATCTGGTGCAGATCGTGGCCCCCAGCGAGGTCGTCGTCGTCGTCGGCTTCGAAATCAAGATGGGGCCTCGTGCCGGCACCATGAGCTTTTGCATTCCATTCAACGTGATCGATCCCGTCATGAGTAAGCTGGCCTCGCAAAGCTGGGTGGCGTACCAGCACAAGGCCGGTACTGAAGATCAAATCGAGTGCATGACGAGAACCCTCGGAACCGCGAGGGTTCAACTCAGGGCCTTCGCGGCGGAGTGCGAGATCACCCTTGAGGACCTGATCAATCTTCGGCCGGGCGACATCATTCAGACCGAGAAGCCTATCGCCGATGAACTGATCATCCAAGTCGAGGGACGAAACAAGTTTGCAGGGCACGCCGGGAAGCTCAAGGGGAATCGTGCCTTCCAGATCACTCGTCGGGTGGTCCCCGGTGAGAGCATCTAACCTTCGGGACCCGATCCACACTCGGCCAGGCGAGCGTCTCCGCGCTCATCGCAGCTGGTGCACGCGTGTCCGCCAGCCCGACCGCTAGCGGCTTGCGCCGGGTGCCCACGTGTAACCTGGGCGTTCCTCCGGCTGCATGAGCGGCTTAAATTCGCGCTGGTCACGTTCCGCCTGGACTGCTAAAAGAACCTAGCCCGTCGGTGACGAGACAGGCGGCCGGCGCGGCGATGGTGCTCGGCGTGGTGAGCTGGGCCCTGGGCGAAGGTTGTCGGCACACCGACGGGCGGCTGAACGCGCGGTAGCGAAGCGCTGGATTGGTTTTTCTGTTATGCCCGAGCAACAGGCGGAAAGTGCGCGAAGATCGGCGGGCAGAACCCGTCGGGTGTTGAGCTCCCCCTTGCCCGGCTTATGGTCTCGGCACGTGAAGCGCTGGGCCGACGTGCTGTTCAGCGTCGTCCTGATCGTGGTTCTCTCGCCGGCCCTGCTCCTTGCCGCGTTGGGCGCGTTCCTCAGCGACCGTGGGGCGATCTTCTTCACGCAGGACCGAGGAGGTCTTGGCGGTCGGCCCTTCAAGCTTATCAAGTTCCGCACGATGAGGGCCGGACGAACCCCCGATCCCAAAGAGCTCGTCCCCCTCGATCACCCGGAGATCACCGCCTGGGGCCGAATCCTTCGCCGCACCAAGATGGACGAACTGCCGCAATTGCTCAACGTCCTTCGCGGAGACATGTCCATTGTCGGTCCTCGCCCGACCCTTCTTGATCAGATTGCCAGGTACGACGAATATCGGCGCCAGCGACTACTGGTCCGTCCTGGTTGCACAGGTCTGGCGCAGGTCAACGGAAGTACGACTCTCAGTTGGGACGAGCGCATCAAGTACGACGTCTATTACGTGCATCATATGAGTCCTTGGCTTGACCTGCGGATTCTGGCGAAAACATTGGCTGTGATCGCATTTGGCGAGCGACGGTTTGCCCGACCGATCGACCGGAGCCCGTTCGGCCACTAGAGCGGGCCGCCCCAACGGGTGCCTTGCGAACGGCAACGGACGCGGAGGATGACATGAACGCCATTGGCCAGTCGGATCGGGTCCTTGGCGTGGGGATCCTGGGGTTCGGCTTCATCGGCAAGGTCCACGCCTATGCCCATCTGAACATGCCCCTCTTCTACGACCCCCCGCCGGTGCGAACCAGGCTGGTCGGTGTCGCCACCTCCCGTGAGGAAACCGCTGCGAAGGCGCGCGAGATGCTCGGGTTTCAGATCGCCACGACCGATCAGCGCGACGTCATTGACAGCGACAAGATCGACATCGTTCATGTTTGCACGCCGAATCATCTGCACAAGGATGCCATCCTGGCGGCTATCCGCCGAGGTAAGCACATCTACTGTGACAAGCCGTTGGCGGGCAGCGCCGCAGAGGCACGCGAGATCGTTGCTGCCCTGGGCGATTACGCCGGCACGCATCAGACGACGTTCCAGTACCGCTTCCTGCCGGCAACCATGCGGGCCAAACAGCTCGTCGATGAGGGCTTCGTCGGGCCGGTCACGCACTTCCGGGGGGCGTACCTTCACTCCGGCAGCGTCGATCGCAGCCGCGCGTTGAACTGGAAGGCTGACAAGGCCAGCGGCGGCGGGGTCCTCCACGACCTGGGCTCGCATATCCTCGATCTGCTCTGGCACTTGGTCGGACCGTTCGAATCGGTCTGCGCCGCCGAGCGTATCTGGGCCGAGCGACGGCCCGACCCGCGGGATCCGAGCCGGTGTGTCAAGATCGAGGCTGAAGACCTGGTCGTACTCATGCTCCGGACCCCGGACGGGGCGATCGGAACGGTCGAGGCCAGTAAGATTGCCACCGGCACCGAGGACGAGTTACGGTTTGAGATTCATGGCGAGCGGGGGGCCGTACGCTTCAACCTGATGGATCCGAACTGGCTGGAGGCTTTCGACGCCTCCGCTGCCGGCGAGCCCCTCGGGGGGGTGCGCGGATGGACGCGCATCGCCACCGTCCAGCGCTATCCCGCCCCTGCCAGCTTGATCGGCCCGAAGAACGCGATCGGATGGGTTCGAGCGCACGTCGCCTGCCTTCATAACTTCCTGGCCGCGATCGCATCGGGCCGAAAGGCCGAGCCTGGCTTGGAACACGCAGCGGCGTTAGAATGTCTAATGGCTTGTGCCCACGAGTCAGCCCGCTCGCATGGGTGGGTTCGGTGTTCGGGTTGACAGGGCGCCGGCCTGTTGGGGCGAGGGCGTCCCCAGGGGCCTCGATGTCGGCCTTGCACGATTGAGATCCGGGCTGTGCGTGTTCCTTCGCGTGTGGATCGGGGGTTCCTGCGTGTCAGAGCTATGCGAGCAGTTCGTTTGATTTGGTCGGCGTTCCTGCTTGCGGGAGCGGCCGGTCCCGCCGGCGCTGAGCCGGGCCGGTCGGACTTGCCCATCGTGGCCGAGGCGCTGGCGAGTGCAGCGGACGTGCAGCGCGAAGTTCTCCGGAGCCTGGCGCAGATCCTGCGCGAGCAGAAGGTCACTCTGTCCGACGGGGCGCTGCTTTCGGCCCTGGAGGAGTTGCTCGCTGACGTCAAGAAGCAGCGCGAGGGGATCATGGAGCTGGGGCGGGAAACGCTCGGCAAGACGCAGGGCCAATTGACGCCCGCACAGCGGCAGCAACTCGATCGGCTGGTGCAGAATCAACGGATGTATGCGAATCGGTACAGACGCTTTCAAGGCGCGATCGAGCGCAAAGCGCTGGGACGTCCGGATTCGGCCTTCGCCTCGATTCTATCCCAAGCCGCTGAAGCACAACTGCTCGAACGGTTCGATGGCGCAGCCGAGCTGCTCGCTGCGAACCAGCTTGCCCGGGCCGTCCCGCAGGTCGATCGTATCATCCAGGTCCTTGAGCAGCTTCTCAATATGATGGCCGGCGCGCTGGGTGAGGGACCCACGAGCAGGCAGGGCGAGCCCGGCTTTACCATGCCGTCGCTCGTCATCACGGACCGGGCCATGCGGATACCCCAGTTCCCCTGGTCGGGAGATGTTGTGGACGCGCTCGGCGAGATCATGCGGGCGGTGCGACGGCTCGAAGAACTG
>CAYGAN010000048.1:0-218 GCA_964347585.1 uncultured Planctomycetales bacterium | reverse complement strand
CGCGGAGGAGTTCGAGATTCGGTTCTACGTCTTGTATATCGCCGAAAGGATAGGCATCCTCGACCCGCTCGTCGATCGCGAGCTTCACGCGGCTGGTGACGTGCTCAAGCAGTCCGGGGAGGCGCTACAAGACGGGCGCACGGCGGAAGCCGCTGAGCCCGCAAACGAGGCAGCCGAACGATTGACCCGGGCAGCCGTCGCCCTGCGCAAAGCCTGGG
>CAYGAN010000047.1:21698-25694 GCA_964347585.1 uncultured Planctomycetales bacterium | reverse complement strand
GCTGGAACGCCTGCAGGCAAACAAGCTCAACAAGAAACTCTCCGACTTCGAGAAGTCCTGACCCCGAGCCCGCGTAGAGATCCGCGAGCCCTTTGCCTGCGTAGCACGCATTGCCAGGGGACGGCGAGGAACACTCCTACGAACGGCCGGCGTGCCTGGACCCAAACGTCATAATCACCGATTCCGGAGGACAGAAGGTCGCAGAGGGTCCGATGCCCTTTGGCTGAGACGGCACCTGCGGGTACTCATGGCGAGTGCCAAACGACCTTAAGCTCGCGGGCAAGGAAGAGACCTTCACCATCACCGTCAGCTACGACACGTTGGAGCTGTACCACAAAGTGAAGGCCTCGCGGAAAGTCATCATCGCTTCAAACTAGCAACTGAGGAACACGACGTGAGCTTGCCTGCATCACCGTCCGGCCGGCGTTGACGATGCGCCCGCGCCGCGAGCAGAAGGCTGACCAGTCATGCGAGCAAGCAGCTGCTCGATCTCGGGTTGGTCGGCCTTGATCGCCAGCGACCGCTTGCACAGCGCGATGGCCTGGCCGCGGTCGCCGGTGCGGGATGAATCTCGGCGGAAACACTCCCAGCACAAACCGGCCAAACCATTGATCGCGGGCAGGAAGTCCGACTGGATCTGGAGCGCGCGCTCGAAGGCGTCGCGGGCTTGCGCGACTTTGCCGTCGGCCTGAAGCGCCAGGGCCAGGTTCGTATGCACGTCCGCACGCTTGGGTTCCAGTCTGGCGGCCTCCTGGAAACAGCGCACCGCATCCGCCGATCGACCCAGCTCCAGCAGCGCCACGCCCTGATGAAACCAGACACTCGCCAGGCGAGGCGAAAGCTGCGTAACGCGCTGCCAGAGCTCGACCGCCTCCGAGAGCTTGCCCTCGCGCTGAGCAATAACTGCCAGGTTGTACAGTGCCCGTTCATGGTCGGGCCGGCGTTTGATGATCTGGCGGTACTGTTCGGCGGCTTCGCCGAACATCGACAGACGCGACAGCGTGACGGCGAAGTTGAATCGTACCTTCAGGTCGTCCGGCTCGGCCGCTACGGCCCGTCGGTAGCAAGCTGCGGCCCCTCGGAATCGTGCTAGCTCGGTCAGTACAGCGGCCTTGCCACGTAGCGCTTCGAAATGCTCGGGCTCGCGCGTCAGGATGCGATCATAGCAGGCCACAGCTTCTTCCCGTCTGCCGTGGCTGTGCGCCTCAGCCGCCAGCGCCAACTGAAATGCCGCCTGCCGCCGAACGCGGCTGCGAGCCACCGCCGCCCAGTCGTCGATGCGCTCGAGCGCGTTGGCGACGGCTCTCTCCCGCTGGCTGTCTGTCGCGCGGCGGGCTGGCCTTGTCGTTTTCGGGCGCCGGTCTCGGCTGACCGGCTCGCCGCCGCCCCGGCTGAGCGAACGGTTCCCGGCTCCTGCGGGATGCCGGCCTGAGCCGGAGAGCCACATAGCCCCCAGCACCACCAGCAAAGTGCCCACGGTACCTGCAGCCAGAAGGCCCAGCGATTTCATCGCCGGAAATTGTTCTAGCGACCGGCACGAATGTCAATCGACGTTCGCGGCGGGGACTACTGCTCTTGGTGTTCGACCTCGGTACCCATCTCGTTGAAGACCACTGCCCGATCATCGCGAGGAACGGCTATCAGGGTAAGCTCGGGGGCGAAGATCGCGATGGTTATCTGATCGAGGCAGATGAATACCGCGATCTTGTCACCCAGGTCGCGGATATAGAAGTGCTCCACCCCGGTGGTGGCAAGACCGATGACCATTTCGCCCTGGAAATCGACCTCCGGCGGCTCCAAGTCCGGATCGAGCCCGGCCAGCAGAGCCGCATACCCCTCTTGCGTGCGGATCACGTAGTGTGGTCCAGGCTCCTCGCCGGTGCCAAGCCTCGTCAGAAAGCGGCCCGGTATCGGCGCACCCGGAATGCACCGTTCGCTGCACATTCCCGAAAGATCCCAGAACCCATCGCAGCAACAGGCGCCCGCAAGCAGCATGATGGACGCCGACGCACCGTGTACGATCACGTTGCCCGTCAAGCGCCTGCAGAAGCCAAGCATGCGTGTGAAGTCGCCTCGGCTGACTGCCACTGGCCTTGTCCCATCCGCCCGCAGGCGGTCGGACCATTCGCACCGGTCGCGCCTTCAGGCCCGCGCCCTCGGTGAATCGAGTTTCAGCACATCTTGCATCGAGTACAGACCGGCAGGCTTGTCGACGATCCAGGCCGCGGCACGCAGAGCGCCGTGCACGAACGTATCGCGCGTGTGGGCCACGTGCTTGAGGATCACGGTCTCGCCGAGCGTGCCGAAGTGCACCTCGTGCTCGCCGACCGTATCACCTATCCGCAGCGCGTGCACGCCAATCTGCCCTGCCGGTCGCTCGCCTGTCTGGCCGTGCCGACCGAACACCGCCTTGGCCTCTCTGCTCCTGCCGGCGGCCTGGGAGACGGACTGCAAAAGCCCCAAGGCCGTACCGGAGGGAGCGTCCTTCTTGAAGCGGTGGTGCGATTCGAGGATCTCAACGTCGTAGTCCGGCCCGAGCTGCTCGGCCGCCTGCCCGACCAGGCGAAACAGCAGGTTCACGCCGATGCTCATGTTCGGGGCTTTCAGAACGGGGATGGTCTGGGCTGCCTCGCGGATCGTGGCCTCCTGTTCGTCGCTATGCCCGGTCGTGCCGATGACCATGGCGCGGCTCCTGACGAGACAGTAATCCAGCCAGTGGGCCGTGCCGGTCGGCGTGCTGAAGTCGATCAACACCTGGAACTCGGTCTCGGTGCGATCCTGAATGAAGAGCCGGTTCGCCCCGATCCCCGCCAGCTCGCCCGAGTCCGCCCCTACGTCCGGGTGTCCGGTCGCCTCCAATGCCGCGACCAGCTCAAAACGCTCGTCCTGCCCGGCCAGGGCCACCAGCCGGCGACCCATCCTGCCCGCTGCACCGGCGATCGCAAGCAACACCATCGGACTGTCCTCCGCCGCTCACACAGCCCCGATCCAACACAATAGCTCGCCCAGAGTGCCTTGCCGCCCCAGGTCCACGAATCCAGTCGCATTATGGACGGGTCGTAACCACCCGGCAAGCGCGCCGAGTCAGACACGATGGGGGCCGACCGCCGTGTGAGCGTGTTTCGCAGTTTGAGTCAGTCCGCCACCCTGTCCTTTGTGATGCGATTGTGCGCCGCGTCCATAGCGCCCTGAGCCGGCGCCAAGGTGGGTTAGTATTCTTTCATAACCGAAGCATCGTCGTGGTGCCGGCCGACGCGTATGGGCTCGCCCTCGGCGCTGGCAACCTCGTCGGTCAGCGGCTCGCCGAGAGCGGCGCAGATCGCAGCCAAGTCGTCCGCCACAGGGATGGGACGATTGGCATACTTGCCCTCCGTCGGCGCTGCAGGGGGCGGGGCGGCCTGTTTCATGTCGATCCCCGTGTGGTACCTGACTGTTGCGTCCGGGTCCTTGAGCTCGTGGCCGGTCAGAATGCAAACCACCGTTTCATCCGGGCTGATGATCTGCTCCTTGAGCAGCAGATGCAGCCCGGCAACGCTGGCGCCGCTGGCCGGCTCGCACCCGAACCCGAACCGCCCGACCATGGCTTTGTGTTCCAGAATCTCGTCGTCGGGGACTTGGCGAACAAGGCCGTTCATGATGTCCAGGGATCGCAGGGCCTTTTTCAGGTTCACGGGCCTGGCGATCTCGATCGCACTGGCGATCGTATGAGGGTGGATGTTCTCGGCGTCCATCTTGGCGTAAAGCCGGTCGATGGGCTCTTTGTTGACCCGCCCGCCATCCCATCGGACGCCTGCCTGCTCGTACACGTGGTAAAGCGTGTTGGCCCCCGTGGCGTTGATAATCGCCAGCCGGGGAACCTGCTTGATCAGCCCCAGCTCGTACAACTCCGCGAAGGCCTTGCCGAACGCGCTGGAGTTGCCCAGATTTCCGCCGGGCACGATTATCCAGTCCGGCACTTCCCAGCCCAGGCCCTCGATGATTCGATACATAATGGTC
>CAYGAN010000047.1:18919-21688 GCA_964347585.1 uncultured Planctomycetales bacterium | reverse complement strand
CCCAGATTGCCCCCCGGCGCGATGATCCAATCGGGTGGGCGCCAATCCAGTGCCTCCAGGACCCGGTACATGATCGCCTTCTGGCCTTCCAGGCGGAAGGGATTCACGGAGTTCATCAGGTAAATCCCCAGCCGGCCGGACACCTCGCGGACCCGGCGGAGGCACGCGTCGAAATCCCCCTCGATCTGAAGCGTCAGGGCGCCGTAGTCCAGAGCCTGCGAAAGCTTGCCGTAGGCGATCTTGCCGGAACCGATGAAGACGATTCCCTGCATGGCCCGGCCATCGGCGCCAACGGCCAGGGACGCGAACATCGCCAGCGAAGCACTGGTATTGCCGGTGGACGCGCACGCTACCCGGTGCCGCCCGATCATGTGCGCGAGCGTGAAGGCAGCAGTCATCCCGTTGTCCTTGAAGCTGCCCGAAGGGTTCAACCCCTCGTACTGAAGGAACAGGCGCCCGGGCTTCATGCCGATCGCTTTGGCCAGTAGATTGGCCTCTTGCAGATTAGTCCGGCCCTCGCCGATGGTCACGACGTGCGGCTCGTCCGCGAACGGCAGAAGTTCACGGAACCGCCACACCCCCGAGAAATCCAGCGCCCCGCCGTTATGCAGGCCCCGAGTGGCCCAGCGGTACTCGAAGAAGCGCAAGCTACTAGGCAGCTTGATGCGATCCCAGTCGTAGCAAACGTCCAACAAGGACGAACACTTCGGGCAGCCGAACAGCACCTCATCGACAGACAACGTGGCGGCGCAGTCCGGATTGATACATCGCTGGAATGCTCGATCTGCCATCACCATGGTCCCTGACTTACCGGAACATTCGGCCGGATCAGCCACGTCAGTTTACGCAATTCGGCTTGCAAATGGAATACCGGTCGCCCGGCCAGCCGCGCTCGCCTGGCCATGCGCCGCGGGCAACCCATTAACGGCCTTCTGCCGACACGGCGGAGACAAGCCTCGCCGCCCGCGGGCCGCACGGAGTAAGCAGCAAGCGGCGAGAGGTCGCGTCGATCAACTCAATGGTGATTCGAAGGTGGTCAGGCGGAAGCAGCTCCGCGATCTGATCGGCCCATTCGACGACCACCGCGCCCTCGCTGCGGCAGATCTCATCAAAGCCCAGCGCGTCAAGCTCGCCAGGCGTACGCAGGCGATACACGTCAACGTGGTACAGCCTCAGGCGTCCCTCGTGCTCGTTGATGATGATGAAGGTCGGGCTGCTGACTCGGGCCAGATCGCGGACCTCGAGGCCTTCGGCGATGCCCCTGACCAGCACCGTCTTGCCCGAGCCGAGCGCCCCGACCAGCGCGACCACGTCACCGGGCTGGAACACGCGACCCAATCGGCAGCCGATCATGTGCGTGGATGTCGGACTGTCACTTGTCAGCACGAGGTCCGCGCGGGTCATTTGAAGTGCTCGTAGCCGACCGGCTCGAAGGGATCGAGTCGCCCGTCGCGCTCGCGGACGTGCAGGCCTGATTCCACCACGCGGCCGATGGGATGGGCCAGCTTCGCCAGTCCGGGCTCAAGTCCTTCCATATCGGCACAGAAGAGCAGCTCGAAATCCTCCCCGTCATTCAGGGCGTGCTCGATGGGCGGGCGTCCGTCGAGCTCGGCGGCACGCATAGCGTCGTCGTCGAGCAGGGCTTCGAGCCGCTCCGCGTCGATCTGAGCGCCGACGCCGCTGGCCCGGCAGATCCTGTGCAGATCCATGGCCAGGGCGTCGGATATGTCAATCATCGCGTGCAACCGTTGGCCTAGGCCCTCGGCCAACCGCAGGGCCTCCTGGATGCGCGGCTGGAACCGCAAATGTCGCCCCAGCCGGCTGCCGCCCAGTGAGCCCGTCACGCAGATCTGGTCGCCGATCTTCGCCCCGCTGCGCAACACCGGCCCCCGATTGGTGACCACTTCGGCTAGCATGGCCACGTCGATAACTAGCGGCTGATCCCAGCTCGTAACGTCGCCGCCAACGATCTGGCAGCCGAACTCGCCGGCCAAACGCTGCATACCTTCGAACAGACGCTTGGCATCGTCCATGCTCATTCCATTCGGCAGGCCAACCGACACAACCGCTGCGGTCGGCTGACATGCCATTGCCGCACAGTCGCTCAGAGAACACGCGATGGACTTCCGACCGATCAGGTCAAGCGGATGCTGCTCGGTTTCGAAGTGTACGCCGTCCAGCAGCATGTCCGAGGTGATGAGCACCAGTCGATCGCCGATGCGCAGCCCGGCCATGTCGTCGCCAATGCCGATGAGAACACGATCCGGATCAAGACGGCTGGCTTCTCGCAGCCAGTCAATCAGTGCGCACTCGCCTTTGTCCATGATTCGGTCCGTCCCGCCGGCACTCCCGAAAACGGTTGACCCGCCCGCTCCGCCGCCGGTAAGGTAGCATCGCACGAAGTCGGCGGACGGTCAATTCTTCTCTTCCGAGGAGGCCGGTATGGAATTCAGCGCGATCTTCGCCGCACCCGGCTGGGCCGAGATGGTCGTGATCTCGGTCTTGATCCTGTCGGTCGTCGCGGCAGCGATTGTGCTGCCAATCGTACTGTCGTGGTCGTCGCGTTCGTTTCGTGCATGCCCGGTAGTGACGGACGCGGCAGCACCGCCGGTCACACCGCAGCCCGTCGAGCAGCGCAGCGGCATGGCGATTGCCGCTCTGGTCCTGGGGATACTCAGCCTCGTGATCACCCCTTGTAGGCCTCGCATTGAGCATCGCGGCTGTCGTATTGGGTCACGCGGTTCGAAGAAGGGCGCGGTACGATCCGGC
>CAYGAN010000047.1:8742-18786 GCA_964347585.1 uncultured Planctomycetales bacterium | reverse complement strand
CGCCTGGCGGATGTAGCTCAACCCGCCTGCCGTGGGCGAGGCGGCGAGTACGCCTGTCGCTCGGCCCATTTCCTTGACACACCGCCAGCCGGGATTTACGTTGACGGTTTGCGGTTTGCTCGCCGAAGCGAGGATGGGGCCGTGGAAGAGTTCATCGCTAAGGCCGCCACACTCATCGAGTCTCTGCCCTACATCCAGCAGTACTACGGCCGGATTGTCGTGGTCAAGATCGGGGGAGCGGTACTCGACCGGCAGGACGCGCAAACGGAGCTACTGCGAGACATCGCGTTCATGAACTACGTGGGCATGCAGCCGGTCATCGTGCACGGCGGCAGCACAGCGATCAACGACGCAATGGCCCAGGCCGGGCTCGAGCCGCAATTCGTTCAGGGGCTGCGATACACCGATGAACGAACGTTGGCGATCGTCGAATCCGTTCTGTGTGGACGAATCAACCCGCGGATCGTGGAGACGTTGCGGTCCCTCGGGGTCGAGGCCATCGGTCTGCACAGCTTGAGCAGCTGTGTCCTGTTTGCCGAGCGCACCTATCTGCACGGAGAGAATGGTCGGCGGATCGACATCGGTTCCGTCGGGCGGATCAACCAGGTCAACGACCGGATACTCCGGCTGCTCTGCGCAGCGGATACCATCCCCGTGATCGCTCCGATTTCGCGGGATCCGGCGGGTGGGAAGCTGAACGTCAATGCCGACCACGCGGCCGGCGAAGTGGCCGCAGCAGCGGGGGCGGAGAAGCTGGTCGTCCTGTCCGATACACACGGGATTCGTACGAGGCGCGATGACCCGAACTCGTTCTGTTCGTCCCTTGGGCAAGCTCAGGTCGCCGACCTGATGCGACAAGGCGTGATCGACAGGGGCATGATTCCCAAGGTCGAGGCGTGCTTGCGAGCGCTCGAGGCGGGCGTCAAGAAGGCCCACATTATCGACGGGCGAATGAACCATTCCCTACTGCTGGAGATCTTTACTCCGAGAGGCGTAGGAACCGAGATCCTGCAAGACGAGGAAGACAAGTGACCACCGAAGAGATACTCGAATCGTATTCGAAATTCGTGATCGGCAATTACCCACGCCAGCCGGTGGTCATCGTGCGAGGCGAGGGCAGTTACATCTGGGATCGCGACGGAAGAAGGTATTTGGATCTTTTTCCCGGTTGGGGATGCAGTGCCATCGGACACTGCCATCCGAAGGTCGTGCAGGCCCTTTGCGACCAGGTCCGCCGGCTCATTCATATCGACAACACGTTCTATACTGCCGAACAGGCCCGGCTTGCGCAGATGCTCTCCGAGCGAAGCTTCGGGGGGCAATGTTTCTTCTGCAACAGCGGAGCGGAGGCGATCGAAGCCGCGATCAAACTGACGCGTCGCTACACCCCCCGCGGCCGGTACAAGATCATCAGCATGGAGAAGAGCTTTCACGGTAGGACGTCCGGGGCGATGGCAGCCACCGGCCAACAAAAGGCCCACGAAGGCAACGACCCGCTCCTGCCGGGCTTCGCGTACGTGCCGTACAACGACGTTGACGCCGTCACGACGGCGATCGACGACGAGACGGCCGGCGTGCTCGTCGAGCCGATTCAAGGCGAAGGTGGGGTTATTGTCCCCGACGACGACTATCTGGGTAAGCTGCGGGAGGTGTGCGACGGGCGGAACGTGGTGCTCATCTGTGACGAGGTACAGACCGGGTGTGGACGGACCGGCGCGTGGTTCGCCTACCAGGATTCTGACATCGAGCCGGACATCATGACACTGGCCAAGTCACTGGGCGGCGGCGCGCCGATCGGCGCGACGCTCGCCCGGCCGGAGGTGGCCGGGGCGCTTACACCTGGCTCACATGCCTCCACGTACGGAGGCAACCCGCTCGTACTCAGCGCAGCGATCGCGATGATCGAGGCGGTCGAGGAGGAGAACCTGCTGGCCAACACCCAGGCGATGGGTGAATACGCGATGACAAAGGCCGCTCAGTTGCAGCAGGAGTTCGATTTCGTAGAGGCTGTCCGGGGCAGAGGCCTGATGATCGCGATTGAACTGGCAATCCCCGGCAGGAATATCATGATCGCGGCGATGCGGAACGGGCTTCGGGTCAACTGCACCCAGGAGACCGTCATCCGCATGCTGCCGGCTATGAACGTGACAGCCGAACAGCTTGACGAAGGCTTCGAGATACTCAGAGGCGTGTTCGGGGAGGCGCGGACTGCGGCCGCCGGCACCGACGCCTCGCAGCCGACATCCCTGCGGGTTGGGGGGACGGAACGATGAGCATTGCACCTGACGGGCCAAGCGGGCTGAAGCATTTCATTTGTCTCGCTGACATCCCGGGCGAAACCTTGCGAGCGCTGCTTGACTACGCGTTGAAGCAGAAGCAGCAGTTCCAGCAGGGCAAACTCGTTCCCTCCCTGCGGGGAAAGACCTTGGCCATGATCTTTCAGAAGCCGTCCCTGCGCACAAGGATTAGCTTCGAGGTGGCCATGACCCAGCTTGGCGGGCACGCGATCAACCTGGACGATCATCACATTCGTTTCGGCGAACGGGAGGCGCCGCGAGATGTGGCCCGCGTGCTCTCGGGGATGTGTGACGGAATCGCTGCCCGCGTCTTCGCACACAGTAACCTCGAGGAGCTGGCCTGCTACGCAACGGTGCCGGTAATCAATGGCCTGAGCGACTTTGCCCATCCGTGCCAGGCCATGGCGGACATGATGACGGTCGCCGAGAAGCTGGGCGGGCTTGAGGGACGACGCATGGCATACGTCGGCGATGCAAACAACGTCGCGGTCTCACTGGCATGGGCCTGCGCAAAACTGAGCCTTTCCCTGACGATCGCCAGTCCGCATGGTTACCGGTTAGACGCAAGCTTCGTCGAGACGGTCAAACAGCGCGTGCCCGGGGCGGACCTACGTTGCACGACCGATCCGGCCGAAGCCGCAGACGGGGCCGACATCGTCTCGACGGACACGTGGACCTCAATGGGCCAAGAGGATCAGCGCGAGCAGCGCATCCGTGATTTCGCGCGATATCAGGTCAACAAGGCGCTACTGCGACACGCCCGGCCGGATGCCCTGGTCATGCATTGCCTGCCCGCCTACCGGGGCCTGGAGATCACCGACGAGGTAATCGAAGGACCGCAGTCGGTTGTGTTCCAGCAGTCTGAGAACCGCCTGCACTTTCAGCGCGCGCTGCTTGACGTGTTGATCGGGTCGCCATGACCGATCGGTTTGAGGCCGGGCGAGCAGCCGGGTGCTTGGCAATGCCCGCTGGCCGGGATGATCCCGCCGCAAGGAGCAGATACCTATGCCCCGTCGTGCAGGCCGTCGGACCAATCAGCTCCGGCCCGTCGAGATCATTCGCAACTTCACGAAGTTCGCCGCCGGCTCGGTCTTAGTCAAAACCGGCCAGACACACGTGCTGTGCACCGCCTCGTGGGTGGAGGGACGCCCGCGATGGAAGGAGTCGATCGGGGGCGGATGGGTCACCGCCGAGTACGACATGCTCCCGGGCGCCTGCGCGGAGCGACGGGTCCGGAACCGGCTGCGGATTGACGGCAGGACCCAGGAGATCCAGAGGCTGATCGGAAGAGCTCTGCGGGCGGTGATCGATCTTGACAAGCTCGGGGAGCGCACACTCATGCTCGACTGCGATGTGCTGCAGGCGGACGGCGGGACGCGAACTGCCAGCATCACCGGAGCCTACGTGGCCGCCTGCGATGCGGTGCAGATCTCACTGCGGCGTGGCCTGCTGGCGGAATCGCCCATGCTCGACGCTGTTGCGGCCGTCAGCGTCGGAAAGATCGGCGGTCGGCTGCTGCTCGACCTGGATGCGGAGGAAGACGCCGCCGCACAGGCCGATCTGAACGTCGCAATGACCGGGAAAGGGGATTTCGTCGAGGTCCAAGGCACCGGCGAGGCCAGCACGTTCACACGACGCGAACTTGACCGGATGCTGGCGTTGGCCGGCCGGGGAATCCGCCAGCTCTTGGCTGCACAGCGGCGAGCCCTGAAGAGCCGGCTGCGACGATGAGATACAAGCCGCTGACCTTCGCGTCTCGGCACGGCTGGCAACGATTCCGCGGCCGGTACGAACCGGCTGAAGACACTATCGGCGTGATGAGCACACGTTGCGGCAAAGTGTGGCAGCGTCTGGGTTGTCTGACCTTCGTCATGGGCGTGGCAGGCGGTTGTCATGACTGGCCCGGCTTTGACCGCCTGCTGGCCGGTCCCAAGGCTGGAAGCGCGCACGGAGAGGAATGGACGATTCTCTGTATCGAGCTGGACGATCCGCAGCGACAACATATCGTGAACCGCCTCGCAGAGGCACTTCGCGCCGTTGCTGGAATCGACCCGAAGGCCGTCCGCATCGAGCACGGCGAGCACGCAAGCCGACTCTACTACGGCCGATATCGCAAGCAGGCCGATCGCAAGACCGGTGCGCTGACCTTTCCCGCCAGGCTTCGCGTCGATATCGATCTGATCCGTCATCTGTCCACAGGCAACCGTTTTCCCTTCGTCGAGGCCCTGCCGGTGCTGATCGCCGAACAATCGGCCGGGCCGCCTGAGTGGGATGTGCACAAGGCCTCCGGACCATTCACGCTGCAGATCGCCCGGTTCTTCAACACTCCCTCGTTCGATCAACGCAAGGAAGCGGCGGTGGAGTACGTGCGTCAGCTGCGTCAGGAAGGCTTCGAGGCCTACTACTGGCATCAGGACGCACGCAGTCTGGTCTTCGTAGGCAATTTTCCCAGCGCCCCCGAACGTTTTGGCCCTCATGAGCAGAAGGCCGCCGCCCAGCTTGAAGCGGACAGGCTGGCGGCCAGAAAAGAGGAGTTCCAGTACATGACGTTCAACGGCTACCCACGCCGAACTAGGACGGCGACGGGTCAGTGGGTGCGAGACGCGCCTTTGCTGGTCGAAGTGCCGCGGCGGGAAAACCTCGCGCCGTGGTAAGCCCGGCCGCTGAAGCGGCGAGCTGCTTTGCACGACGCAGTCGGCCGCAGCAGTAGCACAGCCTTTGGCGGGCCGCTTGCCTGGCGGCTGGGCAGAGCAGCAGCGAGGCGCCCGTATCGAGCTGACGGCAGTGCCAGAGCCCATCTACACCATCGTGATCGCCACCGCTAACCCCGGTAAGCTCCACGAGATACGGCAGATTCTTAGCGACTTGCCGGTGCGATGGCTGAGTCTGGACGATCTGCCGCCATTGCCCCATCCCGTCGAGGATGGCCAAAGCTTCGCGGAGAACGCGGCGAAGAAGGCCACCCACTACGCTCGCCGCTCCGGCCACTGGACGCTCGCAGAGGACTCGGGGCTGGAGGTGGACAGCCTGGGAGGCCTGCCCGGCGTGCTGTCCGCTCGCTTCGCCGGGGAGCCGAGGAGCGATGCGGCCAACAACACCAAACTCGTGCGTGAGCTTCAAGCTCAGCCACCGGAGCGACGTAGCGCTCGGTTCCGCTGCGCGGTCGCCTTGGCCGATGGGACACGCGTGCTGGCGCGAGCCGAAGGCACGATCGAAGGCGAGATCATTGATGAGCCGCGGGGCACAGGCGGATTCGGTTACGACCCACACTTCTTCGTGCCTGAACTGGGCAAGACAACGGCCGAACTGACGAGTGAGCAGAAGAACCGCATCAGCCATCGCGGCCAGGCTCTGCGCCGGCTCGCACCGATGCTTCGCGACTTGCTCGGACTTGAAGACCCGCATCCCGCCGACCAGAAGAACCGGCAAACTTGATCCACACCTGCGGAGAAATGCGTTGAGCGGTAGCCTTGGCAGGCTATAATTGCGCTGCGCTGCAGTGTGGTGCGCTCAGCAGCCGTTGTTAGGACGGAGGTGATGGCTTTGGTGCCACGTGAAATGTTCTTCACGAAGGGGGTGGGCAAGCACCGCCACAACCTCCAGTCATTCGAGGCTGCGCTGCGGCAGGCGGGGATCGCTCACTGTAACATCGTCAAGGTCAGCAGTATCTTTCCGCCAGGATGCAGAATCATCGCTAAGCCGCGAGGCCTCGCCAAACTCCGGCCCGGTCAGATCACTCATTGCGTCTTAGCCGAGTCTCGCACAAACGAACCCAGCCGCCTGGCTTGCGCCGGCATCGGATTGGCCGTTCCCGCTGACGGCGAGCGCTACGGCTACGTTGCCGAGCATCATGGCTTCGGCCTGACCGAGCGCAGGTGTGCCGATCTGGTGGAGGACATGGCCGCCAGTATGCTCGCCACCACGCTCGGGATCGAGCTTGATCCCGACACGGCTTATGATGAACGCCGGGAGATATATCGGGGCCGCGGCCTGATCGTCCGCACCCGCGCGATGGTGCAGACGGCGGAAGGCGACAAGAACGGGTTGTGGACGACCGTCGTTGCGGCCGCGGTCTTCGTCTGATGATGCCAGATGGACGAATCGGGACGAGAAACTGACTGCACACAGGAACACGAATGGATGAGCGGACGGGCCATCGAGCCGCTCGGACTCGGCGGAAACGAGAACGTTGCCGACCTGATCGACAATGTGTACGCAGCCAGCGGGTTCAACGCCCGACGCCTTGCCGAGGCCGCCCAGCTCTTCTCCCGCATGTTGCGCGAGCCAACGACCGTCTGCCTGACTCTGGCCGGCGCCATGACCCCGATCGGAATGAGCGGGGCGATCATACCGCTTATCGAGCGAGGATTCATCGATTTCATCATCGCAACCGGGGCCAATCTCTACCATGATCTGCACCGGCCCTTCAACGCGCCGATGGTGCAGGGCTCTGCCGAGATAGACGACAATGACTTGGCGAAAGAGGGGGTTGCTCGCATCTACGACGTTTTCGTTCAGGACAAGGAGACGCTCGCCGCCACCGACAAGGTCATTCTCAATGCGATGAGACAAGTGGACTCACGTGGATCGCTGTCAACAGCGGATCTGCATTTCGCGCTCGGCAAGGCAGTTGCCCGGGCGGCGCCGCATCCGGAGGATTCGTTGCTTGCCGCAGCCGCTGAGCACGAGGTGCCGGTGTACACGCCGTCCCCTGGGGATTCTTCAATCGGCATGAATCTGATCGTGCCGCATCTTTTCGACAAGCCGATACAGCTCGATCCCCTCCGAGATGTCGTTGAGACGGCCGCGATCGTGCGCGACGCAGAAAAGAACGGGGCGGTGGAAATCGGAGGCGGCTCGCCCAAGAACTTCTTTATGCAGACTCAGCCGGTGTTACGGCAGGTCCTGCACGACGCGAGCAAGGGAGGACACGACTACTTCATCCAGCTGACCACAGACGCGCCACACTGGGGCGGCCTGTCCGGGGCCACGCCACAGGAGGCACGAAGCTGGGGCAAACTCAAGGATGCTCATCGCAACAGCGTCGTGGTCTATTCCTGCGCATCGCTTACGTTTCCACTGCTGGCCCAGTACGTGCTCATCCGGAACGAGCCGAGACTACCGAAGCGGCTCCGGTCAAAGGTGCCTCGCTTCGTTCAGGAGCTCAAAGAAGCCGCCGTTAACAACCCGGATTTCGTGCAAGACTACGCAAGTTTCTACGAGATTGAATAATCCGATCCACGTTCGTGTCATCTGTTCGTGACAACTTCCTGGCACTGGAGCCGCGGTACAGCGACTACCGCAAATCGCGGTATGCCGTTCTGCCGGTCCCTTACGACGCGACCACGACCTTCCGCACGGGAACGCGAGACGGCCCCCGTGCTGTCATCAGTGCCAGCCAGCAGGTGGAGCCTTTCGACCACGAGACCAACAACGAGCCGTACACGGTCGGCATTGCCACACTAGCGCCGCTCGAACCCCAGGCTGCGGGCCCGCAGCAGATGCACGAGCACGTCCTTCAAGCCGCTCGCCGGATCGCGCGCGCGGGCAAATTCCTGATCGCCCTCGGCGGAGAACACGGCATCACGAGCGCCCTGGTCCGGGCCGTAATGACCAGATACAAGAAGCTATCCGTTCTCCAGATCGACGCGCATGCCGACCTACGCAACTCCTACCAGGGATCGGCCTACTCGCATGCCTGCGTGATGAGGCGAGTACTGGAGCTAGGCGCGACGGTTGTCCCGGTCGGCGTGCGTAGTTTCTCAGCTGAGGAGGCCCGGTTCATGCGGCGAGCCGGCGTCAGGCCAGTCCCAGCGTCCAAATGTACTCAGCCAGCCAGCCACTGTTCCGGACCAAGCTGGATCGATGAGGTCGTCGCGCGTCTTCAGCATCCCGTGTATGTGACCATCGACATGGATGGCTTTGACCCTTCGTGTGTGCCCGGCGTGGGCACGCCTGAGCCCGGCGGGCTTGACTGGTACACGGCGTGTCGCCTTCTTCGAGCCGTGACGTCCAACAGGCGGGTTGTTGCTGCGGACGTGGTCGAGACGCTGCCCCTGCCGGGCAGCGTTGTGAGCGAGTTCCTGGCCGCCCGCCTCGTTTACAAACTCATCGCTTACGTCGAAGCCAGCCCCTGCCGAGAATCGAGCAGTAAGGGCTCGCGGACGGCAGCACGGCAGTGAACCGCGACTCGGCAAAAGGGCAGCTATCCCCGCCTGTTCTACGGTCCTCAGCGGCGCGCTGATCGCTCGGTCGGGTTGATTGGCCCCGAAGCCGCACTTATAATCAGCCGCGCGGTGGGAAAACGTGTGTGCGAGTCGTAGTTGACGGCAGGCCAGAAGAGTTGTCGGAGGGCATCTTACTCGCGAGGCTTCCTGCTCAGCGGGGGATTGCCCCGTGCGTGTGGCCGTCGGACTGAGCAACAGAATGGTCCCCCGGTCACGGTACGAGGAGACTGTTCTTCGTGAGGATCATCAGGTCTAGATCGTCGCGTTCATCGCCGGGGGGTGAGCCGTAGCATGAGTGATATCGACTCCGACCTGACCACGAGACGCAGCCGATGAGCCGCCGCACACGAAACCGCATCTGCATCTGGGTGATTACCCTTGGCCTGGCCAACCTCGTTGTCTATACGCTCATCTATGCGTACCTCGGCGGGGACGCGAAGAACGGCTGGATCAACGACCGCGGCGAGTACTACATCCGTGGGCACTTCGTCCGCGAGCGCGAGGGCCAGTACACGCAGGTGTCCACGGCAACGTGGATCTACAGCTACAGTCACTCCATCTCGATCTGGCCGACCCAAGCAGCGATTCTCATAGCCATGCTAATCCTCGCCAGACCCCACATGGTCGCGACAATGAAAGATAGCGGCCTGGTCAAGGGGACAACGCTGGTAACGATCTGTACGACGGTCATCGTCCTGTTATACGGCATGAGCACGCTGTGGTTCGTTCTCGACTTCGCTCAGGAATTGGGCATGGCGCGGGCCAGTGCACTTCTGATCGTCGGGGTTGCGATAATGGTTCTGCTTGGCGCCTTCGGAGCGACCGTGTTGTGGCTACGGTCCCGTCGCGCGATGCCTGAGCAAAGCATCGTCTGAGACGCCGCGCCTGTGCTGAGCTCTCTTATCCTTATTGTCTGGGCGAGGGGCCGCCGTGGAAATCAATGACGTGCTCGGACCGAACGGGCCGATCGCCAAGCGGCTACCAGGTTTTGAGCTACGCAATCAACAGATTGAAATGGCCGCCGCCATCGGTCGGGCCTTTGCTGCCGGCCGGCACCTACTTGTCGAGGCCGGCACAGGCGTAGGCAAGAGCTTCGCCTACCTGATCCCCTCCGCTGACAGAATCGGCACTGCCGGCGAGCGCGTGCTGGTGAGCACACACACGATCGCCCTTCAAGAGCAACTCATCCGCCGCGATATCCCCTTCCTCAAAGCCGCTCTGTCGGCCCAGTTCACGGCTGCTCTGGTCAAGGGCCGAAACAACTACCTCTGCCTTCGAAGGCTCGAACGGACCAGCAAACGTCAGGATGCGCTCTTTTCGACATCGCAAGACCTACAAGAGTTGTGGCGCATCGAGGAGTGGGCCTACAAGACACAGGACGGCTCGTTAAGCGATCTCTCGCCTCAGCCGTCGATGTCTGTCTGGCACAGAGTACGCAGTGAGCACGGCAATTGCATGGGCAGCCGTTGCGACCACTACAAGAAGTGTTTCTACCAACGTGCGCGGCGCCGTGCTGCCAG
>CAYGAN010000047.1:0-8732 GCA_964347585.1 uncultured Planctomycetales bacterium | reverse complement strand
CGGATCTTGCTGTCCGCAGTCGTGGGGCTTCGGTACTGCCTGATTATGATCTGGTCATCCTTGACGAGGCCCACACTGCCGAGCACGTCGCCGGTGAGCATTTCGGGTGCTCCGTGTCCAACACCCAGATACACTTCTTCCTGAACGCGCTGTTTAACGAGCGCACACAGCGAGGACTGCTTGCCTACTGCCGAGCTCCTGCCGCAATCAGACTGGTTCGTCGCGCCCGAAGGCTGACCGATCAGCTGTTCGACGACCTTCTGGACTACAACGCCACGCGCGGTAGGAGTAACGGTCGTATCACCGAGCCCAATCCGGTCGGCACGGATCTCGGCCAAGCGCTCCGAGACCTCGGCGCCCGACTCCGTGCGGTCCGCCGAGGCGTGTCGGAGCACGAAGATCGCTATGAGTTGAACAGCTATGTCGATCGCACCGGCTCAATGGCTGATGAGCTCGAAGAACTGCTCGGTCAGAAGCGCCAGGAATGCGTCTATTGGCTGGAGTCCGAGGCCTTCCGCAGCCCCCCTGACTCAGCCGTCCCGGAGCAGCCTGCCGGTCGATCGACTCGCGCCTCAACGAGGCCACGAACAGGCGTTCATTGCGCCCCGGTACACGTTGCCCGGGAGCTACGCGAATCGCTGCTCGACTGCGTCCGCAGCGTCGTCATGACCAGCGCTACGTTGTGCACCGGCCCGAACGGAGACTTCGACTACATCGCGGACCGGCTCGGCATGGATGAAGCAGAGCGATTGGAACTGGGCTCGCCGTTCGACTTCAGCCGGCAGGTGCGCCTGTACATCGAAGCCTCCCTGCCCGATCCGAATGACTCCGAGCGTTTTGTCTCGGGCGCCTGTCAAGCCATCGAGAAGTACCTGGACCTGACCGACGGAAAGGCGTTCGTGCTCTTCACGAGCCACCAGATGATGAATGACGCCGCCGAGCGGCTCGGCGACTTCTTTCGCCGTAGGCAGATCCAAGTGATGGTTCAAGGCCGCGGCCTGTCCAGCGGCCTGATGCTCGAGAGGTTCCGCCACGACGTACACAGCGTCATCTTCGGGACGGACAGCTTCTGGCAAGGCGTGGACGTGCCCGGCGAAGCTCTCTCCAAAGTGATCATCGTCAAACTGCCCTTCGACGTGCCCGACCGTCCGCTGGTCGAGGCACGCATCGAGCAGATTCGCCAGCGCGGCGGCAACCCCTTTTTCGAGTATCAGCTGCCCGCCGCCATCCTCAAGCTCAAGCAGGGCTTTGGACGGCTCATCCGCAACAAACAAGATCGGGGAATCGTAGCGGTCCTGGATAACCGCATCGTCCGCAAGTCGTATGGCCGGGCCTTCCTCGAGTCGCTGCCCGAATGCCAGGCAACCGTCAACGAGCAAGACGACTAAGGCCGCGTCCTTGCTCCGACACTCGAAAACGCCGCGTCAGGCACAGACTGGCCTGTCAACCAAACAAGCACGCATGACGCCCGCGAGTAATGAGGCAGCGTCCCCGAACTGCCCCCCGAGTACTTGATATTCCCCTCGGACTAGCCCCGGTAGTAGCTACGAACGATCTCACTGGCCTTGTTGCTCGGCAGGTTCATTGCGCCCAGCGCCCGGCTCGCAGCGGTTCGCAACTCCAGATTTTCTTCCTTCATCGAGAATTTGATCAATTCATCGATCAGCTCATTAGTCAGCCTGTTGCCATTGTGCTTTGCGGACTCAGCCAAGGAACCGAACGCGGCGATCCTCAGCGTCTGACTGTTCTCGGCATTGAGCGCAACCTTGGCAACAGCGTGCTGGGCCTGCGGCGAAGAAGCCAAAGCCAATACAGAGGCCGCCTTGATCCGCAACTCTTCGGCCGGATGGGCCAGCGCGTCGATTAACGCGGTCTGTGCTCTGGCGAAGTCGTACACCGGCGAATTGCTCACCGCAATCAAGCGAAGCGTTTCCGCCGCGGCCAGCGCCAGTCTCAGCGCCTCTTCCTCGTCGAGTGCCTTGGCGCCGATCACTTCAGCGACCTGCTGCCATCCTACCAGCAAGTCTTCCTTGCCTGCGCTGGCAAGAACTCGGCCGACGCGCACGTCCGCCAGAGCGAACTGTTCCGCCAGCGCCATCTGTTGCGGCTTGGCCAACAGCACGACGGGGGTGGCCGCGAACGCGAAGTCCTCCCGCAGCTCCCCCAGCGACGGCGCGAGCTCAGGTCCCTTGATGTCGGTCGCCACGAAGATCACGTCCACCGCGGCCACTTCCTTACGCGCGCGGTTCAGCGCCGCAAAGAATCCGGGCTCGCCGATGACCGCAATTCCCTCCGCCCGCAATTCGCCCTGCACCCGGTTGCGGTTCTGCTCATCCGGATCTACGACGATTGCCCGACGTTGCCCCGTCTGCGCCAAGGCCTCGGCCAAGACCGGAATCACGTTACGCGATCCCGAGAACTTGCTGCGCGGCAAAGCCTGGCCCAACGCCACAGCCGCTTTGATCCGGACCAGCAGGTTGGGAAAGCCCAGCCCCTCGACGAGGGGTTGTTTGTAGTCCTCGGCACCGACCAGGCTGGTGGGTCCGGCGGTCTCGGTCAGCGCGGCGATCGCACCCAATGCGACCCCGGGCTCCCCGTCTCGCACCGCGCGGGCCAGGACCATGTGGTTGTACAGCGGGCCGGCCGCCCGAGCGAAATAGATGCTGCGAGGGAAGTTCTCCGGACGGGTCTTGTCGTTGGCGGCGCGTTCGTCGGCCTGCTCCGAGGCCGGGTCCATGCCCAACTGCGTCTCCCGCCGAAAGTTCGACGCCAGCCATAACGCCGTCGCCCCAGCCATTGTAGATGAAGCCGTTGGGACAGCTTGCCCGAGCTCAGGAGCGTCACCGGAGGGCTGAACTTCTTCAACGGCATCTTCCGTCTCGGGCCTCGCGCCCTCGGCGCCGCTTGTGCCGAGCTTGAGCGCTTCCTCACAACAGCGCATGCACATGATCTCATTGAAGATTTCCCGCGGCACTTCGACACGCGTCAGTCCACCGTCTCGCCAATACCACACGTTGGCTATGGCCTCGCGCAGATCGGCCCGGACCGATCCTCGGTCGTCGTAGTACTGCTCAGCCAGATCCAGAAACAGCTCCGCCGCTGACATCTTCGCCGTCTCGCTCTGTCCCTCCTCGATCATCGCGATAGCATCTTCAGCGGCTTTCTTGACATCCGACGAGGCCTTCGGGTTCTCAGCCACTTGCTTCAGGTAGGGCAGCGCCTGTGGATAACCGATCTGGCCCAGCGCTTTCATCAAGGTCTGCTGCATCGCCGCGTTCTCGGCGCGAAGAGCTATCACGAACGGGTTGACCAGGGGCTTTCCGATCTTGGGCAGGGCGCGAACAATCCGCGTGTGAAGGTTCGGTTTACTCGGATCTTCCAAGGTTCGCACCAGCCAAGGTGCGGCGTATTCCCCCGACTCGCCGAGTCGGACGGTGTTGAGCCACTCGGCCCGCGGCGGCCCCATCAGCCCTTCAATGTGGCGCTTGATCAGTTGGGGATCCTTCCGGCGGATCAGTTCCCCCTGGCGGATCACCTCGTGCACGCGCTGTGCGGTCGGCCCCACGATCGGATTGGCGAATACACGAATCAACGCCTCTCGGCTGTTCGCGTACTTGTCAGCCAGTTCCAACAAGCGAACCGGCTCCAGATCATCGCGCTTGAGCAGGTGCTCGCCGTACGCCTGGCCATACGCAAACCTGCCGAGCACGACGAAATGCAGAAAGTCGCCGAACTCCTGCTCGAGTTTGAGACCCTTCGGGACCTCAACGGGCTCACGTTCATCAGCAGGCGCCTCCTCCTGACACAGCGCCGCCGGGTGGGCAATCGCCAGGCTCATGCCAACGACCGCAACGAACCACGCCCGGCCGCATCGCAACCCCCAGCGCCCAAGCCCCGCCTCGGCGTGACTGATCAACGTCAGCCCCGGGGGCGAGTGCCTCGGCCTGACCCGCTGCGCGATGGGGGCACCGCGTAGCCGTTCGTTAGCTTCTGCAGCTGACATTCGACCACCTCCACGGACGTATCGTGGCGACTGCTTGCGCTGGCATGGAACCGACCAAGCTTCGCACACCACCGTCAATGACCATCTGATTCGGGGGAAGAATAAGGGTCCTTCGGCTCGCCGCCGCGCACGACAAACCCCACGTCATTCATTCTACGGTCGAGAACTCCATTGTAGGCCGCTTCCGGCCTCCGTCAATGGAATTCATCCTCCGTGGTCATCCGCGTCCGGGGACCGTTGCAGCAAGGCCCTCCGGTGTTGTATGGAGGCAGTCAGGGATGGCGCGTCCTGTGCCAGAGCACCACCGGAATCGTTTGAGGCAAGAAGGCTTCTCGGGGCAATTGGTCAGCGCAGCCGGATTCTCCAGTCGATTCGATCGTCGAGCCGACGGACGAGCCCTTCGGTCCGGCCGCAATCCCCGCCGGCGCTGCCACGAGCTCTATCCGCTTAAGGGTCCGCGCAGCCGGCGCGCCTACTTGGCACAAGGTGGAACCACGCGTGTCCGCGGCGGTGACCGCGGCCCGAGCCGTGGGCGATCGCGCGCACACCGACGAGGGCCCGCCGGCGGGCGGGCCCTCGTCGGATGACGTCGGTGCTCTCGTTTTAGATACCGCCGCAGACGACGTACCGCTTCGCCGGGTTGTCGTTGCGCACGGCCAGATTGAACTTCTTGATCCGGCCAGACCTCAACTTGATTTCGTACGGCACGAACCGACCCGCGAAGAGGCCGGACTTGAAGGGCTGGCCGATGCTGATGATCTCGACCCCGCCAAGGTAAGCCTTGAACCACTCGTCGACCGAGGACATCGGCCAGAACTTGAGTACCTCGTCCCAGTCCTCGTCGGCACATGCCTGGAAGAAGGCGCGGGCCACCTGCTCCGGCGACATCTGAGCATATGCTTCGTTGTCCTCCAGGACACGAGGCTGCTCATACCAGACGACGTCCTCGGGCAGCGCTAGCTTGAAAAGCCCAGGGTCGGTAACTGGGTTGTATTGGATCTCAGCGATCTCTAACACGAGCACATCACGTTGGGCTACGTGGACGTACACCTGCAGATCCTCGAGCAACCTGGTGTCGGCGTCGAACCGATACACGCGACGGTTGTCTGAAGCGCAAATGGATTTATCCTTCAGCCAGTCGTTGCTGAGGTCACCCTGGGCCTTGGCCTCGATCGTAACCTCCAGGACCGCCCTTCCGTCCACTCCTGTTTCGCGAGTGAGCCACAGCTCCGAGCCTTGCTCTTGTGCTTGACGTATTTCGCTATCCAAGACCTCGTTGACGTTCAGCAGGTCTTTCGGCCATTGGACGAAACCGCTGTGGATTCCTCCCTTCGCGGCGACTTTGCACCCCTTGATGAACAAGAGACTGGACTTTCCGTCCATTACCACCACTCGACCCGGCTTCTCGACCCGCCACTGGGGTGGATCGTCGAACCGCTTCCACATCTCAATCGGAACGAAATCGCAGTTCAGGCCGATGAACTCGAACACTTCATGCGGCAAGGTGCGCATGTTTGCCTTGATGTAAACCGACCGGATGTCCTTCAGAGCCTCGATCCCCTGGCGGATCACTTCGGCGGCACTGACGTCTCTGGTCCCCGAGCCTGGCCAGACCGCGAACAACACCATCGCCGCCGCCGCTGCCGCGACCAATCCCAGCCCTGCTGTTCCATATCTTCTTCGCATGGCGATTCTCCTCGATCGAAAGGTCGCTTCTCGAGGAATCCGGCGCATGACGCGCGCATCGAGCGGCTCTTGTGCTAGGGCGCGTCCGTCCCTCGTGAGCCGGTAGCGGAGTCGGGCATGCTCATCGGCCTCGGCCCGACACGCCGGGCAATCCTGCAAATGCGACGCGACGGCCTGTGCTCCCGACTTGCCCAGGACTCCTTCGATGTAACCGACCAGGCTTTCTTGACATTCCGCACAATTCATGACCGCACCTCCGGATGCTCCCAGTCGCTCCGCTGTTGGCGCAGCGACTGCCGCAGCATGTGATAGGCGCGCGAGAGTTGCTTGGTCACGGTGCCTAGAGGTGTGCCCATCTGCCTCGCCACCTGTCCGCAGGACAGGCCGCCGTAGTACCGCAGCAGCACAACTTGCCGGTAAAGTTCCGGCAGCTCCGCGACCGCCCGCTCTAGGGCGTAGTCGTTCGAGAGTTCTGGATCCGCTGCCCGTCTGCCCAAGACATGGGCAACCTGCTGGTGCCGTCGCTCCTCTCGCTGCTGCTCCTTGGCCACTCGGCTCGCAATGCCCAGCAGCCAGGAGAAGAACGATTCGGGCTTGTTGAGTTTGCCCAGGGCGAAATAGGCCCGCACAAAGGCCTCCTGAGCGGCCTCCTCGGCCCGCTCGCGGTCGCCGAGGCGACCGGCCAGATAGGAAAGCAACACCGCTTGATAGCGTCCGACGAGGTGGCGATAGGCCTCCGGATGGCCGTCCAGGCAGCGTTCGATACAATCCCTATCAGCCTGGCACATTGGCACCTCACGAACCGGTACGGATTCGAATCCTCACCCTATAGTGCAAGATCCGGCCTGTTTGCGACACCGGGCATCGAAAGCAATACGTTTCTCGCATAGAGACCCCCAACGGACCCAGTGGTGCGCCGCCCTATGCATCTGTGCGAAGCGTGGGGGACGCGCCGCCGGTTGGCAAGACCCGGCGAGTCTCTTCGCCTCTTTCCGTTTGACCAGCCGCGCGCGGGCTTTTATCATCGGGTCGGTTTGACCTCAAGACGCGGCCCTTCGCCGCAGGGGTGCGATTATGGCGATGACCCTGGGGCAACTGGCAGAGGCTCTGGCCGAGAACGGCATGGAGTGCACGCTCGCCGGCGATGCGGGTGTTGAGATCCGCGCGGTCAACACCCTCGAAGACGCCGGTGCGGGAGAGATCGGCTTCCTGGCTAACCCCAAGTATCAAAAGCTGTTAGCGGCGACCCGCGCCTCGGCGGTCGTCGTCCGGCCTGATCGCAAGGCCCCTGCCAGGCTCAACCTGATCCGCACGCCGGACCCCTACGCGGCCATCACGGCGCTGATCATACTCCTGCACGGCCATCGCACGCACCCGCACTGGGGCTTGAGCCCGGCTGCGACAATAGCCGATTCCGCCAAGCTCGGTCGGGATCCCAACGTTGCACCTCACGCGACCATCGGCAACGACGTGGTGATCGGCGACAACGTCACCGTTTACCCCGGCTGCTACATCGCGGACCGATGCAAACTCGGCGACGACGTGACGCTGTACCCCAACGTGGTGCTCTACGAAGACACGATACTCGGCGACCGCGTCGCCATCCACGCCGGCACGGTCATCGCCGAAGACGGCCTCGGCTATGCACCCGTGGATGGGAAATGGGTCAAGATTCCGCAGATCGGCCACGTCGAGATCGGTCACGACGTGGAGATCGGCGCCAATTGCAGCATTGATCGTGCCACGCTTGGCAAGACCGTGATCGGGGCGGGCACGAAGTTCAGCAACCTCATCGCGGTAGGCCACGGCACAAGAATCGGAGACAACTGCTTGTTCGTCGCCCAGGTGGGTCTGGCCGGCTCGGTGAACGTCGGCAACCACGTCACTCTCGCCGGGCAAGTAGGCGTCGCCGGGCATCTGACCATCGCAGACAACGCGGAGATCGCCGCCAAGTCCGGTGTCGTGAACGACGTTGAGGCGGGCGCTCAAATGCTCGGCCAACCAGCTATGCCCATCAATGATGCAAAACGCGTCTATGCGACCTTTACCCACCTGCCCGAGATGCGCCAGCGACTCAAGGAGCTCGAAACCGAAGTCCAGCGGCTGCGAGAACAACTACCTCCGGCTGACGCGAAGACGGAAGGCCGGGGCGGGACCGCGCCGCCGGCCAGCGGTCGGCGCAGATCCGGCGGGCGCTAGCAAGCCGTCGCGGGCCGCGGCGTTATGCGGCCGGAGTCCCCCGAGGATGAACCGTGGCTCCCGAGCAAGCTCAACCTGCTAGAATCGGAATCATCGCCGGCGCCGGATGTTTCCCCTTTCTCGTAGCTGACGGTGCGAGAAGCGCCGGGCGCGAAGTCGTGGTCATCGGCCTGCGCGGGCTGGCCGATCCGGAGTTGCGTCGGCGAGCGGACCGGTTCTACTGGAGCGGCGTCGTCCGACTCGGTCGATGGATCCGCATCTTCCGTCGCGAGGACGTCAGCCGAGTCATTCTGGCCGGATCGGTCCGAAAGTCGGACATGTATGGGCGCCTTCGCCTGCTCAGGTATGTCCCCGATTGGACGAGCATCAAGGTCTGGTACCGGCGAACGGCTGACAAACGGAACGATTCCATCCTTCTGGCGGCTACCGATGAAATGGCCAGAGCGGGATTCGTCGTCCAGAGTTCCGTGGAATACTGTCCCGAGGCGCTGGCCCATGCGGGTCGCTTGACCCGCCGCTCGCCCGACCCGGATCAGGACAAGGACATTGACTTCGGCTGGCGTGTCGCGAAAGAGATCGGACGACTGGACATCGGCCAATCCGTCGCCGTGAAGGAACAGGAGGTTATCGCCGTCGAGGCCATCGAAGGCACCGACGCCATGATCCGCCGCGCCGGTCAGCTCTGCAGGGCCGGCGGCTGGGTCCTGGTCAAGGTCGCCAAACCCCAACAAGACATGCGATTCGACGTGCCGACGGTCGGGCCCGACACAATCGAACATCTGGCTGCCGCCAAGAGCGGCGCCCTGGTCATCGAAGCCGGCAAGACGCTTCTCATCCAGCCGGA
>CAYGAN010000046.1:23610-26218 GCA_964347585.1 uncultured Planctomycetales bacterium | reverse complement strand
AAGGGCTGGGAGTTCATACGCACGCATCCCGGCAGGTGGCTCGCGTTGGTGGGTCAGAAGTTCTGGCGGTTCTGGGACGCGACGGAGATCCGTCGCAATCAGGACCCATATTGCTCACGCAACTACTCCTGGCTCATGCGCGTACTGATGTGGCGAAGCGATTGGTTCGCGCTGCCGTTCGGGCTGATCGGCCCGCTAGCGATCGTCGGCATCGTGCTGTCCCGAGACAGGTGGCGGGCGCTGCTGCCCGGGTACCTGTTCATCGGCGCGTACACGCTATCTATCATGCTGTTCTTCGCTTGTTCTCGGTACCGGATGCCGGTCGTGCCGGTGTTGATCGTCTTTGCGTCGTACGGGGCGCGGGAGCTTGTCGGGCGGATCCGTCAAGGTCGCGCCAAGTCTGCCGCGTGGGCGTGGATACTTTTGATTCTGGCTTTGGCGGCGATCAACCTCAACCCGGTGCGCCCCGCGGACGAGCCTGAGGCCGAGACGTTCCAATACCTGGGCCTGGCTTACGCTGCCATCGCCGATCAGAGAATTCGAGAGGGCGATACTGTCCTCGCGACGGATCGTGTCAAGCGTGCCCTTGCTTGCTTCAACCGCTCGATCGAGCTGGACGAGAGCCGCGCGATCACGCACTTCAACCTCGGCACGCTGTACATGAAGCTGAGGCGCCCGCAACTGGCGGCCACGGCGTTTGGTCGGGCGGTCAGGCTGGCCCCTGAGTATGGCGTGCTGCGGGCAAACCTCGGGGCCGCGTACGCGAGCATGGGATTAACGCAAGAGGCGATCGAACAGTGGCAACTGGCAATCCAGACGGACCCCGACGATCCGCTCGCCTACGTCAACCTCGGCGCAACGTACGCGGAAATGGGGGATGCGGCCCGGGCGCTTCAACAGCTCGAAGAGGCCATTCGAGTCGAGCCGCGATACGCACCGGCGTACACCAAACTCGCAGACATCCACGCCAAGGCGGGAAACCTCGGCGAGGCGCTGGCAGAGTACGAGAAGGCTCTGTCCGTCGAGCCCCGTTCGCTGCGCGCCGTGCTGGGCCTGGCACGGGTGTGCATCGAGCACGCGCTCGACCCCGTTCGCGGGATCGAAGTCGCAGAGGCGGCGCTGCGTACCGGCAGGGCCGGCCCGGGCGGGCGGGCGGAACTGACAGCAATAGTGGGCAGGGGGTATTACAAGACGGGTCAGGTCGAAAAGGCCCTGGAGTATCTGCTGAGTGCCACGAGATCACCGGCGGCTAGAGCGACGTGGTTTCGCTGGCTGGCCGACGTGTACGATGCATTGGCCCGACCGGACGACGCCGAGCAAGCCAGACGACGAGCAGGTGAGCTGGAGGCCAAGAGCTAGCAGAGGAATCGGCGCCGGATTCTTGGCCCGTTGGGGACCCGGCGGCACCGGCATGTCGCATGGCGCGTGAGGTCCAGCAGCGGCTGCAGGTTCAGAACTGTCGGCGCAGATCCTCCGGATCGAAGGGCTTGTCTTCCCGCTTGACCCAATAGGTGCCCGTATGCGGGTTGCGCCATTGACGGCGCATCGGGTCGTGCCTGAGCAGCCGCAGCACAAGCGACGTAGGCGTGACGATCAGGTAGAAGACGGTCGTCAGCAGTATCCTGGCGTTGAGCCAGCCGAGGCATGACGCCAACGCCATCCATGCCTTCTGTACGGGCACGACGCTAAAGGGAACGAAAAGTGCGGCAACGATGAGGATGCCGCCGGCAACGGCCATGGCGACCGGTACGGTCACTGCCTCCTTCCAGTACCAGATGATCAGGGCCAGCAGGCAGATGCCGGGGCCGACGACAAGACCGAAACGGCGCTGAGGGGCCCAACGTTCGGACTGCCAGTCGCACCATACGAAGCCCCCGGCTATTTGGGGCCCTCTGTGCCGGCGCGCATCGGCGGCTTGCCGCCGCGTGTGCCAACGGCGCGGGTATTTCGGCAACCGCAGGGGCCTGTCAGGCCGGCTCGATGCGGCTTCGGACGGAGGGTCGCGATCGGTGCGGAGTGACTGACTCATCAATCGAGGATCAGGTCTTGCGAAGGCAGCTGTTCTCGCTTGTCGGCGGGCTGCTCGTCCTTGTCCAGCAGGTACTCACCCAAGACGAGGTAGTCCATCTGGGTCCGCATGAAGCAACGGTACGCATCCATCGGCGAGCAGACGATCGGCTCGCCTCGAACGTTGAAGCTCGTGTTGATGAGCAGCGGGCAGCCCGTGAGACGCTCGAACGTGCTGACCAGTTGATGGTATCGCCGGTTGTCGGCTGGATCGACGGTCTGAATCCGGGCGGAGTAATCAACGTGCGTGATGGCTGGCACATCGCTGCGCACGGCCTTGCGGCGGTCAACTCCCTTCAGGTGTGCCTGCTCGGGCGGCAGCTGCCGCCTATGCGCTTCGCGCACCGGGGCCACCAGAAGCATGTATGGACTGGGACGGTCAAGCTCGAAGTAATCGCTGACACGCTCCACCAGGACCGACGGCGCGAACGGGCGAAACGACTCGCGGAACTTGATTTTTAGATTCAAGGTAGCCTGCATGGCCGAGCTGCGGGCGTCACCCAGGATGCTGCGGTTTCCCAGGGCCCGTGGCCCGAACTCC
>CAYGAN010000046.1:15201-23600 GCA_964347585.1 uncultured Planctomycetales bacterium | reverse complement strand
ATCCGACCGTCGAACCAGCCGACCACACGTTCAGAGGCGATCAAGCGCGCGACCCGCGTCAGGAGTTCGCCCGTCTCGTGGTGCGTGGCGGCTATGCCCTCGTCGTCCAGCATCTGCTCGATCTGCTGGCGCGTGAACCGAGGGCCGAGCTGGGCGCCTTGCATCTGGTCGCGCTTCTGGTCGGGCCGGCGTTCACGACCGAGGTCTTGATGCCAGACGGACAGGGCGGCTCCGAGCGCTCCGCCGGCGTCGCCGGAGGCGGGCTGAATCCAGATGTCCTCAAAGGGGCCTTCTCTCAAGATGCGACCGTTGCCGACGCAATTGAGGGCCACCCCGCCGGCAAGACAGAGATAGGGACACCGCGTCTGCTCGTACACATGCCGGGCCATGCGCAGCATGACCTCCTCGGCGACGTCCTGAATGCTGCGCGCGACGTCGCAATCCCGCTGGGCGATGTCCGACTCGGGCCGTCGCGGAGGCGCGCCGAAGAGCCGATGCAGCCGCCCGTTGGTCATGGTCAGGCCGGTGCAGTAGTTGAAGTACTTCAGGTTCAGGCGAAACGAGCCGTCCTCCTTAAGGTCAATGAGGCGATCGAGAACCAAGTCAACGTACTTCGGCTCGCCGTATGGAGCCAGGCCCATGAGCTTGTACTCGCCGCTATTGACCCGGAACCCACAGTAGTAGGTAAAGGCCGAATAGAGCAGTCCGAGCGAGTGTGGGAAGTCGATCTGGGCGTTCAACCGGAAGCTGTTTCCCTCGCCGATGCCCCAGGCCGAGGTGGCCCACTCTCCGACACCGTCCATGGTAAGGATGGCCGCTTTGTAGAACGGGCTGGGAAAGAACGCGCTGGCTGCATGGGAGCCGTGATGTTCGCAGAAGAGCATCTCGCCGCAATCGCCGATCTCTTCGCGGATCAAATCACGCATCCACAGCTTCTTCCTGAGCCAGAGCGGCATGGCCTTGAGGAAGGACCGAATCCCGAGCGGGGCGAACGAGCAATAGGTCTGCAGGAGGCGGTCGAATTTCAGCAGAGGTTTGTCGTAGAAGACCACGTAGTCCAATTGGTCGGAGCGGACCCGCCCCTCTTGCAGACAGTATCGCACGGCGTTGCGCGGGAAGGACGCGTCGTGCTTCTTTCGTGTGAAGCGTTCCTCTTGAGCGGCAGCCACGATTTGCCCGTCGCGCACCAGCGCCGCGGCGCTGTCGTGGTAGAACGCCGATATGCCCAGGATGTGGACGGCCACGATTGCTCAGCTTTCAGAACACGGTGTAGATGAGCGGGGCAAGGGCCGAGGACTCGAAGACCACGATCACGCTCGCGAGCAGCACGAGCACAACTACGATCGGCAGCAGCCACCAGCGCTTGCGCGTCCACATGAACGCCAAGAGCTCGCGAAGGAGCGATAACTTGCCGTACTGCCTCTTGGTGTGAGCCATGGTCGACCGTTGCACCATCGGCTGAACCGCAACCGGCGATAAGATGCGATCCGGGAATCGGCTGCAAACCTGACGCGCCCACCGATCTCGACGCACCAGAGCACTGCGTAGTATCGTCGGTTAGCGGAGCATCTGCTGAATCTTAGCGGTCAGGGCTGACAGGGACGCCTGCTGATCCGGATGTATTTGCGCAGATTCCCGGGCGTACTTCAAGGTCTCCTGCAAATAGCGACGGGTGCTGTCCGGCATCTTCTCATCGTCCTGCGGCAACAAGCACTGTGCCATCGCGAGTTTGATCTCTACGGCTTCAAGGCTGTGCGGCTCAACGGCGCGGTCCGCACGGCGCAAATAGACGAGTGCCCGCTCGCGGTCGCCGACGGCCAGATATTCTTTGGCCACGTCGAAGTGAAACGATCTCGTGGTGCCGCTCTTTACCCATCGGTCAATCGCCCGAGTGACGTGTGGAGGCCATGACTGCACCTGCCTAGCGGTCTGCGCCAGCAGGGCCTCGGCGTGCGCGGCGTTGGGCGAGCCGGCGAAGGGATACGCGTCCATCAACTTGAGAATGTACAAGGACGCCACCAGTTCGGTCACCTCATCGCAGCCAAGCTGCTCGGCTGCTTCCTGGAATGAGATCATTGCTGCCACGCGCGTGGGGGGGAGCGAGAGCGCTTTGCTGTTGGCCGATAGCGACTCATAGATCGCCCGCGCGATCAGGTAGTGCCCGCGCGCGGTGGGGTGCAAGTGATCCATCATAAGGTTCCAGCCGATCATGCCGTTTGGACTGGCGGCTTCGAACGCAGCCGGCGTGTCCACGAACGCGGCGCGCTCCTCGGCGAGGCGCTGGATGATCCGACTGAACTCGCCGGTAGCGCGAAATCGAAGAGCGTCAAGATCGCGCGCGCGGCGATATAGAGCGAGGGCTTCGGCGATCCGCCCGGTCCTCTCTCGGCACTGAGCCATCCGGTAGATCAGTTCCGCGTAGGTATCATCAATCTGTGCTGCTCTTTGCAGCGCAGCCAGCGCCTCCTGCCAACGCTGCGAGGCGATCAGCTTGGCGGCCTCGTCGAAATGGTTCTGCCACTGCTTTAGTTGCTGCGGGTCGAGGTCCTCGCGATGGGCGGAGACCATAGGCACCAGGTCACGCTCGTTGCTGATCAAGCCGCAGAGAACGATCGGAACGCCGGCATCCTGGGCGGCGCGAATGATGTCGTCCAGATTCGCCCGGAAGTTCTCGCGACAGGCCGTGTAGGTCGGGCCGTCCAGGCGGATCAGCTGGTCCTTGGCCATCATCTCCATCAACGTGCCCGCGGACTGCGGCGGCGGCGATCGAAACGCGCCGATCACATCGCGGATCACCTGACCCAGCCTCAGTTCGCGCAGCCACATGTGTGCCAGGATCGCTGTGCGGTTCGTGCCGACGCCGTAGAGTGATCCCGGGCCGTAAAAGCCGTAGAACTCGTTGTGGCCGGCATAGACGATCAGCAAGTCCGGTTCGTAGCCGAGTAGCTCCGGCAGCCACGCGCGCAGGCTGTAGCTGTTGACGGCGGTCACGCCGCAATTGACCGCCTCGACGCGGACGTCCGGCCAGGCGGCCTGGAGCAGGACCTCCAGAAACGCGCACATGTTGGCATTCCGCCCGTACGGAATGCCTTGCACGCTGCTGCCGCCTAGAAAGAAGATGCGAAATACACCGGATTGCTTGGGCTCGTAGAACTCGTAGGGCTTGAGCCTTCCTTCACCGGGTCTGAGCCGTATTGGGCGAAGGGCAAAACGCTGCCAAGCGAGCGGGTTGAGACCCATGATACGGGCATCGTCGAGTTCGGCACGCGTGACCATCAGGCTCAAATCGGGCCCGTACCCGAAGCCACGCAGAAGCATCTCAACCAAGACCAACAGCAGCAGCGAAAAGCCCACCAGCAGCAGACGCTGCCACCATTTCGTGCGTGCCCTCTTGGCGGGCTCTGCAGCAGTTCTGTGCTCCGGAGCCGGTTTCGAAGGCCTTTTTCCCCGAGCCATAGCTACGTCGTTTTGCGTGCGCCCGTTCGATCCTGTCCTAGACGGCTTGACCCCGCCGTGCCACGGACAGGCAACGCGCACTCACGGGCACCAAGATGCGCGCCGACCCGTCGCCTCGCGGGGCTGGACGCCTGGCAATGTTGAAACTCCTCTCCTCTCGTCGGGCGTAGCGTCAAGCAGCCACTAATAGGCGGGATTCTGGTTCGCCCGTAGTGTTTGAGCAAGCGAAAAGTGCTGTCGCGCAGAACGAGCTAGATGCATCGGCGTTCAAAGAGGGCCGCTCTCCCCCATCGGGGTTAACCCTGACGGCAGGGGCATCGCCCCTGTACAATGAAGCACAGTTAGTGCCCGGGAGTCAAGCCTCGCTAGGTCGGACGAACGCCTATGGCATATGCAGCACGGACGATCCGAAACCGTTCGCCGATGAACGGCTGGTCAAGCAGATCGGTACTGATAGCGGCCGCTGTCGCCGGTGCAGTCGTTGTTGGAGCTGCGTTGTATGTTTGGCCGAAGCGCGAGCCCGCTCGATCGCTCTGGGAGCCTGACGCCAGAGACGTGGGCCGGGCTGCTACCGAGGACGTCCGACAGCCTGTTACAGCGACGAAGCAAGCCCCGGCCAGCCAGCCACGCCAAGGCGAGCACAAGTGGATCTTTACGGATGTGGCCAGGAGCGTCGGCATCGACTTCCGCTACGACAACGGTGCCCGTGGCGAGATGTGGTTCCCAGAGATCATGGCTGCCGGCTGCGGGCTGTTCGATTACGACGGCGATGACGATCTGGACGTGTACCTGATTCAGGGAGGTCGAGTGCCAGGAGCCGTCAAAGGAGACATCCTGCCGAATCGCCTGTATCGCAATGACGGCAACGGCGAGCACTTCACCGATGTCACCGGGCGTGCAGGCGTAGGGGATACCGGCTACGGGTTCGGCTGTGCGTGCGGCGATTATGACAACGACGGCGACGTGGATCTGTACGTCACCAACATCGGTCCCAACGTGCTTTATCGAAACAACGGGGATGGGACGTTCACGGACGTGACGGCCGAAGCGGGCGTCGCGGATTCGGACCACGGGGCAAGCTGTGCGTTCGTGGACTACGACCACGACGGGTGGCTGGATCTATTCGTGGTCAACTACGTTCACTGGACGACCGCCGACGAGCAGGTCTGCCGCTCTGCGGACGGCAGGCGCGGATATTGCTCGCCGCTTGTCTATAACGCACCAACGCTGGACGTGCTCTATCACAACAACGGTGACGGCACGTTCGGTGACGTTAGCCAGGCCGCCGGAATCCGCGCGATGAAGGGCAACGGGATGGGAGTGATCTGCTCAGACTTCAACGAAGACGGGCTGATCGACATCTTCGTGGCCAACGACATGACGCCGAACGCACTGTGGATCAATCGTGGCGACGGCAGATTCGAGGACCGAGCGATGCTGGGCGGCTGCGCGGTCAGCGCGGACGGTCAGCTGCAATCGAGCATGGGCATCGTAGCCGAGGATTTTGACAACGATGGCGACATGGATCTGTTCATGGGACACCTAACCGGCCAGTACAGCACGTACTACCGCAACGACGGTGATGGCGTGTTTGAGGACACCACCGCTGAGATGCGATTAATCAAGCTGACCTATGAGTACACGCAGTTCGGCACCGGCCTGATCGACGTGGACAGCGATGGAGTCAACGAGCTGTTTGTAGCGAACGGGAAGGTCATGCTCGCGGACAAACCCTTCGACCCGAATAGACCATACGATGAGCCGAATCAGCTGCTCCGATGGGAACGCCCGGGGCGATTCAAAGACATCTCGGATCGGGCCGGTCCGGCGGTCACCGGGCTCCACGCCAGCCGGGCCGCTGCCTTCGGCGATTATGACAACGACGGCGACGTGGACGTTCTGGTGGCCAACAACGACGGGGATCCACAACTGCTTAGAAACGACTCGAAAACTTCGAATCATTGGCTGATGGTCAAGGCTGTCGGAACAGAATCCAACCGCGACGGGATCGGCGCGCGGGTGACGATCGAGTACGATGGCCACAGAAGGATTCGAGAAGTACGGGCGGCCTACAGTTACTGCGCCAGTAACGACCTGCGTGTGCACTTCGGGCTGGGCAAGGCGGAAATTGTGGATCGAGTGGTCATCCAGTGGCCTAGCGGGCGGCACGAGTACTGGCGGTCTGTGCCGGTCGATGCAGTTTTCAAGGCCACGGAGATGACCGGGCAGCCGTTAGACAGCCGGCCACGTCGCTCAGCGAGATGACCGATGAACGCCAAGGTTGGAAAGCCTTGCCCGGAAGAGAACCGGCAAGATAAGTCTGCGCGTCCGGCGGGTAAACGTTGGGGGCTGACCGTATTGTCGGCGGCCATAGGGTTGATCGTCGCGGCCACCGTCCTGCGGTTGCTGCTCACGCGTCAACCCGACGAGCAGGCCATGCCTGCGATTCCGCTCGCCCCGAACGCTGCGGAAGTACTGCCGCCCCTCCCGCCGCTGCACCCCGTCAGACCGTCTGAGCCGGACACGACGGGCAGCGTCCGGATCGACACGGCGGGGTTGGCGCGATGGACGTCGGCGATGCAGCTACCCGACCCGCCGGACTTGTCCTTGATGGATGTGGAAGCGGCGGAGCTGATTCACAAAGCGATGAGGGGGATCGACGCCTTACCTGACAGCGCGGCGCCGGTCGGCCAGCTCGGCCGAGTCTATCAGGCCCTTGGACACAGCCAACAAGCACAGGCATGCTACGCCAGGGCAAGTGAATTGGCGCCCGAGGCCTATGGGTGGGTCTATCACCTGGCCTACGTGCAGGAACAGAACGGGGAGTTCGAAGCTGCCATCGCTGGATTCCGCAAGGCATTCAAGCTCAACCCCCGCTATGCGCCGGCTCTGGAACACCTCGGCGGGCTCCTGCTTGGCCGGGGCGACCTCGACGGGGCTGAACAGGCATACAGGTCATACGTCAAGCTGCATCCGAAATACCCCGAGGGGCTTTCGGGGCTGGGCAAGGTGGCACTCCGCCGAAACCAGCTCGCCGAGGCAGAAAAGTACCTCCAACAGGCGCTCCAGGCCGACCGGGAAAGCGCCGATATTCACCACGCGCTCGGCCAAGTGTACAGGAAATCTGGCCGGCCGAAAAAGGCAGCCGAACACCTCGCGCGCGCGCAGGAACTTCGGCAGGAGCGTAAGATGGTGTACGATCCGCTCCTGGCGGAAGTAAACCAGGCCGGAACGCAGATGCAAAAGCTCCGGCGTCGTCTGGATCGAGCGTTGAAGGCACGGGACGTGCCGCTGGCTGAAACACTGCTCAAGCAGATCGTTGAGCGCCAGCCTGACGACCATGCGTGGGTTAACGCCCTGGCGATGCTGTATGCGGAATCAGGACAATACCTCCGCGCGATCAGCACGGCGCGCCAGGCGATTAGATTGAACCGCTCGTACTTACCCGCCTACAGCACCCTCGCACGTTCTTATCTGAAGCTCGGCCGCTGGCCCGACGTGCTCTGGGCAACGGAGCAGGCGCTCAAACTTGACAACCGCTCCGCGGAGGCGCACTGGCACCGCGGCGCAGTGCTGGTTGAGATGGGGCGCACCGACGAAGGGATCGCCGAATTCCGGGAAACGATCAAGCTCGACCCCTCGTGGGCCGCTAGGGCCCACCTGAGTTGGGCCGAGGTACTCTACCAAAAGGAAAAGCTGAGAGAGGCGGCGCAGCATTACCGCGAGGTGCTGAAGATCGAGCCTCACGTTAAACGCGCTGCGGAGCAGTTGGCGACGATTGAGCGGCGTCTCACGTCGCAGCCTGCTGCAACAACGCAGGAGGTGTCCCAGCACCCCGACCATCGGATTCAGCCGAGGGGCGAACCCCTTTGGGGTGCGCCACGCACGGGAGCTTGAGCACGATGTACGGGCGATCTGGTGCCGGCCTGATGATCATGGTGATCGGTCAGGTCTGCATGGTGCCGGCGGCGGCCTCGATGAGCGAGGCGGAGGTCCGGTACCACAACATCGGCAAGGCGAAGTTGGAGGACGGCCAAGCCGACGAGGCGGCCAAGCAATTCCTGGAATGCATAAGGATCGATCCCAAAAACGTCGCGCATCGCCTGAATGCAGCGATGTGCTACCTGGACGCGCATAAGCCGTCCGAGGCCGTCAAAGCCGCCCTGAAGGCACGCCAGCTCGAACCGGATTCCGTTCACGCCGCCTACATACTCGGCATCGCCTACAAGCGACAAACCCGGATCGATGAGGCCGTTGCGGAGCTGGAAAGGGTCGTCAAGGCCGACCCCGGCTGCGTGCCCGCCAGGTTCAACCTCGCCAAGCTGTATCGTCGCTCCGGGCGCCGGGACGAGGCTCTGGGCGAGCTTCGGGAAGTCGTCCGGCTCGATCCGGCCCACGCCGCGGCGCACTACATGCTCTTTCGCGAAGCGACAGTGGCTAAGGACCACGAGACCGCCAAAGCCGAGTACGAGATCTTCGAGCGCCTCTCCAAGCTCGTCCCGTCACGCCTGCAAAGCAGCGAAGTCCTCGAGGAAAGCAAATACACGCGGATCATCGAGCAGCTAGAGGCCCCGACCACCGCCCCGAGCCCGATGAAGGTGGCTTTCGCCGACGTCACTGCTGCCGCGGGGATCGATTTCAAGCATGGTGGGGAGGCGCTCAGCGAACAATTCCTCAAGCGATTCGATCCGAAGGATCCAGAGCACCGTCGTCGCTTGGCGGCGGGGTTCGGCTCCGGCGCCTGCTTCCTCGACTACAACGCCGACGGGCTTGTTGACGTGTACATTACCAACGCCGGTCCGACGAGGGCGGCGTCACGGAACATGCTGTACCGCAACACCGGCGGCGGCAAGTTCAAGGACGTGACGGCCGAGGCTGGCGTAGGGGACGACGGTGTCGGGCTGGCCGCTGCTGCCGGCGATTACGACAACGACGGCCACGTT
>CAYGAN010000046.1:0-15191 GCA_964347585.1 uncultured Planctomycetales bacterium | reverse complement strand
CTCGTCAACGCCGGGCCCAACATCCTGTATCGCAACAAGGCAGACGGTACGTTCGAGAACGTTACGGCGAAAGCCAACGTGTCCGAGCCGGGGTTTGGCGTCCAAAGCGAGTGGGTCGATTTCGACCACGACGCCGACCTCGACATTTACGTGGTCAACTACGTTGATCTGTCCAGCGGGCGGCCTCGACTCGGCGAGCCAGGCCTGGGCCTGTCCGCCCAGTCCAACGTCATGTTTAGGAACAACGGGGATGGCACGTTCACCGACGTGACCGCGGAATGGAATCTGGCCGGAAGAGGATTCAGCCGGGACGTGGCCATCGCCGACATAGACGGCCGAAATGACACCGACTTCGTGCTGCCGGACGAGGCCGGGGCTCCCTTGTACCTTGCCAACCTCAGGTATCTTCCGTTCGCAGACCGCAGCGAACTCAGCGGCCTATCGAAGGTCTGCGGGGGGGGAGTGGCGGCTGTTGCGGCTGACGTCGATAACGATCTGAGGACGGACTTGTGTGTGCTTCAAGGCGGCAATGGTCGGGCCGTCTTTCTACATAATCTCGGCCCGGACCGATTCACGATCGACCTTGGCTGCCCGACTCTCACTCGTGCCACGGCGGCGCGCGACGGGTGGGCGGCGCACTTTGCGGACATCGACAACGATGGCTTCGTGGATTTGCTCGTGGCGTGCGGCACAATCCGCGATCCGGCGGATGCAGACCGCTGGAAGAACCTGCTCTTTCGCAACAACGGTGACGGCACGTTCGCCGACGTTTCGGACGCAACGGGCGTGAGTCGGGCTGCGCTTTCCAGCCGGGCAATCGCATCGGCGGACTACGACAACGACGGGGACCTCGACATCTTGATCGTAAACAACGGAGCGGCCCCGACCCTGTTGCGTAACGACGGGGGCAACGCGAACAGATCGCTCAAGCTCCGCCTGGTCGGCACCCAGGACAACCGCATGGGCGTCGGCGCAAAAATCGAGGCCCGCACCGGCTTGACCGTGTTCACGACCGTGGCCCGCAGCAACGTGGTTGATCTCGGCGTCGGGCAGGTCGAGAAGCTCGACGTGGTCCGCTTGCGCTGGCCGAACGGCGTGACCCAGACCCTCTACGACGTCCGGCCGGCCAGCCCGAAGGTCATCGACATCAAGCAGCGGATCGGGGTCGTGGAGTCCTGTCCGTTTCTCTTTGCCTTCGACGGACGGAAATTCGTCTTTCGCACCGACCTGCTGGACGGTGCCGCTCTTGGCTATCTGATCGGAGCGGGACGTTATTGGGAACCGTGTCCTGAGGAATATGTCAGGCTCGACGGTTCCCACCTGCAGCCCCGCAAGGGGTTCTATTCGTTACGGATCACGCAGGAGCTTCGGGAGATCACCTACCTGGACAAGATCGCATTGATCGCGGTCGATCATCCCAGGGACTTAGCCGTCTATGTCGACAACTCCTTCGGCAAGAGGCCGCCCTTCGTCATCCGTGCCTTTGGGGACCTTCGTCCTCCCGTAGCCGCGACCGACCACATGGGCCGAGACGTGCTGGCTCTGATCCGAGATCGCGATCGAGTGTACCTTGAGCCGTTCGGCGCGCTGGGAGCTCGCTTTCAAGGCCTGGCATCCGTACACTGCATCGTGCTGGACCTGGGGCCCTTTCCGCCCGACGCCCGCGCTACACTCTTGTTAACCGGCTGGCCCGACTGGACGAACTCTACGGTTAACTACGCCGTCAGCCAGAATCGCACGCTGAGTCCCATGTTGCCGCGCCTGGACGTGATTGGCCCCGACGGGCGGTGGCACACGGTCAAGGCAACGATGGGTCTGCCGGCCGGCATGGACAAGACGATGCTCGTGGATCTGAGCGGCACGTTCCCGACCGACGATCACCGTGTTCGGATCACGACCAATCTGACGATCTACTGGGATCAGGTCTTGGTCAGCACGACTCGCCCGGCAGGCACGGAGGGGCTCCGACGTACCGCGTTGGACCCACTCGCGGCTCATCTGCGTTTCAGGGGGTATTCGGCGAGCAGATCCATGGCGCGTGGCGAAGCCGGCCCGCTGACACTCAACTACGACCATGCCGTCAAGGACGTCGGCTTTGACCATCACCAGGGTCGGTACACACGTTATGGCCCCGTCGGATCCTTGCTGACCGAGGCCGATGACTGCTACGTGATATTCGATCACGGTGACGAACTGGCTGTGGAGTTCCCTGCCTCGATGGCCCCCGGGGCCGACGGCTTGGCGCGCACCTACTTCGTCCACGTCGTCGGCTGGATCAAGGACGGCGACTTCCACACGCGTGATTCGCAAACGGTTGAGCCGTTGCCCTCGCTTTCCGGTGACTCCTACCCGCGCGACGAACTCCATCGGCGATACGCTGAGACTTTCAATCAACGGATTGTGTCGACGGCTTTGTCCCTGCCGGCTCGCGGGCCGGCCCCGGTGGCCGCCGGTATCGGAAAGTAGTGCCCAGGCAGCCAACTCGGCCTGGTTTCTGCTGTTCGCGTGTGGGCTGGAGTAACCGACGAGACATCGAGTGTCGGGCCTCGGCATGTAGCAAGCGGGCCCGGACGATTAGGGGAAAGGTCAGTACCTCTCGAGAAACGTCCTTCCCGCAGCGATGGACGCTTCGACCTGCTGGCCGCTCTCGTCCTCCAGGGCAAACCAGCCGTCGTAGCCGATGGATTTCAGAGCCGCGATGTACTCGTCCCAAGGCACGGCCCCTTGGCCGACGGTGGGCTTTCCGGTTTGGGGATTTCGATCCTTGGCATGTGTGTGGACAATGTAGTCGGCCAGTGTACGCACGCCGTCCACCGGGCCGAAACGTAGCATGTTAGCCGGATCGTAGTTGACCTTGGCTGCCGGCGAGTTGAGATCCTCCATAAAACTCTTGAGCACATGGGCAGGTTCCTGGCCGGTCTCCATGGCGAACACGGCGCCGACCTTTTCGCCGTGACGGACGATCTGGCCACAAGACTGCAGAAACACCCGGTAGGCAGAATCAGCTCTACCTTCCGGGATAACGCCGACGTGGGTCGTAACGATCGGCGCACCCATGTCGGCTGCCAACTCGAGGGCGCCCTTGGTCTTCTCGACGCGTGCGTCAAGTCCCTGCTCGTCCCCCAGGCCGCCGCATCCGCTTGGCCCCGACAACTGCGCGCAGAAGCCGCTTATCGCCAAGCCGCGCGACTCAATAAGCTTGCGCATCTCGCTTCGCTTTGCGCCCTTGCAACGATCAGGATCGAGGACGCAAACGCCGCCTCCATCCCCGTCAACGCACCAGGGCTGGACGGCTTTGACGCTCACGTTGACAGCGGAATCAAGCCGCTGGCGAAGCTCGTCCTCCGTGGAAGTTCCGCCGAACGACCACAACGCTACGCCGATCTTCAGACTGCCCATCGGGCTGGTCCCTTTCACTCAGTGTCTCGCCCATACCGCAGAACGGTCCCAGGCCCTGCTGCACCTTACCCGGGGCTCACAGGCCGATCGACTTGTTGTCCTGCTCGGTCTTGCTCGTCATCGAATACTCCGCGTCCTGCCGCTCATAATTAACGCGCAGCTTCTGGCGATAAAGCTTGACGACGTCGTCAGCGTCCAAACCGACGCACTGAGCCAATGAGATCCAGAAGAACAACAAATCAATCACCTCGACGCGCGCGTTCCGCAAATCATGGAGGTAGTATCGCCGGCCTTGCCTGGCCTCGGCACACCAATGCTTCCAGAAAGTGCAATCGCGGAGCTCCTCGAGTTCGTTACTGGCTGCCGCAATGTAGTCATTGAGCCACTTCCCGGCGGTCTGTGGGTCAAAGTTCTTGCGCAGCGCAATGGGATCAAAGCCGATTCGCCGGTTCAACTCCGCTTGGTGCTCGAATAGCTCTCGCAACACGGCCCGCCTCCACAGCTATCAAGGATAGCGATCTCGTCCATAGCGACCGGAAAGACTTCGCGTGTAGCAAGCTAACCGACAAACGGTGCGATGAGAACCCCAAAAAAAAGAGGCGGGTCCCAAGCACGGCAACCTCTGGATCCGTACCGAGGTTTCCCCCGCGGATCGACTCGCCCTACAATGCCGGACACATCGAAACGCTGCGAGCTCCACCCCACCGCAAGTGGGCTGCACCGTCTCGGGCCAGCTAAGCCCCGGCCAGCCCGAGCAGCGATCCCGGCCGAGCCGTTCTACGGACTAACCCCCAGCTTCTGGAGCGCCTCGTCGATCTTCCTGTCCAGTTCAGCTCTCTTCTGGCTGTCCTGCGCTGGCCGGTCGTCCTTTGCCAGCAGTTCCCGAGCCCGATTCAATTCGCGGACGGCCGAGGCCTTATCCTGCCTTCCCATGTATGCCTCTGCCAAGTGATAGTGCAGAAGCGGCATCTCGGGATCCAGATTGACCGCTCGCCTCAGTGCCGCGACCGCTCTGTCATAATCACCCAGCAAGGTGTAAATCCATCCGAGCGTATCGAGAATGGGGGGTACGGGGTTCTGCCGGACCGCCTGCCGGGCGTACGGCTCCGCCAGTTCAGGCTTCTTGAGCCCGTCAGCAAGCATGTACGCCAGGTTGTTCAGGGCGACCGCGTCATTCGGCCGAAGCTTGATGTATTGCTCGTAGTGCCGTTGAGCGGCCTCGTGGTGCCCAGCCTGATGCTCACCCATAGCCAGTACCAGTAACGAGACGGCTTTCTCATCGTCGGTTTGGGCCCCCTGCAGCAACGATTCTTGAATGGCACGGGCCTCGTTCGATTTGCCCGCTGCCGCCAGTAGCTCGGCCCGGCAAAGCCGCCATACGCGGTGCTCGGGTTCCTTGGCAAGGCGCTGCTGTACGTATTCGCTCAGGCTTGTGCCCATGATACCGATCATGTTCTTGACCAGCTTGTATGAGGCCCAAGGACTGCCCTCGGTCTGGCTGACGGCCAGATCGTAATTCTTGAAGGCGGCACCGAGGTCCCCGGCCATCTTGTGAGCACGAGCCATACGCCCATGTACAGTCGCATCTCGTCGCTCCGGGGGAAGCTCCTTCTCTACGAATTCGAAGACCCTTTGGGGCATGCCCAGGCGCAAGTAGCCATCGAGCAAAGTCGCCACCGCAGCCGGTGAATAGTCGCTCAGCTGGACTGCCTTTCGCAGCGGACCGATTGCCTTTCCGCGCTCGTCGCCCCTCAGAAATGCCCTGCCGAGTTCCAGGGGCCAGTAGGCGTCCTCCGGTTGACGAAACGTCATCCGCCGCGCGAGGTCTTCGGCATCCTGATAACGCTTGAGTCGCTGAAAGGTCCTCAACAGCGTTCGAGCCACCCCGGTGGCATCGGGATCCGCCTCAAGAATCTCCTCGAGCTCGCCAACGGCTTCGTCCGGTTTGCCGCTGAGTTCCAGGACCCTGGCCAGGAGGGCACGATGCTGGTAGTTGAAACCGGTGAGCGACAAACTCTTGGCTCGTCTCAGATCATCGATCGCGGGTTGCCAAAGGCTTCTGAGGAAGTGCAAGTAGCCACGGCGGAAGTAGCCCACTGCCTGATTGCTATTCTGATCGATAAAACTGTTGAGATCTTTGAGAGCTTCCTCTTCGCGCCCCAGTTGAAGCTCCAGCTCGCCTTTAAACAACAGTCTCATTGATTCCTGCGGATAGTCGGCAGCAAAAGCTTCCACGACCGGCCGGGCAATCTCCGGATCGCCGCGCTCCAGGAGGAACTCCACGAACCGCCGCCGAATCCAGCGTTTGACGTCTCGGTCAGCGGCAGCCTCTACGGCTTTTTCGTACCACGATAAGGCCTCCTCGAAACGACCGGTCAGCCCATACCAGCCAGCGATCTCAGCGCAGATGCCCGCATCAGCCGACGCCCTGGCCGCTTCTTTGTAAGCGGCCTCCACCTGCTCGTCCCGGCCAACGCCCCGGTAGTACTGGGCCAGAGCAGCCCAGGCGCGGGCCTTGACAGACGCGTCCTCGCTGCGACGAATAAAGTCGCTCAGAAGCTTCTCACCCAATTGGACGTGGCTCGGATTACCGAGGGCTGCGTGGATCTGAGCGCAGCGCCAGACGACCGACAAATCATCCGGCGCAAGGCTGACGGCCCGTTTCAGACATTCGTCCGTATTGGCCGACTTGTTCACTCGTTGATAGAGCCTCGCGAGTCGAAGTAGGTTCTGGACGTCGTCGGGCTGCTCCTCTCGCAGCTTCTCGCGTCTTTGAATGGCCACCTCCGGGTACTGCTGCTCTTGCTCAAGCTCAAGTTGCTGTCTCACCCAGGCGTCCTGGAACCGTAGGCGTCGGCACTGGAGCAGATGTCTTCTCTTCGTATCTTCGTCACCTTTTAGGAAGGCCAAACGCGCTAGCCCGGCATTGGCAGCCCCGCTGTTGGGGTTCCTGCTGATGGCCTCCTCAAAAGCGCTCTGAGCTGCCTCATAGTTGCTGGTCATCAAAAGGGCGTTACCCAGAATGACATATGTCTTAGAGTCCCCGCCATACTCTGACAGGGCTTCCCGCAGAACTCTGACGGCCTCTTGCGGCTCGTTCTTGGCCATCTGCAGGCGGCCCCGGTAAAGCTTGCCGCCGGCGCTGTCCAGGTTGCCCTCCGCGGCCTTGGTAACGTACTGCTCAGCGCGAGCATAGTCCTTCATGATCAGGGCGAGATTGAACTGGCGCTCAATGATTGACGAATCGCCGGGCTTGAGCCGCTCCGCCGCGTCGAGATGCTGCTTCGCTTGCTCCCATTGCTGTCGGCGGAAGCAGTAGAGGTAAAGCTGCATCGCACGGGTCAGCTCGTCTTTTTCCTCCTCGATCAACTTTCTGATCTGTCGGTCGCGTTCGTCCGGATCGTCCGCTAGCTCAGTGGCGAGCAACAACGCCTTCAGCGTCTGGCTGTCGGGATCAGCCTGGCGCGCTCGCTGCAGCATGTCTTTGATCTCGGCAGTCCGATTGTCTTTGGTGAGCACATACACGAGCCATCGCACTGCGGTGATGTTGGCGGGCTCGCGCTGGAGGACCTTACGGAACTCGGCCTCCGCGCCTTCGAAATCCTCGGCGAGCCCGAGCACCCTCCCACGCTCAAGATGAGCCCGAACAGCGTCCGCATCCGGTGCTTCCAATTGCACGAGTTGCTCGCCCAACGCTCTGACCCGGACCAGCTGGCCCAGCTTTCGGCAGGCGTCTATCTGAATCCGCAGCGAATCTCTCTGTAGCTCTCTGGCGAGTTCAGACTCGGCCACCCCAGCGGCCAGCTGATATGCCTGTTGAGCGCGGAGCAAAGCCTGCTCGGGGTCGTCGCGACTGTTCTCAAGTCGTGCCAGAAGAAGGATGCCAGGCACATGACCGGGAGCAGTTTCAAGGGCTTTGAGGACGTTGGTTCGGGCCGATCCAAGCTCTCCCAACTTGGTGTACAGCTCGGCCAGGCTCAGGTAGCTCTGCAGACGTGCCCGTTCGATTGCCGGTCCGCCCCGTCCCTCCAGCAGCTTGGCAGCGTCCTCTAACTCACGAATCGCTTCGCGCGACCTGTCCCTTTGAGCCAGGATCCTCCCGCGCCATAGGTGCGTCAGCCCGTTCTTGCCGACCTCGTATTCGGCTTCTGCGACATACTGCTCAGCCTGCGCCAACAGTTCATCTTTGTTCGCATCAGGCCTGACAGCCAAAGCCAGAGTGGCCTGAGCCGCCTGAAGCAGCAGCTGAAAATGGCCGAACCGATGTCGAAGCTCACGGTAGCTTGACCGATCCAACGGACGAACAAGGCGGGCTTTGCATACGTCCAGCGCGCGAGCCGGCTCGTCGGCGCGCATGTGCAGTTCCGCCAGGCCCTGGTAGGCAATGTGTCTATCCGGATCGAGCTTGATCGCCTCCTCGTAGGCGGCACGAGCCTTGCCCGAGTTGTTCTGAGCCATCCAGTATTGCCCCAAAGTGGTTTGCACATCCACGTCCTCAGGGGCCAGCTCGGCGGCTTTCCGCAATTGGGCTATCGCTTCCGATGCTTTGCGCTGTCCGAGTAGAAACTGTGCGTAGTACCGGTGCGCCTTCGCACTGTCGGAAAGTGCTGCTGTCAGATCAGGCGCCTGGGGGCCGGGCGGCTTCTGCTCTGGTGATTCAGCCTGCCGCTTGAGCTCGGCAAGTTGTTGCTCGCGTGCCGCCAGACACTCACGGTAAAGACCCTCGGCGTCGTTGAGGTGCTTCTCAGCGGCTTCCTGAGCCTCCGGGCCCTGTGCTGAGGCGAGCTGCGCCAAGCGCTCGTAATGCCGCGCCAACCGCAAGGTGTAGTCGGGATTGCCAGGGTCACCTTTGATCGCTGCCTTGAGATCAGAGACCCCCTGCTCAATGTTCTCCTCGCTCTGGTCAGGCTTGCCCAGGAGAGCCATGCCCCTGGCATATCGGGCCAGACTCATACTGCGAGCATCGCTCTCGGCCTCATGCTCAGCCAAGACGCGGTGCAGCCCCTCCGCACACTTCTGAATCATGGGCAGATAGCCGACGTCGGGGGAGAGACCGAATAGCTCCAAGTACAGGCCAATGAGCTGGACGTACGCATCCTTAAAACTAGGATCGATTTCGATGGCAAGCTGCCAGGCACCGATCGCTCTGCGGGCGTCGCCACTGAGATAGTGCATCTGGCCGGCCTTGACCAGGTACCCCAGCGCCTCCGGCGTGTTCTTGCCCGCAGCTTTGTGAGCACGCGCGTAGTACATGGCAGCGTTCTTCCAATCCTCGGCTCTCTGAGCGGGATCGGCGGCCTCCTCGGCCCGACGGACCGCATCCTCAGCATGTTGAACATGCCAAGCAGGATCCCGAGGCACGTTGAATATCAGAACTATCCACACGACGAACAGCACGACCATCCCCACGAAGGTCAGTGCGACAACGATTTTCTTGTTGAGCCTTCGAGCCATGAGAGTTCTCTAACCTTTCAGGTTTGCCCCACTCTGGACCGCCTTGGCGGCTCCAACCATAAGCCCGCCGAGCCGGCAAGCTCACCCGATCGGCTCGCCTTGCCCGTTTCCTGCTCCCAATCTGGCCAGTGATCCCTCACCAGCAGCGGGAGCGCCTCTTGGAGCAGCTTCTTGGCAGCCTCGATTGCCTTCTCGGGGCCTGCGCCGCGGTCTCCGCCCGCGCACGTCACCTCCACCTTGCTATAATAGCCGTATTTCTCGAACGGGTTACTCATCCAAACGCGCACCCTCTCACGATCCGGCGTGAAGCTGCCATTCGAGTTGAACGTGTAGATCACAGTCGTCTCCTGTCGGCTCGCCATTCCCGACCTCAGGAAAGTCGTGGCCCGCAACGCGATATCCGCGTGGAGTTCCTCGATCCTCACCATCTCGGCCCTGCTGGCTTGCCGCTTGAATCCCCCGCCCAGATAGCAGACTTCGGGCACATGCGGCACGGGATCGCGCATACCGGTATAGTAGGTCACGAACAAAACCATCACCCGGCGTGGATCGTTGGCGGGGACCCCAGGATCCTCCAGAAGCCACTGGATGTATTCCTTGGTCCCGAGGCTGTCGAGCATCTCCGCCTTGATTAGCTGAGACCTGAGGAATCGATAAGGCGCCAGGGCCTCTTTGTCCAGTTCGCTAAGGGGCCGCTTCAACGGCAAAGGATGCTTCTGGAACCACACCCCGAGCTTACGTGCGGTCGCCGTGAGGCCCGCGGCCGCACCCCCCAGCAGCAGCGCGCAAACGAGGAACTGCGGGGCTATCAACCCGCGAAGGATGTCTAGCAGGATGCTTTGAAGCTTGACCCAGGCCATTCTCATAACCTGACCAACTTCCGTGGGAGCAGCCCAAACGAGCAGCTCACAAGCGAGATGCCCCTCCCTTCAGCTCGAATAATAATAACGTTCAAGTCTCGACGGGTCAACGCTTTGGGGAAGACCACGAGCGACGCGGGCAAGCGCCTTGCCTCGATTCACGCCGAGTGGGTAGGCACTTGGCCCGCTGCTCCCACCGGCTCTTCTACGTTCGGGGCCAAGAAAAGGTTCAGCCCCGCGCCCGACCGCCCGATAAGACTTGCTGAGGGGCCATGCACCCAACGGTCTGCGGTTGGCGCGTGGCGACCTCGTGGGCACCCCGGTCCTGGGAGTCGAGAGCGCACAAATCATGGACTGCGTGATCCTCGGTGCCGGCGGCCACGGCCGCGTCGTGTTGGATATTCTCGTCCGCGCGCGCGAGCACAAGGTCGTAGCCTTCCTCGACTCGAATCCAGCTCTGCACGACAGGCGCGTGGACGGCGTGCCCGTTCTGGGTGATCTGTCGATCCTGCGCAACCTGCAAGCTGACGGAGTGAAAGGGGCAGTCGTGGCGATCGGCGATAACGGCGTGCGCCGTGCCTTCGCCGAAGAGATCGCTGCAATCGGAGTCGAGTTGATCAATGCGATTCATCCCTCTGCCAACCTGGCGCACAATGTCACACTCGGTAAGAACGTGGTCATTGCCGCCGGCGCGTTGGTGTGTGCACACTGTCAGATCGGCGATTCGGCGGTCCTGAACACGGGCTGCATTGTCGATCACGAGTCCATGATCGGCACAGCTGTTCACATCTGCCCCGGCGCACGGCTGGCGGGCCGCGTCACCGTCGAAGCCGGTGCGTTCGTTGGCATCGGCGCCACCATCATCCAGAGCCTCCGCATCGGGCGCGAGGCCATCGTAGGTGCTGGCGCCGTCGTTATTAGCGACGTGGAGCCCATGAGCACGGTCGTCGGCGTGCCGGCCCGCGTCGTCAAAGAAGCCCCCATCCCCGACGAATTCGCTGAGTGGCTCATGCCGACATTCCTGCACCAACCCTCTCGCGTCTCGCGCACCCCGCCCCCTCAGCCGACAGTACAGACCGCTCTCTAGCCGTCCCAGAACCCGCTAGAACTCCGACATCGCCTCGGGCGCCGAGTCTGCTGGGCTAACAATCGTGTGCTTCACACTTACTGCGATGCCGGCTGGACTATTCTGCCGGCGAGCGTGGCGCAGCGAGCGCAACAGCCCCGGCGCGACCGTTCAGTCCAGGGGCTCTTCCCGCTGTCGCAGCTTCTCGGAGACGAAGGGCCAGACTCGCTCACTGTAGTATCGGTGCCCACCCTCGCCGACATACAGCTCCACCTGATCGCCAGCGTCAGCGGCTTCGTAAACTCGCTTGAGCTTGTTAAAGGCCTGACGCACAGCTCGAATCGGAAAGATAGGATCTTCCTTGCCCGCCACTACGAGCATTGGCCTCGGCGCTACCAGGCCCGCCACGTCGTACATCTCCGCATAGAGCGACAGGTCCGGCACATAGTTGCACGGGCAATGATGGATGCCCAGAAGTGAGGCCTCGAACGTGCAGAAGTAGCAACTGGGCACGGCCACGGCAATGCGCGTATCCACAGCGGCCAGGAACAGCGTCGCGGCCCCGCCGCCGGAGTTCCCCGTCGCGCAGATCCTCTGCGGATCAACATGGTTCTGGGCCGACAGCCAATCCACCAGCTGCATCAGGTCACTGATCCGCATCCCCAGCAGTGTCTGGCCGAGCTGGATTGCCCGCATCGACATTTGCACGCACGAGTGGCCGCTCCGTTGCGTCTGCTCGTCGCCCAACCTTAGCTCCCCGAACGCGCGCAAGTCCGGCGCGACGGCAACCATGCCACGCCGTGCTGCCTGCACCGCACAGTCGCGCTGACCTTGCACGATCCCGGCCTGCCGGTCGTAGCCCTCGGGCGGCAGATCGACCGGGATGACCTTGCCCGGCCCATGGCCGTGAAGCGCCAGCACCGCCGGTGCCGGACGATCAAGGTTGAGCGGCCGCAGCACGTACGCCGGCACAAGCGCCCCATCGACGGCGCGCATATACACCAACTCGCGCGCATAGCCTTCGAGCCGTTCGCTCTTTGCGACCTCGACGGTCGGCGGCGCCGTCGGTCGGGGCGCGAGACGCAGCAGGTCAACGACCTTCTCGCGCAAGGTAGCCTGCCACGCATCGAGGCCAAGCGCGGTCCTCTCAAAGCTCAGACTACCACAGGCCTGAGCGGCCAACCTGGCAAACAGATGTTGAATGGACTCCGCTGCGCTTGGCATCGCCCTCGCCCGTACATGGAGGAGCCTACAGTGTAGCTGCCCCACAGACGGTTGACCACCGGCATCTGAGGTGGCGATCGCGTTGACGCCGGACCGCAAAGACTTGCCACCCTCGGGCCCCCCGCTATGATGGCCGCCCTTGCGCCGTCCGCAACGGGAGTACCGAAGATGCCGAGCTGGATCAATCCATTCGCGTTGCCAGGCCGATGGTACCGCGGGAACATCCATACCCACACGGACGTTTCCGACGGGCGGCTCACCATTCAGCAGCGATGTGATGCCTACCGCTCACAAGGCTACGACTTCATCGTGATCACGGATCACAACAAGGTAGTCGATCCATCTGATTGCAGCCGCGAAGACTTCCTGGCCATTCCTGGTGCTGAGTTTGATCTTCCTCCGGCGGGCGATGAGAAGCCCTGCCACGTGGTCGCGATCAACGTGCGCGAGCAGATCGACGTCCACCAGATGCAGATCAACCAGGTCATCGCTGCCATCCGCGAGCAAGGCGGCTTGGCTGTGATCGCGCATCCGTACTGGTCGGGTATGGCCTTTACCGACTTCGAGCAACTCGATGGTTACGTCGGCATCGAGGTTTACAACGACACGGCCCGGCGCGGTATCGGCAAGGGTGATTCCGAGCCGCACTGGGACGACCATCTGGACCGGATCGGACCGACACTCGGATTCGCCACCGACGACGCGCACACGGAAGCGGACGACGTATTTGCCGGGTGGATCATGGTCAAGGCGGACCGCCTGACGATCGATCCGCTCCTGTCGGCCATTCGCGAGGGGGCGTTCTACTCGACCCAGGGCCCGACGTTCGCCGACATCCGCGTTGAGCCGTCCGAGGCTGGCGCGCAGATCGCGGTCCAATCCTCGCCGGTCCAGTCGATCGTCTTCAAGGGCCGCTGCTCCACCGGCCGCCATGTTCGCGCCCCCGCGGGCGAACAGATCGAGCGGGCCGAATACCGGTGCACCGGCAGCGAAAAGTACATCCGCGTGGTCCTGATCGATCGGGCTGGCAGGAGAGCATGGTCAAATCCCCTCTGGCTCGACGAGCTTACTTGAGATCGTGGGTTGGCGGACTCGGCCACCCAAGCCGTGCCCTCCGTACGGCGGCAGTGACGCGCTCCTACCTGTCGTGTTGAACCAGCGCGGTCAGGGACGACCACAACTCCGCGGGCGGGGCCGGTCTGTCCCTCGCCACACGGTCTAAGGGGCGGGGCGGATCCTGTGTAAACCTCGGAATTCCCACAGATTAGGGCTGTCCGCTCCCGCTGTGCCCCGGGGAGAGAAAAGTCTTTGCGCAGGCCGCCTATTGCGGGATAATAAGTTATTATGGACCTGATCACAGCGGGGGACGGGGGCGGAGGACACGGAAATGATCACCCGCAAGTCTTGCACCTCGATCTTTGTCTTACTCGTGTGCTCGACGGCTCGAGCCGACACGATCCACGTGGACGCCGGGAACACGGCCGGCCCGTGGGACGGCTCGGCGGAACATCCCTACCAATACATCCAGGACGGCATCGAGGCAGCCACCGACGGCGACGAGGTGGTCATCGCACCGGCTACGTACACCGGCGATGGCAACCGGGACCTGGATTTCCATGGGAAGACCATCACGGTTCGGAGCACCGATCCCGACGATCCCAACGTCGTCGCTGCGACAATCATCGACTGTGAGGGTACCGAGGTCGATCGGCACCGCGGCTTCAAGTTCCACTCCGGCGAGACTTCCGAGTCTGTATTGGCCGGACTCACCATCACAAATGGCTACCCCGCTGACGAAACGATCCTAAGTAACATCTACTGCGCGGGCGGAGCCGTCTTATGCATTCGGTCCAGCCCGACGATTGCCAATTGCGCACTCAGCGCGAACGTAGCGAAGTCTGAGTCCTACCATGCGCGCGGCGGCGGGATCTCCTGCTTCGGTCTGAGCAGCCCGACGATCACTGACTGCACAGTGACCGACAACTACGGCGGGTACGGCGGGGGAATCGCCTTGGTGGACGGCGCCAGCGCGACGATCCACGGGTGCACGTTCACAGGAAATGTGGGGAGGGGCGCGGCGATTCAGTGCGCCGGCACTAGTCCTACGATCACCGAGTGCGTCATCCGTGGTAACGCAACCACTTCCTACGGTGGAGGGGTTGAGTGTTACAACGGCAACTCGACGATCAGCAAGTGCACGATTGCCGGTAACTCCGCTAAAGGCGGTGGTGCCATGTACTTTGACAGGGATGGGGCACGAATCACCAACTGCCTGATTACGGGTAACTGGGTGGAAGAAGAAGGCGGCGGGGTACGCTGCGCAGATCACAGCAGCCTGACGATCACGAATTGTATCATCGCTGGTAACTCCGCTAGAACTGGTGGCGGGATCTTCTGTGAGCTGGAGTGCAGCCTCGTCATCACCAACTGCACAGTGAAAGGCAACTCGGTCGCTGTCCGCCAGGGGCGCGGAGGCGGCGTATTCTGTGATTGGCGTAGCAGCGTGGCTATCACCAACTGTATCCTTTGGGGCGATGCCGCCGAGGACGGTTCAGAGCTGGCCCTCGGTGGCAGTAGCTCAACTGCTACGGTCAGCTACAGCGATATACAGGGTGGCCAAACAGCGGTCTATCTGGAGGAAGGCTGCACGCTGAACTGGGGTAACGGCAACATCGAAGCCGACCCGATCTTCGCGTTCCTGGATGATCTCCACTTGATGGCGGCCTCGCCCTGTGTTGATACCGCCACGAATGAGCCGCCACCCGACCTGCCGTCCGTCGACCTCGACGGCAACAGTCGCCCACTCGACGGCGACAGCGATAGCGTTGCGGTCGCTGACATGGGGGCTTACGAATTCAACTCACAAGCACCGTCCATTGCCCATTCACCGGCGGCGTTCGAGTTCTTCGCCTTCTCGGGCGCGCCGAACCCCACGGACCAAGCCCTGTCTATTCGCAATTGCGGAGGTGGCACGCTCAACTGGCAGATCACAGAAGACTGTCCCTGGCTCGAGCTATCGCCGACGAGCGGCCAGTCCACTGGCGAGGTGAACCAAGTTACAGTCAGTGTGAACGTCGATGGGTTGCATCCTGGCACGCACGTCTGCAGTTTGAGCATAGCGGGCGCGCAGGGCGTCAATAGCCCTTGCTCGATGTCTGCGGCCGTGTACGTTGCGCGAACCCTCGAAG
>CAYGAN010000045.1:10350-26405 GCA_964347585.1 uncultured Planctomycetales bacterium | reverse complement strand
TGGGCTTCGGGGTCAGTGGGACCGTCTTGACGTTCGTCGGGAAGGCCCTGACCCGCCGCTTCTTCACGTCCCTGTGGGCCTTGGCCGTCCTGTTCGCGATCTCTGCACCCACCTCGCTGCGCGCCGCCAACGAGCTCGGCATCGACATGCGGTTCATCGCCTACCAAGCGCGGCAGTGGTCTTTGCTGGGTGCATATCACCTCCTGCTGATGTTGCCGTTTCTGTTTGCAGCAGGGGCGATCGGCCTGGCGCTGATGCAAGCCGGCTCGATCATCCCTCGAGTTTATGCCGCCAACCTGGTTGGCAGCGGGGCGGGCGCCGTGCTAGCCGTCGTGGCGATGTACCTGCTGCCGCCCGAAAGGCTGGTACTGCTTGTTGCCGCACTGGCATTCGGTGGCGCCATTTCACTCTGGGCGCCCGTTGGTCGGGCCTCGACAGCGCGACGCGGACCGCCGGTCGCGGGCCGACGCCTTTGGAAGCCGGTTGCGACGCTCGCAATCGCGACCGGTTTGGGCGTCGTCGAAGTTCTTACGCCGCTCCGGCCCAACATCGATCAGCACAAAGCCCTCTCGCACCTGCTGCGACTCGAAGCACAGGGCGCCGCGACCCACCTGCTGACGCGGTACAGCCCAAGGGGACGGATCGACGTGTATGACGACCCTCAGTCGCATTGGGTGCCCTTTGCGGACAGCGTTCAACTCCCGCCGCCAATGCTCGCCCTGCTGATCGATGGCAACAGGGCCGGGTCGATCCTTCAGATCAGGTCGCCCGAGCAGGCTGGCATCCTGGACGATACGCCGATGGCCTTGGCCTACCTGCTCGTCGAGCCGGAGGACGTCCTAATCCTAGGCGCGACCGGCGGCGAACACGTCTGGCTCGCACGGCGGCATCACGCGCGGAGCATTGTGGCTGTCCAGCCGAACCCTCAGGTCGCCGAGTTGCTCCGCGGTCCGCTCGCCAGCCAAGCCGGCCACGTGCTCCACGGTCCAGATGTCAACATCGTCAATCGCGACCCCCGCGCGTTCGTTGACCAGACACCTCGCCGCTTCGACCTGATTCACGTCGTCTCGCTGGAGTCGTTCGCCGCAGGCTCCGCCGGCGTGCTGGCCCTTCACGAGAATTACCTGGCCACCCGAGAGGCGTTCGCTCGGTGCTTCGAGCAGCTCAGCGATAGCGGCTTGATGAGCGTAACCCGGGGAATCCAGTACCCCCCCCGCGATAACGTCAAGCTCTTCGCTACGGCCATCGAGGCTGTTGAATCGTGTGGCGTCGCTCGACCCGGCGAGCACGTCGTCCTGGCCGCCAATTACCTGGCCGGGTGCACGCTCGTCTCTCACTGCCCGTGGGACCAGCGGCGCCTTGGTCGCCTAGCCGATCTCTGTCGCAGCCTGCAGATGCGAATCCTCTACTCTCCGGCGCTCCCGGCGGGCTGCGAGCCCGGCATGTCCCCGGCCGGACCGGAGTACGACGCCCTCGCGGCAGCAGCAGCCGCGGCCGTTTCGGATCGCCGCAGCGAGTACTACCGGACCTCCCCCTTCGAGGTCCGTCCTGCCACGGATGATCGGCCGTACTTCTACGATTTCTTCCGCTGCCGATCGCTGGCTGAGTCACTGACGCAGTATCGCTCCGGGCTTCGCGGCGCGCGGGCCAGTGAGGTCGGACGATGGGAAGCACTCAAGCTCTTCCTCACCAAGGAAGCCGCTAACTGGTTCGCCAGGTCGGAGTGGGGTTACATCATCCTGGTTGCAGCCACCGCTTGGTCCGCGCTTGTCGCCTTGGTCCTCATCGTCGTCCCGCTGTTCTGGCTGCGGCGGCAGCAACGGGCAGGGCCGGGCAAGGCGGCCACCGCCGCGTACTTCCTCATGATCGGGGCCGGATTCATGCTCCTCGAAATGGCTTTCATCCAGAAGATGACGCTCCTGGTCGGTGATCCGATCCTCTCGATCGCGGTCGTGCTGAGCAGCTTCCTGGTCTTCTCCGGGCTGGGCAGCCTGACTGCTGGCACAATCGTCGATTCGCAGCGACGCGCGACTCTCTTGGTCCGGTCCCGCGAGACGCTACATCAAGCTGGCCGCGACGGGGATCGTTGCACTCGCTTTGCTCTATTCGCTGATGCTCGGGACGATCTTTCGATGGACAGCGGGCTGGCCCATGTTCGTCAAGCTGGCCGAGGCGGTCGCCCTCATGGCGCCGCTCGCATTCGTTATGGGCGTCCCGTTCCCGCTCGGTCTGACAACAGTGCAAGCTGCACGCCCCGGTCTCGTGCCATGGGCTTGGGGCGTGAACGGATTTGCTTCGGTGACGGCTACGTCACTGGCAGTGATGATCGCCATGTCGTTCGGCTTGTCACGTGTCGTTTGGACAGCTGCGGCGCTGTACGCTGCGGTGGCGCTGTTGCAGCGCGCTTTACCCGGCTCAGGTCCGTTGCGGCCAGCCGCCGGCGGCTGATCACAGGGCTTGCCTTGATGAGCAGGAGCATCCTACACAACACTGCGACCTTGCGGTACACTCGTCACATTGCCAGGTACCTGACCAGGAAACAACTGACGTATGCTGATCTCGCTGAAGTGGATTCGTGATTTCGTCGCGTTGCCCTCAGAGCTCGATCCTCGCGAGCTGGCTGAACGGTTCACCATGACCACTGCCGAGGTAGAGGGGGTACAGACAATCCGTGTCGATGCTGGAGGGCTGGTGGCGGCGACGATCCTGGCCGTCGAACCGATTCCCGAGTCGCAGAACATGTTCCACGTAGCCGTGCACACCGGTGCCGAGCGGCTGGAGACGGTCACGGCTGCGCCCGATCTGGCCGAGGGCAGGCGCCTGGTGTTCGCTCCGCCGGGCGCACACGTGGGTGGGATCGGCCGGATCGGCACTGCGGTCGTCGCGGGCCGACAAAGCTTCGGCATGATCGTTCCGGGCCAGGCCGTCGGCATCCAGCAGGCTGCCAAAGAGGCCGTCTTCCTTCCGCCGACCGTGGAAGCCGGTACCCCCATCGATGTGCCCGGCCTGTTCGATGATTGCGTCATGGAGATCGACAACAAGTCAATCACGCATCGCCCCGACTTGTGGGGCCACTACGGGGTCGCCCGCGAGATCGTGGCCATTCTCGGCCTGAGCCTGAAGCCGATTCCAATGGTCGAACCAGCCGAGCTCGAACAAGACGGCCTTGCGGAGATCCCCATTGTCATCGATGACCCGAGCAAGTGTCCGCGCTACTCCGGCCTCCTGCTTCGCGGCATCCGGAGCCAGCCGGCGCCGCTATGGATGCAGGCGCGCCTGTCGCACGTGGGGATCAGACCGCTCGATCTGGTCGTCGATCTGACGAACTACGTAATGGACGAGATCGGGCAGCCAATGCACGCGTTCGACGGCGACCGGGTCGATCGGATCGAGGTGGCTCTGGCCGAGCCGGGCGAGAAGCTCGCCACGTTGGACGGAGTGCAACGCACCATGCCCCGAGGCGCCCTGATGATACAGACCAATCGCCGGTCGGTGGCGCTGGCGGGCATCATGGGCGGCGCGGACACCGAGGTCACGCCGCAGACCACGACCGTCCTGCTGGAATCGGCAAACTTCGATCCGGCGACGATCCGGCGATGTGCCGTGGCGCTGGGCCATCGCACCGAGGCCAGCGCCCGATTCGAGAAATCACTCGACCCAGCCAACACGGTGCTGGGCATCAGGCGGTTCGTACACTTGGCGCGGGCGGAGCTGCCCGACCTGGCGCCCGCCAGCCGCCTGTCGGATTGCTTCCCCAACCCGCCGAAGCCGATCGTCGTCGAGATCGATCACGCCTTCATGAACCGCTTCATCGGTCAGCCGGTGAGCATCGAGCAGGTCAAGCGGATCCTGGAGAGCCTGGCGTTCCAGGTCGAAGCCCTACCCGGATCGCCGGATGCGTCCGAGGCCAAGATCCGAGTGACCGTCCCGTCGTTCCGGGCGACGCGCGACGTGACGATCGAGGCGGACGTGATCGAAGAGGTGGCCCGATTCGTGGGCTACGATCAGATCCCGCCCAAGCTGCCCGAGGTGACCGTGCGTGCGCTCGAGCCGACCCCGCTGCACGAGTTGGAGCGACAGTCCATCGCTCTGTTATGCGGCACGCAGGGCTTCTATGAGGTCCACAGTCACGTGTGGTTTGAACCGGCGTGGCTTAGACGTCTGGGCTGGGACCCGGGCGCGTGCGCGACGCTGCGCAACCCGGCCGCGGCGGGCATGGAACCTGCACCGTTCCTGCGCACCAGCCTGATCCCCGGGCTGCTCCAGGCCGTGGAGCGCAATAGGCATCATTTCGCGGAATTCCGTCTCGCCGAGCTCGGCAGTGTATTTCGCCAGTCCACGAACGGCGGCCAGGAGCGCAGGCATCTGGCCCTGGCCTGCGTGTCTCATGGGCGAGACCATGAGCCCGCGTTGAGCCAGCACCTCAAAACCACTCTGCAGACATGGGCAGATCAGGTGCTTGAGCGATCCATCCAGTGGCTCTGTCCCGATCAGCACGCCAACCTGCCCTGGCAGCACGAGCTCAGAACGTCCGTGGTCAACGTCGGTGGGCGCACAATCGGCATGCTGACAGCGGTGCCGACAGAGTGCCGACGAGCCATAGATGAGCACCTTGCGGCCTGGACTATCGTCATGGCCGAGCTTGAGCTTGATGCACTCGTCGAACTCAAGCCGCAAAATCAAAAGGTCCCGCACGTCCCGACCTACCCCCAAGTTGACTCTGACTTCTCCGTGTTGGCTGATGCGGCGCGCCGATACGCCGACATCGCCGACAAGCTCGCCGAGTTCGACCATCCGCTGCTAAAGCGTCTTTGGCTTGTAGATGCGTACGAGGGCCGCTCAGTTCCACAGGGCTATCGGGCATTCACATTCCGGACACGCCTCGGCCGCCCCGACCGGACATTGAGCGACGTAGATATCCAAGATTTCCGCCGGGCGTTCACGGCGTTTCTCAGCCGTCACGGATTGAAGCTCCGCAAGGACTCGGCCCCAGTAGGATGAACGTGCCGAACAGCCTGTTGCTTGCCGTCTTGATCGGTGCTTCGGCAACGCCGGTTTATGCCGCTGCCGGCACGCAGGAGCAGGTCAAGGGTGTCTTCGGGGTGATCGAAAAGGACACCACGTGGCAGGGACACATCGCGGTCGTTCAGCCGCTCACCATTGCTGGTGCGACGCTCACCGTCCAGCCCGGCACGACGATTGAGTTTTCCCCAAGAGCCACTGAAGCGACAGCGAAAATCGTGCTCGAACGTCGACGACTTCAGCTGGCCAGGCTCCTGCTGAACGGGACGCCTGAAGAGCCGATCGTCGTCCGCACGCCCCCGGGCGCCCCCGCCGGCGCGATCGTCACCGCAGGTGCCCGCGGTGGGACCTTCCTGGCCCGGCACGTCCGTTTCATCGGGCTCGGCGGACGGCCGCGGTCGGACCAGACCTCGCTGGGTGCGGAGCCGGGCATCGCCATTCGCCTGGTGGAGCCCGACGATACCGTTCGCATCGAGGACTGCTACTTCGAACGTTGCGGGCCACTTACCATTGCAGCCGATCACGACCGGGCCGCCGCGGCGGTCCGCCGTTCCTGGTTCGCCGCTGGCACGGCGCCCCAGGCTCTTGTCCTCGAGGGTACGGGACCAGGCACCAAGACGATCGTCGGTAGCCATTTCGACGCGGCGATTCAGGCTTGGTCCTCCGAAACGAAGATCACGGACAATGTGCTGATCGGCCGGCACGCCAGCATTTCCGTGCCCGCCAGAGACGCCGACGGAATCCTCATCCGTGACAACTACGTCCACAATACCACCGACACGGACGAAGGGACATACTGTTTGCTATGCCGCTGCCCCACTGCGGCCATACGCAACAACGTCCTGATCGGCGGGACATGGGCAATTCAGGTCGCCTCCCGCGATGTGCAAGGCAACGTGCTGATCGGTGTGGGGGGTCTGGCCAGCAAGGTACTGGCCAAAGCAACAACGACGCATCAACTGATTGCGGATCTGCCGCCCGGGGCAGTCGTCTCGCGGAATCTGCTGCTCGGTCCAGCCCACTCCCTGCTGGCCACCACAGCCGGCGCCCGCGACGTCCAAATCGTGCACAACGTCTTCGACGGTATGGCCCGCAGCGCCCGGGCGATCCATCTGAACGCCCTCGCCACCGAGCCCGTCCGCGCGATGATCAGGAACAACCTGATCCTGCGCACTTCGCGCCCGCCGATCTTCGACGAATATGGCGGCCCTGAGACGGTGGCTTCTTGCGACTACAATGCGTTCGCAGAGTGCGGCGACCATCGATTCGAGAACGTTCAACCGCCCAGCAAGCGCCAGGGCCGGCCCGGCTGGGGCGCGAGCGACCTGATCGTCCGCTCGCTGAGGGACCTGAAACTGGCGGGCACGCCGACGACGGTGCCGGCATCGCTGGAAGCCTCACTTCGAGCCGGCCAAACGACGCCGCAGGACGTTCGCAAGAGACTCCTCGCAGCCTATGAACCGCAGCCGGACTCGCCGCTCGTTGACGCGGGCGACGCGAGCGCCAGCAGAGCGCCCGATGAGAAGCCCGACATCGGCGCCGTGGAGCTCGGTGCAAAGCCTGCCCGCCGACCAGCGGCGGGCCAATGAGCCTCACCAGGCGTGACAGCGCGCCGGGAAGAATGAACAGTGGATGCGTTGCCAAGGAACGACGTGGCGGAGGGCGACTCGTGACCGTCCAGAACGGCAGACCGATCCTTGTGACCGCGGCTGGCGCGGCGATTCTGACCTGGTGTTGCGGCTGCCCGGTGCTGCAGAACGTGGACGTGCCAGGCGTCATTCAGCACCTAGAGGACCCGTACGGCCAGCACAGCTTCTACCTCTATGTCCCCTCGTACTACAAGCCGAAGCGGACGTGGGCGTTGGTGGTCACCTGTCACGGCACGTCGCCGTGGGACACTGCGGATCGCCAGATCAAGGAATTCGTCGATCTGGCGGAGCGAAAGGGGTTCATCGTCGCCGCACCGGAGTTGCAGGGCACTCGCGGCGACTTCGTCCCGCCCCCTGCGAAACAGATTGCCAAGCAGGCAGCCGACGAGAAGGCCATCCTCGCGGTTGTCTCGCAGATTCGTGCTGCCTACAACGTCGGCGAGGATCGCATCTTTCTGACCGGGTGGTCAGCCGGGGGGTATGCGGTGTTGTTCACCGGGCTTCGCAACCCCGGTGTCTTCAGGGCCCTGGCGGTCCGGCAAGGAAACTTCGATTCCAGATTCTTCGAGCCATGCCTGCCCTTCTTGGACCATTATCAGCCGATCTGCGTAATCTACGGCGTGACCGATCTGCTCAAAAGCCAGGCCGAGGCCTGTCTGAAGTGGCTGCGCACGCGTCGCATGTTCGTCAGCGGCCGCGAGACCGTCGGCGCCCATCAGCGACATCCCGAGGTGGCTTTCAAGTTCTTTGCCAAGTGCCTCGAACACTACCCCTGGATTCGCGTCCGCGCGACCGGAGCCGACCCGAAGGACCTGACCGCCGTGCGCTTCAGCGCCGTTTGCTCACCGCAGCCGGCCGCCTACTGGTGGGACTTCGGCGACGGGCAAGAGTCTTCGCAGACCGAGCCCGCCCACGTCTATGGCCAACGGGGTCAATATACCGTCAAGCTCTCCGTACGAATGCGCGATGACGAGGTCCACTCGCGCATCGTGCAGGTCCAGGTGCCTCCGACTCTTCTCGGCGTGCGCGCGCCGGCCACGATGCCAACGCAATGAAGCCGAGACTGAGGACACAAGACAGAACGGCATCGAGGCTGTGCTTTCTATTTGCCATCCGATGGCAGGACCACCCCAACTGAGCCCGTTCCCACAACCTCCGGCGTGCTGCTGACATGCAGTCTGCATCGGCGAACGACTGACCCCTCAGGTGTAAGCCGTCATGAGATCACTCCTACCCGATCCTGCGGTGCGCCCGACGCTCCAGCATCGTGCACCATACGCGTGAGGGCGCGACTCGCATCGAATAAGGTGCGCCGCGCTCGGGAAGTGGCACGGGATGGTGGATCGGCTCGGCCATGTTCAACGCCCCTACGGCGCGATCGGGAAGCTCCTATCGCGCCACAAGAAGACGCTCTTTGTGCTCACGCCCGTTTGCAACGTGTTGATCGGTTTGCCGACATCCGCCATTCCGCGTCGTTGAGCTGACAGAGGTTGCTGTGTACGATGCGGATACGACCTTCATGGCTCGCGAGCCTTTGGGCGCTGCCCGGAGTGCACCACGCCTTGTGCGTCGTTCGTCGGGAACCAGGCAAGCTACCTTACGTGCTTTCGGAGACGACCCATGCCGGTTCGCGCCTTCGCGGCTAGTGTACCGCCCCCTTTGCTGTTCTGAGGATGGCTGCGCGACGAATTGGAGGATCCGGTGTCGCTTGCGCAGAGATGGTAGCCGCCTTGCCCTGATGCGTCTCCGCCAAGTGCACGGCGAGCCGCGCATAGACCCACGCGCCGGCCGCACCGCCCACCACTGCCAGCAACACCTCGGTGATGTCAGCGATGTGCAGAGGCGATAGCGCTTCACGCGCCTGCGCGACCAGAGCCACGTCCAGCGCGATTAGCAGCGGCCAGGCCAAGGCCGCTCTCATGCTGCGCACGCCGAAAAAGCCAGCGGCGGTAATCCCCAGCAGCGCGTACGGGAAAGCTTGATCCCACATCAGCGATATGGCCACGAGGAACGGACGCTGGAAGTGGCTCCAGAACGGCAGCCACCGTACGTCGACTCCGTCAGCGAATGACGAGACCGGCGCCGCAGAATGCAACAGCAGCAACGCTGCCTGCACAACCAGCGCCAGGCCGAGCGCCGGCTTGGCCAGCGCCCACAGCCGCTCGCCGGGCCACGCGTTCCCGGCTGCGCGAACGGCGAACGCCAGACCAAGGCAGATACCGAGCAGCCCGCCCAGCAGGCGCGTCACGATCGTCATTGTGGCGAATGCATGTGACGCGAGACAGATCTGGCCTGCCTCCCATACGACGACAAGCAAGCCCACGCGCCACGCCGCACCGGCCATGGACGTGGCGAACGTGCGAGCCGCCTCACGACGCGACAGCCCGGCCAGCAGGCCCACTACGAACAGACACCCGGCATCCCAAAGGCGATCGACAGCCGTACTGAAGTCGTGCTCTTGATGTGCGAATGGGGCTGCTCGAACCGGACTCGGGCTCCACTGCGCGACGGCAAGTCCGGCTGCCGGCGAGCGGAAGTCGAACGGCAGCCAGCTATTCAGCATGATCAGCGTAGCCGCCGCCCAGAAGCCCGCGGTCGCCGGGCGCGTGCAGGCGCACCGGCAGAATCTCGCGACCAGGCGGCGGACCCGACTGACCACCGCCGCTGCGAACGCAGCGCCGACCAGCCCGCCGAGGATGTTCAGGCACACGTCGTTCCATGCCGGCACGCGGCCCGGAATGAATGCCTGGAGCGATTCGACCATGTAGCTAATCGTGCCGACCACCGCACCGACTGTGGCGAGCCGCAGAGTCTCGAACGTGCGCCAGCGGTTCAGACTCCAGCGAAGCATTACACCGATCGGCAGGCAGATCGCGATGTTCGCGATCGCATCGTCCAGCGTGGGTCGGTGCCAAACGAGGTCCACAAGCCACTGCCCTCGGGCCCAGAGCCAGCTCGACCGGGCGAACGTGAACGGTAGCAGGCCACCATAGATCATCACGGCCAAGCCGATCGCAGCCCCCAGGCCGGCCCAGCGCACATCTCCGTCAGGTTGGTTTGCCGCACCAGCCGGATTCCGTCCGGCCTGCGCGCGAGCCGCTATGCAGAGCACGCGCATGCTTCCTCCCCCCGCCGCCGCGCTGCGACGGCGCAAACTGTCTTCACGATGCGAAGCAGCAGCATTCGAGGCACCACGTCCGACAGCTGGCCGAACGTGTCAGACTCTCCGGCACAAGCCTTTGTTGCGCAAAGAATTAGAACGGCCCCCTCAACGCCGGTCCGGTCGTGATGGTTATGGCGTGTGTGTGGCGCTGTCGCCCGCCGGCGCGACCCGTGCGGTTGATGGCATACAAGTCATTGATCGGGGGTGCTTGGGCCTCGCGGAGCGTCCTGTTGATGCTCGGCTCGCGCCGTGGCTGTGCATCAACACCGACGGGCGCTACGGACGGATGCCCGTGGACGTGGCCAGGCCAGTATAGCGCCGAGTGCCCACCGTCCACTCGGGCACCCCCTCCGGCCAGGCAGACAGCGATATGCCGAACTCGTCCTCAGCCTTGTCCAGATCGAACGACGCAGCCACGTACCACCGCGGGAACTTGCGGATGTAGGTGACGCTGAACTCAAGCGTCTCGCCTCGCTCGAGGTCGAAGTACTCTCGGAAGGCCAAGGTATGCTTGCGGCTGATGCGGTAGTTGGCACCCAACCCAAGCAGGTTCGAATCGATCTCTCGAATGTAGCGCCATCCGAGGAAGTACGAGAAGCGCGGGGTGCGTTCCACAGCCAGCGAAATGTTGAACGTGTCCATTTCGCCATCGTCGATGTCCCAATTGGCGTCGCTCAGCAAAGCCGTCGAATCGCTGACCCGCCAGATGAAGTTCGCATTAACGAAGTTCCGCGCAATACTGTCCTCCGGGCGGCTGACGAACGCATCACCGTGAGTGTAGCTGACGAGCGCTTTGCCGTCAGGGAACACCCAGTCGTCGCCGTTAAACGCGCCGAGCTCCAGATCGAGGGTTATCCAATCGACGACTCGCCATCGCCCCGGACCGCCCCGTTTCGTCTGCCAACGTTGCCGCAGTCCGACGGTTACGCCGTCGAAGTCGTCGATGTCTTCGATTCCTTCGTCGAACGGATACAGATCCGTGCTGGACTTGTTGGAGTGGCTCACCCAGGCCGTCACGTCCGGCTGGATGACGTGCCGGATGCCGTTGACGTCCAACAGGCGCGACTGGACGTTCTCGAAAAGCCGCCAGAAGTACATGCTGCTGCGCAGCCCGTAGCTGCCCATGATGCGGCCGATGGAACCCTCACGCGGGCTCTCGCTCCAGCCGCCGGCCCGCACCATAGCGAACGGCACGATGTTCAGGTTGCCCAACTTGATCGGTACGTCGATCTCGTTTCGCGTGTCGCCGCGGAAGGTGGTTTGGCTCTTGGCTGTGTTATCGAAGCGGAACCGATCGAACAGCCTGCGGTCGTCAGGCCGGTAGCGGACCACCCCGACGTGCGACTCGCTGAAGAAGCTGGCGATCTCGCCGATGGGCTGGCCGATCCAGTGGAAGCCAAAGTCGGGCAAATGCTCGGTTTGCGTCAGGAAGTCGAGGATCCGCCACTGAGCCAGGGCGGTGAAAGCCCAGTTGTCCTTCTGCTTCTTGAGGTAAGCCAGCGTTTCCTGTTCCTTGCCCTGCTCGAATTCCGACTCGAAGTACTCTTCGAGGAAATTGTCGTCGCTGATGTACGACAGCTCCAGCGTCAGTTCCCAATCCTTTGGAAGGTAATGGCGATGGCGAAGGAGGATGCGGCCACGGTTCTCCGTATCCGGGTCGTTGTCGCGGTACGGGCCGAGGTTGTCCTCACCCGTGTCGTAGATGTAGTAGCTGCGGAACAGCCCATAGTAGTCGTCGCGGACGTAGTCCACGTCGATGCCGACGCCCGGCCCACGCTCGCTGTAATAATCGAGGTTCAGCTTGGCATCGAAGCCCTCCGGCGTGTCGAGCCCGAGCAGGTTGAACAGGTACCATTTCGTCTCGAACGTTGCCCCGAAGTCATCGCTATAGCCCATACGCAAGCTGTGGAGCGACGTCTCGCTGCGGCGGAAGTCGCCCTGCGAGTACGGCCAGTACGCTACGGGTACGCCGTCCACGTTCAACGTTGTGTTGTACATCTTGTAGGTTCCGGCCTCGACGCCGATGATCTCGCCTCGCTCGTCGCGAGGCGTGCGGTCGTACAGATACGCCTTGTCCGCCCCGACGTGATAGTGAGGCGTGTAGAATTCGCTCGTGCTGATCTTGGCGTCCCGGGCCAGATACTCCGACTCGGACAACTGCCGCACCTGGCGAGCGCGAACGTAGATCGGCAGGTTCCTCGTCGGCTCGATGGTCCGCATGACCGCGTCGAGGATCAGGGCTCGATGATTGTCGAAGTCGTAGTAAAGCTGTGAGGCGCGGATCATCTGTTCCCCGCGCGTGAGGATAACGTCTCCTTCCAGGTAGGCCCCGGATAGGAACTGGCTGAGCGATTCCCGTTCGGCGCCGGCCTGCCCGAAGATGTCCCCGCCGGCGCGTGGCCTGCGGCCCACCGGGCCCGGCTGCGTTGCCCGGCGCCCTTCAGGTTCGGCGCCCTCGAGTGTGGGCTGCAGTGTCTCCTCGATTTGCTGCTCCGGGGCGAACAGGACGGCGGAACCAGACCGGATTTCAAGCAAGTCAGCACTGTCAGGCGCGCCTTGCGAAATGTACACCCCGCCGGTCACCGTCATGACCCTCTGATCATCACGCACTTCGGTGACCAGCTCCCCGCCGTATCGGATCGTCACGGGTCGGCGCGGGCGGGCCGGTGTAACGATTCGCTTGGACTCGGGCTGGATGACGGCGATCTCACCAGGCTCTTCCGCGGGCGGGGGGCGTTGGGCCGCCAGCGCGGCGCGGAGCTTCGCAGCACGCTGATAGAGCGGCGTATCGGCCGACGACTCGAACGTTTTTGTGTCGGCATCCGCCGTTGGCGCCATATCGAATGTGTTGAGCGTCACGAACAAGACCGGGCCGCGCGTCGTTGTTCCTGCCGGCTCAATTACGCGAGCATCCCTCCAGAGGAACACTTCGAAGTGCAGGTAGCGTCGGTTCTGCCAGACCCGCCGAGTCATCCAGATGACGGCGTCCTGGCTTCGGAGGCGCCGTCCCGGGGCAGGGCCCATATCCAGCCCAAAGTCGCCGACGTACTGAATCACGTTGACGCCGTCCGGCAAGGTCCAGAAATACGCCAGCTTGCCGGACAGCTCGACCCGCTCCTCGCTGATGCTGGGCGGCGGCAGAGGAGCCGTGGTCGGTTCCTGGAGGGGTATATCGGCTGATGCGGGGGCACATGCGTGCGCGACAACCCACACCCCCGTCAGGCACCGAATTGTGCTGCCCGCCACCTTCATCGCGACCCGTGCCGGCTAGGTTTTCCCACTTGGCGAGGTTTCACCCTCGCCAATGGAAGCCTCTTGGACGACGCGAGCCGGCACCACGGCGCCGGCCGATCGCGGCGATTATAGGTGGCTCCAGGGGGGTGTCAATGACAAAACTCGCTACCCATCTGCGCCAAGTTGCTATCGGGTAGTGACTTGTGGGCAGATAAGACTGTGAGTCGCTCGCATCACCGCTGCAGCGACGCACCGACGGCTCGCCCCGGACGTACCGTATCCGTCTGCGCCGTGCTTCGGCAGGCCGACGTGGCGGTCATTCGGGCTTGAGTAGGACGTTCCGGCCGCCGGACCGTTTGCTTCTGACGTAAATCCGCAGACCCTCTTGAAGTGATTCGTCGCTCACCGCTGCCTTGAGTTCCGCAGGTGACCCTACAGTCTCGCCTTGGACCTTGACAATCAAATCCCCCGGCTCGATTCGAGCCCTGTTCGCCTCGCTTCCGGGCTCAACGGCGATGACGATCACGCCGGTCTCGTCACCAGTCCACTCATACTTCTTGGCCAGCTCTTCCGACACAGCTTGCACCGTCAGTCCCAGCCGATCGAACTTGGCAACGTCTTCGCCTGTTCCGCCGCGCCAGTCTTTGGCCGTGCCGACGACGCTGCCCCGGGTGGAAAAACCCTCCGGCTGCTTGCCGAGGGCGAGCTTGACGGTGCTCTCCTTGCGATCGCGCCAGATCTTGAACGCGACCCTGGTTCCGGGCTTGGTCTCGGCGATGCGATCCGAAAGCTCGGGAGCGTCCTCCATTCTCTCGCCGTCCATCTCGAGGATGATGTCGTCGGGCCGCAATCCGCCCTCATCGGCTGGACCGTCGGCCACGACATCCTGGATCAGAACGCCGCCGGCCTCATCCAACCCGAAGGACTTAGCCATTGCCGGGTTGTCCACAAGGCTGCTGATGGACACCCCGAGATACCCCCGAACGATCTCCTCGCCGGAGATGAGCCTGGGCAGCAACTGCTTAACGCGGCGCGATGGGATCGCGAACCCGATGCCCATGAAGCTGCCGCTCCGCGTGGCGATCATGGTGTTGACACCTATGACCCGAGCTTTCATGTTGACCAGCGGGCCCCCGCTGTTGCCCGGGTTAATGATCGCGTTGGTCTGAATCAGACCTTCATAGTCGAGCACGCCGGCCGACCGACCTTTGGCGGACACGATGCCGTACGTGACCGTCTGCTGGTACCCGAAGGGGCTGCCGACGGCCAGAACGAAATCACCCACCTCGAGACCCTCGCTGTCACCGAATTCAACGGCGTGGAGGCGGTCGGCCTCGATCTGGAGCACGGCCAGGTCCGACTTCTCGTCCTTGCTGATAAGCTTGGCCGTGAACCGTCGCCGGTCGTTGAGCGTCACCTCGACCTTGTCGGCCTGGTCGATTACGTGCGTGTTCGTGAGGATGTAGCCCTTCTCGGCATCCACGATCATGCCGCTTCCTAGACCGTAGCGGGGACGTGGGTGTGGGGTTTCAAACCTGAAGCCCGGACCAAAGTGCTGGTCGAAGAACTCGCGCCACGGCTCAGGCAGGTCACCCAGGCCGCCTCGCCTCGGCTTGGTGGTTGTGGATATGTTGACCACGGCCGGCTTGACCGACTTGGCGACCATTCGGAAGACTCGCGACAATTCATCGGCAGCGTTCGAGGTGCCCGCCAGCTCCTGCCGCACGGCCTTGATCTCATCCTTCTGCCGGCCATAGGCTATGTCGCCCGAGATCTCCTTGTAGAAAAACGCCCCGCCGACGATGGCGACTGCCAGTATCAGAACAGCTGGGGACCAGCGCTTTCTAACGTTCATTGCTAACGTTCCTCCCGCATTCGCCGGTGGTCGCAAAACACGTAGGCACGATGCCGTGTCTATGCCGACACGAGGAGCCGGCACGGGTTTCGCCCACCGCAACTGGATCGTCTTGCCTAATTCTAGACGCTCGGTCTGCCGCAAGCACTTCACAAATCCGAGCATGGGTTTGCTAGTGCACGTCCCGCGGCCGGCGACGTGAATCCCGGCGTACGGGCCGGGATGGAGCACTCGGCCGCCCCGCCGGTCGGCGAGACGCCACCAACACGCCACCCAACGCCGCAATGGCGAGAACTGAGCTGATCGTGCCCGATTCCATACCCACCGGCCGGAACCGAAACACCACCTGGTGTCCGCCTGCAGGGATGTTTATACCTTGCAGGACCGCGTTCGTACGGAAAACGGGTACACGCCTGCCGTCAATGGTGGCCTGCCAGCCAGGATCGTACGAGTCCGCGAAGACCAGGTACCCGTTGCCAGGCACTTGTACCTCCAGCTGCACCTCTACGAGCCGCTCGCTAACGATGGTGATCGTTCCGTCGGGCAGATCGGAGGCCGCCACCGGGATGCCTTCGACGACAGCCACGGCCGGCATGCCGATGCTCCCAGCCTCGAAGAGGGACAGCTGAACGGCCTCGGCGAGCGAATCGGCCTTGATGATGCCTTGCGCGAACCGGAACCTGGGCTGCGCGTCGAGCATTTGATAGACGCGAACACCCCCCGGGGCTTCATATTCGTGCGTCATCACGTCATTCGCAGCGGCCAGGTCCCCCACTCGGCCAAAACGCGGATCGGCGATGGCGACCGGCTCGCCGTGGAAGCAGGCAACGCGAAGCTGTGCCGCGCGAGCCGACTCTCGCCGGATGAAGTAACAGCGGAATCGACGCTCTCCAATGGCCAGATCGGCCGGCTCGAAATAGTGCACGGTTGCGAGGGCCTGGAAGTCCGGCGTTTCGAGTCTGGCGTACCACCGCTGCTCAGTCGCATCGGCTTTAGGAACGGCGCAGAACTCGAAGGCGTACACGCCGGAACTGTCCAGACCCACAGGCCAGGTCAAATCGTGACCCGCCCTCACCGTCTGAGCAGAACCCTGACGACCTGCGAGCGGGCGCAGCCGGCCGTCGTCGTCTCC
>CAYGAN010000045.1:3092-10340 GCA_964347585.1 uncultured Planctomycetales bacterium | reverse complement strand
TGGAGAAACCGACGATTCGTAGACTCGCCCGACCAGGCAATTTGGGGGTAGGTTGAAATTTCTTGTCGATACGCTGTCGGGCGCCGTCCGGCGCTTCCCAGCGTTCGTTCTCATCGCGGCCGTCGTCGTCTCCCTGGCCCGCAGCCAGCAGCAACTCACGCTCCTCATCAGATCTGGCCGCAATCCAGCGCACGCCCAAGGCGGCCAACAGTCGCGGGTTGCGTAGAAGGCTCACGGCTGACTCAGCCGATCCCCAGGGTTGGAGCCGTAGCAGGGCGCGCTTCTCCAACGGCATCAGCGGACCGTAGCCGTGCATCGTCGGCACGCCGTACAAGAGATTGGTCGCCGGCCAAAGCACAGCAAGCGGCCGGTGGTAGTCAGGACCGATCCGTGGCACCCACAGGCGCCGCCCCGCATCGCGCGATTGATGCTCGTTGATCCACTCAGCCAGCGGCTGGCGGGCCATTACTCCCGCACTCGCATAGGTGCGCCTATCGACGTCAACGAAGGCGGCAAAGCTGGCGAAATCGACCAGGAGCAGCGTTACCAACACGGCTCGCCATCCGCCCGCTGGTCGGCGCGCCAACCGCCAAAGTACCAACGAGGAGAGCCCGACCAGCACGAGCGGGATCCAGACAGCTGGATTCGCCAAATGCAGCGCTTGGGCGATCGCCTCGGGCCCTGGCGGCTCGAATCTCGTCCGAACCGTCCTGGCTATGGCCATCATGATTAGCCAGAAGGCCGTCAGCGCCGGCAGAAACACCAAGGCGGCTGCGCGCAGCGCCGCGCTCGCCCGATCACGAGACGGCGGGTCGCGCCGGAGGTGGTCGAGCAGGCAGGCCCCCAGAATCGGCAAGGCCAGGCTGAAACCAAGAAGCCATCGTGCCGGCACACGCAGACTGTTGACCAGCGGTATTTGAAATAGCAGCGGCATGAGTGGATTGTGGCTGCCCAGAGCCAGCAGCACACAGACAAGCGCCAGTATCGACCAGAACCTGATCTGCCGATCACGACGCCAAAGCGCCAACGATGCGCCCGCCATCGCCAGCACGGCTATCGATGCATACGCCGCTTGCTCGCACAAGTGGGACGGTCCCCACCAAGGCTGATCGTAGAAGTTCGGTGTGCGGCAGCCGAAGATCATCGGAAAGACCCACATCACCGCCGATATCGGCTCGAAAGAGTTCTCCACGAAAAGCTCGTACAACGGCCTGCCACGGGTTGAACGAGCGAAGAACAGGAATGTTGGGACGAGCTGAATCCCCGCCAGCATCAACGACAGTACGATGCCGGCCGGCAGCTGCCATAGCAGCCGGAGCTGGCGACGTGAGTGGATGCAGATCATATATGCCACCACAATCGCTCCGGTAATCAACGAGACCTGAACGTGTTGCACGAGCAACTGAAGGCCACCGAGTGCCGCGGCTAGAGCGAAGTGCCGTGCACGACCCGTGACGGCGAAGCGATGCCATGCGAACAGTATCCACCCGACCCAGGCGGCAGCGTGGTGGATGGTCAAATGGGCGCGGTGAGCAACGAGAAAGCCGGCAAACTCGAAAGCGACGGCCGCGAAGATGGCTGCCCAGCGCCTGTGGCCGGTCGCTCGCACGAAGCGGTACACGCCCCCGCCGGCCAAAGAGAAATGCAGGCAGATCGTTACCGGATAAGCCAAAGTGGCCGGCAGAGCCGCAAAAAGGTACGTGAATGGGTACCAGAGGCCCGCCTGGGGATCGGCGGCCAGTGGGTACCCCAGCGAGATGCCAGGGCTCCATAGCGGCAACTGGCCATGGCGAACGCTCTGGCCGACGAAAGCTCGGTGCGGGAAATAGTAGAGCAAGTCGTCTTCGAGTGCCGAGACGCCCGCCATCCGCCACGCGCCAGCCAGGATCAGCGGCGGCATACCGATCAGCAGAACGCCCACCAGGACCCGCTGTCCTGTCTTAACAGCCGAACTCCCGGCGCACGGCTGCCTAGCAGTTCGACCTGCGCCTATCATGGCGAGGAATCATCGAGTGCAGGATCGGAAGCGTCAAGCGGGCGGGCGGTAACCCGTCCCGGAAGATCGTGGTACAAGCCAAGACCGATGCTCACTTGACCGCCCGCACCACCGGCTGGATCATGGGCGCTGTGCATCTGTTCGTCAGTTCGCGCACGGGCGCGGCGGCTGATGAACAGGGGCCCCCGGGTGCGAGGCGCGACGGTGTCAGTCAGATCGGGCAGTCTCGAAGATATCGATGAAGTTGAATCCGCAGTTGCGGTTCACCTGATTGAAGAAGTGCATCTGGCGATGCCGTTCTATATGTACTGTGGGCTTGTGCAGAATCGGCCATACTCGTTCTTGCTGGACAGCGCCGCCGTCGGGGGACGCCTGGGGCGATACTCCTTCCTGGGAGCCGATCCCTTCCTGGTCCTCAAGGCCAAGAGGCAGCGCGGCTGCCCGCTCGGAACCGGCGAGATCACGATCATTCGGATGTCGGGCGGCTCTGATGAATTCCGACCGCCCCGAGTGAGCCGGTATCTGGGCGATCCGTTCGAGCAGATCCGCTGGCACCTGGCGCGGTACCGCCCGTCGGCCTCGGCTTGGCCAGGTCAACCGATCCCCTTTCTTGGTGGCGCCGTCGGGTATCTTGGCTATGAGATGCTGTACTTCATCGAGCAGATTCCTGATCGCGGCGAGGACGATCTGGAGTTGCCCGATTGCTATTTACAGTTTGTCGATTCGGTCCTGGCCCATGACCACGTCGCCGACAGATCGTTCTTATCAGTGGTCGGTCGGGGGCCTGACGAGCTCATCGCGCGCCGGAGAGGCTGCCAGGTGCTCGATCGGTGGATTGCTCAGATCCGGGCGTACAAGGCCTCCGGGAGCCTGTTAGCGCCGTCGGCCGAGCGAAACGTTAATGGGCCTGCGGAGCGCCGTGCGCGGGGGTTCCGGCACCCTGTTGTCCGCTCGCACTTCGACGAGCGACGATACGCGCAAATGGTCTCCACGGTCAAGCGGCGGATAGCCGCGGGCGACGTTTTCGAAGTGTGTACGAGCCACCGGCTCGAGGCCGCGTTCCACGGCGATCCCTGGTGCCTGTATCTCAATCTACGCCGGATTAATCCCGCAGCTTTTGCAGCGTTTCTTAGGTTCCCGGAGGCGGGCGTGGTCTGTTCGTCGCCGGAGCGGTTCCTTCGGGTCTGGCCGGACGGGTCCGCAGAAAGTCGCCCGATCAAAGGAACACGACCTCGAGGGCGCACGGCCCGCCGCGACAAGCGGCTTCGTCGTCAACTCCTCAGAAGCGCAAAGGATCGCGCCGAGAACGTCATGATTGTTGATTTGGTTCGCAATGACTTCGGCCGAGCCTGCCGTTTCGGATCGATTCATGTCCCCGAACTAATGACCATTGAGGACCACGCAACGGTGTTCCAGATGGTCTCGACGGTTCGCGGACAGTTGGTCGAGGGCAAAGACCCGATCGATCTGATCCGGGCGTGCTTTCCGGGGGGGTCGATGACCGGTGCGCCGAAGATCGAGGCGATGAAAATCATCGACGAGCTCGAGCCGGTGAAGCGGGGAATCTACTCCGGCAGCATCGGGTATCTGGGCTTCGGGGGCGATGTGGATCTGAACATCGTGATTCGAACGATCATTCTCAAAGATGGGTGGGCCTACCTCCAGGTCGGTGGGGCAATCGTTGCGGATTCCGACCCGCGGTCTGAATATGCCGAGTCGATGGACAAGGCCGCAGCCCTGATCGCAGCGATCCGTAACTGCGCATCCGGGCAAGCGAATCGACCGCAGCCCACGTAAAACCTGAGCGTCCGTCCGGTCCTGCCGAGCCTGGCCGAGGCGCACGAGGGTGGATCAACGGTGCGCTCCGTCTGGCGGGACAGGCACTCAGGGTCATCTATCGGCGAATTTGTCAACGAATTGCTCAGCCAGCCTACGGTACGCGTGGACCAGATCGCGGCAGACCAAATCCATTCGCTGACGAAGCGATCGACGTTCGCGCACGATACGCGAGGTCAATTGCCGTAGCCGGCGTCGGCGGAGCTGCTCACGGCGCTGCCGGTCACGCCGCTCGAGCGTATGCTCGAGCACGGCGGTTAGCCGCTGGACGTCCACGGGCTTTGTGAACAGATCGATCACGCCGAGGTGCATGGCCTCAATGGTGGTGCCTACGGTCGGGTTGTCGGTCAGAGCGACCACGGCAGGATCGATGCTCGCTCGCAACTGGCGGATGAGATCGAGCCCGTCTGTGTCCGGCAGCAGGAGATCCGCGATCACGACCTCGTGCGGATGCTCCTGGGCGCACCGAACCGCTTCGCTGGCTGACCGAACGTGCGTCACCCGGGCGCGCAACGTCCGCTCGACATGACAGACGATCGTGTCCGCGACGGCGAGATCATCTTCGACGAGCAGAACTCCTCTAGCCCCCTCAAGCATTTCCTCGCCCCTTCCCGGTGCGATTGCAGACAAAAGAAGGCCGGCGGGTGTCTCGGCCGCGAGAGCGAGGGAAGGAGGGAAAAAGGCCTACCACATCCCGCCTGGCCCGGATACCGGTCGTCAGTTCAATTCCCCCTTCAGCCGAGGGTGCGTCGGGCCCGCTGGCCCTTGCCGTTGCATTCGTCCGAACCCTAGGCTGGTGCGGCGGTTTCGTCGGCCACCCCCGTTGGAATGCTCAGCCAGGCAGCCGTCCCCTCGCCCGGGGCGCTTTCGAGCCACAGTCGGACGTCGTTTATCTGCGACAGGCGATAAGCTCTGGAAAGCCCCATCCCGCGACCCCTGCCCGCTGGGCGGTCCGAGAAGAACGGATCGAAGGCGTGTTCCAGCACGTGCTGGCTCATGCCCCGCCCGTTGTCTCGTACCGCCACCGTGACTCTATCGGATACATCCTGTTGGCAGTTTATGACCAGCTTGGCCTGGTCGGATGACATCGCTTCGAACGCGTTGCGGATAAGCTCGTTGAGAACTCGCTCAAGTTGATCGGGATCGACCCGGACGTTCGGCAACTCGTCCGATAGCTCGATGACGAACTGTTCCTCATGCAGGTGCAACTGCGACAACCACGAGCTGCGGAGCTTGCCGAGTACCTCCTGCAGCGAGACGGCTCTCGCGCAAGGCGATTGGGGCTTGGCAAACTCCATCAACTCGCTGACGATCTGACTGCATCGGTGGGCCTGTTCATGAATGGTCGTCAGCGCCTGGTGCGCGCGCTCGTCCGTGACCAAGTCCCGCAGGAGCTGGGCCCGTCCGGAGATGACAGCCAGAGGATTGTTCAACTCGTGCGCCGCGCCGGCGGCCATCTCGCCGACCATAGCCAATGATCGCGTGCGCAGCAGACTGGACTGTGCCTGCTGTAGCCGACGATTGATGTCGGCGAGCTCTTCGCTCAATCGCTCCGCAGACGTGCGAGCCTGGACGTTCGCCAGCGTCAACCCAACGGCCGCTGAAAGCGACTCCAACTCAGCCGCATGAGCGCTGCAATGGCTGAGCAGGTCCTGACTGCAGGCGAACACCGCAGCGCCGATCCGCCGACCGCCGTGCATGATCGGAAACATCCAGTAGGGGGGATCGCCCAGTTGCGAGGCGTAGCGATCCAACACCACATCGGCCGATGGCTGCACCGGTGTGAGCCACGGCCCCCCCGCAGGCGGCGGGGCCGCCTCGGGCACGCCCGCCGTCGGCACACCGGGTTCGATACACAACAGCTCCCCGCCGGATTCCTCCGCGTCCGCCAGCCCGACGTAGCATGTCCCCTCAGGAGACGTATGCGTAAAGACGATCGCCGAGGCCAACCCAATCCCCGTGCGGATGCATTCCGCTGCTGCGCCACACACCTGGCTCACCGAGTCGTCTGAACGGACATGCTCGGTCAGTTGACACAGGGCCTGGAAGAATTGCGACCGGGCCGCCAGCCGACGGTTCGTTTGTGTCAGAGAATCGTTCGCCCGGGCCAGCTCTTCGTTGGCGCTCGATAGAGCCTGAAGATACAGGCCGCTGCTGGTGACGTCGTCCAGCCCGATCAGATGGGCCCGCTCTTCGATGCAGCTGGCCAGGCGCGGGATGACACGACCGAGAACAACCCGGTCCAGTCCCACCTCCGCCACTGCCTCCGGCGCATGCTGCGAGAAGGCGAAGTTCCCTGAGTACCCGATACGCTGCTCGCGCGCGATGAGGTCGGCTAAATAGACCAAGTTGACGAGCCGACGGTGTTCAATGACGTCCGGCAGGGCGGGCGGAGTGTGGTGATGCAGCCACATGGACTCGACGATCTCGCCAGGGAAACCCCATCGCATCGCGAGTCGCCGACCTACGACGGTATGATCCACCCCCAGCAGCTTTCGCTCGATGTCGGCGATGCACGCATTATGAGCGTTGGTCTGTTGGACCACGCGATCGAAGCTTTTCGGCAGACAGACATGCAGAGCCACCTTGCCCACGTCGTGCAACAGGCCGCATACGAAGGCCTCCTCCGGATCGATCCGCCAGCGGACCTGCTCGGCCAGCAGCTGACCCGCACATGCGACCGCCAGACTGTGCTTCCAGAACTCTTTGCGATCGAAGGCGCCGCCCGCCGCCGGGCTCTGCCGGTTGAACACCTCGAACACCTTGATCGACAGTACCGCGTTGCGCACCGCCTCAAACCCAAGCAAGAGGACAACCTTTTCGATCGTAGCGGCGTCGCTGCGAACGCCCGATCCGGCGCGCCTGGCCATGGAAAGGATCTTGGCACTCAGCGATTGATCCGATTCGATCAGCCTGACCACTTCCTTGGCGTCCGAATCGGAGGTCGTTGTCAGCTGCAATAGCCGGACCGCTACCGCTGGCAGCGTGGGCAGTTCCTCCAAATGCGAGAAGATCAGCTCTGCCTGCCTAGCGTGAGGAACGGCCGATGCCGGAGCTTGACTCATACGACTCCCTTGCCTTTCACTTGCCCGTCCTACGTGCCTCGGTAGCAACAACCGCGCCCAACACAATCGTTCGTGACGCTAACTCGCCGCCCCGGCGGCCCCCGGCGCGATACGCTCCAGCGCGCGGCCGACCGATCCTACGCGTTGACCAGCTCGGCTATGCGGTGGATCAAGTGGTCCATGTCGAAGGGCTTCTTGATGAACTCGTCGGCCCCTACCTTGAGAAGCTCTCCTACCTCTGAGGGGTCAGCTACGCCGCTGACGAGGATTATCTTCATGTGATCGAGGCTCGGGTCGGAACGCACGCGCTGGCAGACGATGTTCCCGTTGATGTCGGGCAGCTTGTAGTCC
>CAYGAN010000045.1:0-3082 GCA_964347585.1 uncultured Planctomycetales bacterium | reverse complement strand
AGTCCAGGATCACAATATCTGGACGGAACTCCTGGGTCAGCAGCCCGGCGTCGTATCCGCTGGCGGCTGTTCGAATGTCGAAGCGTCCGTCGCGATTCAGCAAATCCGTGAGCATCTCGATCACAGCCTCATCGTCGTCCACCAGTAACACCCGCTTCTTGCCTGTCTCCAACTGGCTGAGCGGAATGTTGTTCTCCTTCATGAACTGGATGAGGCTCTCACGGGGAATGCGACGGAACCGGGAGCCGGGAACGCGAAAGCCTCTCAGCCGCCCGCTGTCGAAACAGCGGATGACCGTCTGCTGGCTGATTTTGCAGATCTGCGCAACTTCGCCTGTGGTGAAGACGGTCTTCATCTCGGTGCCCACTCCCAAACGGCGCCAGGGACCAAGCCGAGCGGAATCACCTTGACAGATCGGACGCTGCTCGTCTTACCTATCTTCCCTATTTTAGCAACAATGTACAGATCGTTCAGCTAGCCCGTCAACTTGATTCTGAATACCTGCGAACTTGAACTCGTGGCGCCTGTTGCCGGACCATCGGGCGGCGCAACCCCTATGACTGCTCAGACCGATCCGGCTGGCGCCGTCCGTCCAGATATAGCCAGAGCACCGTCAGGTCGGCCGGGCTGATGCCGCTGATGCGTCCGGCCTGACCGAGGCTGCGAGGCGAGATGGCGCACAGCTTTTCTCTGGCCTCCAGGCGCAGCTCACGAATTGCCGCGAAGTCGAAGTCCACAGGGATCCGCTGCGACTCCAGGCGACGGAACCGCTCGATCTGTCTGGCCTGACGGGCCACGTACCCGCCGTACTTCGTGCGAATCTCGACTTGCTGGCGCGCGATCGGATGGTATCGGGCCATGTTGGTGCTCGGCGCCTCGGCGAGTAGCTGTTCGATGCAGACTCCGGGCCGCCGCAGCCACTCGAGGAGTGAACGCCCACCCCGCCGCTGTGAGCCGAGAATGGCGTTGATCTCCTCCATTTGCCGCTGGCGGGCCTGAAAGCCTTGCCACCGGGCGTCATCCGCCAGCCCCACCCGGTGCCCAATTGGCGTTAGACGAATGTCCGCATTATCGCTCCGAAGGTGAAGTCGATATTCAGCCCGGGAGGTGAACATCCGATAGGGTTCGGTCGGTGGCTTGGTGACCAAATCATCGATCATTACTCCGATATAGGCTTGATCGCGTCCCAAAACGATCGGGGCCTTGGCGCGCAGCTTCATAGCCGCGTTGATCCCGGCAACGATTCCCTGTCCAGCCGCCTCCTCGTAGCCGCGGGTACCGTTGATCTGGCCAGCCAAGAATAGCCCCGAGATGCGCTTCGTCTCCAACGAAGCGTTGATTTGATCGGTGGGAACGAAATCATACTCGACAGCGTAGCCGTGTTGGAGGATTCGGGCCCGCTGTAGTCCCCGGATCGAGTGGACCATCGGCTTCTGCACATCGGCGGGCAGAGACGTGGGGATGCCGTTGCAGTAGATGCGATCGCTGTCGATGCCCTCCGGCTCGAGAAAGATCTGGTGCTTGTCCTTGTCCGCGAAGCGCACGACCTTGTCCTCGATGCTCGGGCAGTATCGCGGCCCGCGCGATTTGATCTGGCCGGAGTACATAGGGGCCCGGTGCAGGTTGGCGCGAATCAACTCGTGCGTTCGCGAGTTCGTGAAAGTGATCCAGCAGGGAAGTTGCGGACGATCAATGCGATCGGTCATGAACGAGAACGGCGTGGGCGCTTCGTCGCCGGGCTGGACATCGAGCTTGTCGTAATCGACGGAATCACGATGGACGCGAGGCGGGGTCCCCGTCTTGAGCCGGCCAAGTCGAAGCCCAAGCCGTTCGAGCGACGCGCTGAGGCCCTTGGCCGCCGGTTCGCCGAGCCGCCCTCCTTCAGTCTGTCGCTCGCCGCAGTGCATGAGTCCGCGAAGGAACGTGCCGGTGGTCAGCACGGCCGCGTGCGCCAAAAGCACTCGCCCGTCGGCTAACCGCATCCCTCGAGCCGCCCAAGCACACCGACTGTTCGGTTGGGCATCTGCCAGGAATTCGTCCACCATCCCGTCGATGATTTCAAGATTCGGCTGTTCCTGCAGTTGTTGGAGCACGTATTGGCTGTACAAGCGGCGGTCCGCTTGCGCCCGGGGCGCCCAGACGGCAGGCCCCTTGCGCCGATTCAGCATGCGGAATTGGATGCCGGCTGCGTCTGCCGCCAGGCCCATCAGACCACCGAGGGCATCGACCTCCCGCACGATCTGGCCCTTGCCCAGCCCGCCGATCGCGGGATTGCACGACATTCGCCCGATGGCATCGATCCGCATGGTCACCAGGGCGGTGCACGCGCCCATTCTTGCGGCTGCCCAGGCGGCCTCGATGCCAGCGTGCCCGCCGCCGATGACGATGATGTCGAACTCGTGACCCGACCGCATAACCCCGCTATTATCGGCGATGACAAAACCTGGAGACAAGGCCGCGCACCCTGGCCACGGTAGTCCACATCATTCGCCGTTGCATTGAGGTCCAGGGCGTTGCGCGAACCAAGTCGTTTTGTGAATGAAGTCCCGGGCGAGCGCGGACAGCGGAGAACGCAGAGGCGCCGTGCTCGGTCTCCGGCTGCCCCGGAGGCCAATCCCGCCACCGTTTTGCACTGGTACAAAGCGCTTGACCGAACCTGGAGGCTCAAGATGCCAGCGGCGCGGGCGTGGAAGTTAGCCCTCGCCTGGCGGGAAGGTGACGCCGGCGGATGGCGCGGGGCGCGGACTATCCAACCGGCGCCCGACCGTCCGCACAAGAGACACGTCAGCTGGGGCCGGGCAAGACGCAACGGGGTTTTCTGCAGAACGAGGCCTGCTTCTTGCGGCCGGCCTGATAACATCACGCTCGAGAACGTGGGTGGCGTTCCCTGCGAAACTCAAGATGGAGATCGTGGCGCAAGGAAGCCACTATGTGCTGCTTCGTTCCATGGATCCTGGCGTTGTTGGCGCTTCTCCTCGGTGGTAGCGGGAGGCTATGCGGGCTTGTGCCAGGCCTGGGGTAAGCGGGCCGACCGCGCTCCACGTCCAAGTTAATCCCTGAGAATCGTCGTCTTCGGCCCGCA
>CAYGAN010000044.1:22533-26774 GCA_964347585.1 uncultured Planctomycetales bacterium | reverse complement strand
GCAGCAGGCTCGCGCTGACCTTGGCAGGCGCTTCGGCGTAATTGCGATGCCTAGCAGACCGATGGTCGCGCCCGCTGGTCGGCGTCCCGGCAAGCGTCGGCTGGGGCGGCGGCGCGAGCGAGCGCGGGTCGGTCGTGCTCGTGATGAGTGTCCGGGTCCGCCATCCGGGTTATCGCGAATCCGCTGGTTGTTGAGGGCCGCCGCTGTAGTGCGTGCTGAACGTGGCCAAGTCGAGCAGATCGACGTCGTCGTCGTTGTCGAAATCGGCCTTGTTGCAGGGCAAGGGCGCGCCGCCGCCGGGGCCGCTGAAGCAGCCCGCCAGGAAGTTGTAGTCATCCACGTCGACGTCCGCGTCGCCGTCGAAGTCGCCGGGCATGGTAACGATCACGTCTCTGCGCGCCGTGTTGAGGTTGCTGTCCTGAGCGATCACGTACGGCTCGCCGACGGGGCCGAAGATGGTGTAGCTGTACAATCCGCCGCCCTCATCGGCCATTCGCGCCACCTTGGGCATGCCGCTCTCGTTACCCCAATAGATGAAGCAGACCGTCGCACCGGTCGTTGACGCGCGGATCAGGAACTCAGCGCCGCCGAGCGAAGTCGCGTGGGTAAAGAGGGTCGGCGGGGTGAAGTCGGTCATGGTGGTGGCTTCGTAATCGGGCCACGTTCGGCTCTCGTTGAACATGTCGTCGAAGTCGAAGACGTAGTCCGGATCCGGGCCGATCACATCGCCGATGACGCGGATCTCGGTCACGTCATTCGTGCCGAGCGGATATGCCGGACTGGCGCCAGGCTGATTGTTGATCATGGGCACGCCGCCGACCCAGGTGCCGCTGCCGGGCGGGACCTCTTTGGGCCGCCAGTCGAATCCCATCAACCGCGAGGCCACGCAGTCGGCCGCCACCGGATCGACGCTCGCCACGATCGCGCCGAGATGCACGGGCGTGGGGTCCTGAAGGTCGGTCTCGCCGCCGTGGATCCCGTCGATTACGACCAGGTACCGCCGCATGGGGGTGGGGTTCATCGCGCCGTCGTCCCAGTACAACTGGGCCCGCTGCAGGTCGCCGCAGTCGCGCCAGAGCACGTCACAACCCCACTTCATCTGGTAGCCTGTTGCGCCATAGACGTGGTGATCGACGCGGGTCCAGTGGTTCTCCGGGTCGGACGGGTGCGTGTGCTTGAGCGTCGAGCCGACCCAGTTCTTGACTGCGGCGGTGTTGACCGCGTGCGAGTGGACCTTGATCTTGGGCACGCTGATGACCACGTCCGCGTCGAGCAGATACGAGCTAACCGCGTACCAGCCCATGACCGAGCCGGTGTTGGCAAAGCCGCGGCTATCAACGCGGGGCTCAGCCGGCGTGCCGAAGTACTGGTCCTTGTTCCACTCGTGCGCGCGGACCATGTCGTCGTCGGTGTAGCCCGAGCCGACGTACGTGCTGGCTCCGCCCGGATCGGTGCCGAGTGTTACCCAATAGAAGTGATTCGGATCGTCGAACTCGATTCGGCTGATGCTGACGTCCGGGCCGTACAGGTTGTCCATGTAGTTGATCCAGGTCTCGGTGATGCCGGCCGTGTCGAACACGGCGTAGTCGTCGCTGGCGGTGCCGTCGCCGATGATGATCTGACTCGCGCCGGCGACGACGGCTATATCGACGAGCGGGCGGAGCACGGCCACGCGCGTGACACTGACGACCTTGGCGTGGACGAGATTGGGCTTGAGCAGCACCGTCTCGCCCGGCTGGATCAGGTCGGCCAGGGGATTGTCGGACGGGCCCAGGTGCAGCTCCGCGGCCGTGTTCCAAACGAGGTCATAGACGGTGTTGCCGTCCTCGGGCCCCCAGGGATAGGCCCCGTAGTCGGCCGACAGGTCGCGGTGATAGGCGACGATGGCTTCGTCCTCGGAAGGCGCCAGCAGGCGCGGCGAGAGGGGTCCGGAGGCGAGGTGGCCTGCACTCGATGCGAGTTGCGGGGGTCTGGCGGCGGTGGCCTTTGCGCTGAACGTGTTCTTTGCGTACAGATACCCTTGCCAGCCGGCCCACCCGAGCAGGAACGCGACCGAGGCGGCGAATAGCGTGCGACTGGCCATGACGGCCCGGCGGGCAAAGGCCCTGGCTGAGCCGTGAGGATGCTTGTGGTTGCGATGGAATCGTTCGATCACCGCCGCCGGCACGAATGCCAGGGCCAGTGCGCTGACGTTGGCCGCGGCGGCCTGCTGGCAGGGGTATCCAAGCCGCCTTGGCTGCGCGCCGCTCCGCCAGAGCAGCCAGATGAGCGATCCGATCGCGATGACAAGCTGGTTGTGGATGAGAAACAGCCAGATGCGGCTGAGCGGACCCACCCGCCCGCCGGACGGACTAGCCGGTCGAGCCGTCCGGATCAAACGCCTGCATAGCTGACGGCCAAACAACACTCAGCACCTTCCCCACCTGAGCGAGCCGCAACGGTGCGACGCAGCTCACACATTCCCATTATACAGGTGAGGCCAAGGCAATGGCCCCGCACCATTCCCGCCGTTCTGCCCCCAGGCTGCATGCAGGGATCGACACCGCGCGATTGCGAGCTGGCGCAGCAGGCCAAAGGCGCTTTCCCGAGGGGCTGCGGGTAAGCGTGGGGCCTGTGTCTATGGCTTGCTGCTGACATGTGGTACGCTTGCCCGCCTTTGGGCGGCCCGCGAGGTGCGGGGGCGCGGATAGGGCAAGCGGCGCATGGCGGTTTTGGCGCTCGTACCGATTCTGGCGATCTTCGTGCTGTTGGTGCTCTTGCGCTGGCCGGCGGTGCGGGCGATGCCGGCGGGGTACGTGATCACCGCGGGGCTGGGGCTGTGGGTCTGGCGGATGCCCACGGCGGCTGTGGCGGCGGCGAGCATCAAGGGCCTGATTATCTGCTTCAACCTGCTGTGGATCATCTTCGGAGCGATCGTCCTGCTGATGAGTCTGCGCGAGAGCGGCGCGATCGCGGCGATCCGACGGGGGTTCCTGGACATCTCCCCGGATCGACGGGTCCAGGCGATCATCGTGGCCTGGCTGTTCGGCTCGTTCATTGAAGGGGCAGCCGGGTTCGGCACGCCGGCAGCAATTGCCGGGCCGCTGCTGCTGGCGCTGGGGTTTCCGGCGATGGCGGCGTGCACCGTCGCACTGATCATTCAGAGCACGGCGGTGACGTTCGGGGCGGTCGGCACGCCAATCCTGATCGGCATGGGCCAGTCGCTGGACACCGCACAGGTCATCGGGGCGATCGGCGTGGCGGGCATGACGTGGCAGGAGTTCATCTACCGGATCGGGATCTTTGCGGCCCTTCCGCACGCGGCGGCCGGCACGTTCATCCCGCTGCTGATGGTCTGCGTGATGACGCGGTTCTTCGGTCGTAATCGTCGGTTCCGCGAAGGATTGGGTGTCTGGCGGTTCGCGGTGTTCGCGGGGGCGTGCTTTACCGCGCCGTATCTGACGCTGGCCGTGCTGCTCGGGCCGGAGTTTCCCTCGCTGATCGGCGCGCTGATCGGGCTGGCGATCGTGGTGCGGGCGGCGCGGCGGCGGCTCCTGTTGCGGGGCGTGGCGGCGTGGGACTTTCCCGAGCCAAGCGAATGGGAGCCGGAGTGGACCGGGGCGATCCAAGCCGAGACCGAGAATCCTGAGCCGCGCATGGGCCTGATGCGAGCGTGGTCGCCGTATCTGCTCGTCGCGGTGCTGCTGGTGCTGACGCGCTTGCCGCAACTCGCGCTCAAGGCCAAGCTCTCGTCGATCACGATCGGGTGGGACAACATCCTGGGCACGGGCCTGTCGCAGGAGGTGCCGATCCTGTACCTGCCGGGGACGATCTTCATGGTGGTCTCGGTGTCGATGTTGGTCTTGCATGGGATGGCGCCGGCCCGGCTGGCGTCGGCGTGGATGCAAGCGGCTCGTCTGCTGGCCCGGCCGGCGCTGGCGCTGGTCTTTGCGGTGGCGCTGGTGCGGGTGTTCATCGACTCGGGGCTCAACGAGGCGGGTCTGGTGAGCATGCCGCTGACCTTGGCTGAGGGTGCGGCGAACCTGGCGGGGGGGACCTGGCCGTTCTTTGCGCCCGTCATCGGGGCGATGGGTGCGTTCGTAGCCGGGAGCAACACGGTCAGCGACCTGATGTTCGCGCTGTTTCAGTACGGCGTGGCGGATCGGATCGGCGCGCCGCATCTGGTGATCCTTGGTCTGCAGGCGTTCGGCGGAGCGGCGGGGAACATGATTACCGTGCACAACGTGGTGGCGGCCGGGGCG
>CAYGAN010000044.1:21474-22523 GCA_964347585.1 uncultured Planctomycetales bacterium | reverse complement strand
TCTTGTTCTGCTACGTGGTGTTCGTCGGGTGGTTCTGAGGCGTGAGGACGGGTTTTCGAACCGGCCGGAGGCCTCTGCTGTTCTTGTGCGCGATAAGGAACCGGATCATGTCAGAGATGACAAGACGCGAGACGTTGCATCGCTTGGCGGCGGCCAGCGCGGCGGTAAGCCCCGCGGGGCGCCTGCTCGCGGCGCCCGAAGGCGCCGAAGTCCAGGCCAAGCCCGTCAGCCGGCCTAACATCGTTTTCATACTTATTGACGACATGCGCTGGGACGCGATGAGCTGCCTCGGGCATCCGTTCGTTCAGACGCCGAACATGGACCGCCTGGCCAGGCAGGGCGCGCGGTTCGCCAACGCGTTCGTGACGACGTCGCTCTGCTCGCCGAGTCGGGCGTCGTTCCTGACCGGCACGTACGCACACACGCATGGGGTGCGGATCAACTCGGCCATGGACCCCGACCCGGCGCTGCCGACGTTTCCGCAGTTGCTTCGCCGGGCGGGCTACCAGACGGCGTTTGTGGGCAAGTGGCACATGCAGCCGCGGCCGGACCCGCGCCCCGGCTTTGATTATTGGCTGAGCTTTACGGGCCAGGGCAAGTACGTCGATCCTGAGCTGAACGAGGACGGCCGGAACTTCAAGGCCAAAGGCTACATGACCGATTTGCTGACCGACTACGCCGTGCGATGGCTGAAGCGGCCTCGGCAGGCGCCGTTCTGTTTGTACTTGTCGCACAAGGCCGTGCACGGTCCGTTCACGCCGGCGCCGCGTCATGAGAAGCTGTATGCCGACGTGAAGCTCCCGGAGCCGGCGAGCTTCCGCGATACGTTCGAGGACAAACCCGCGTGGATGCGGGCCGCGCTCGTCCGCGGCCAGCGGCGCGAAGAGATTCGTCGCAACAAGGATAAGCCGGTACCGGCCTCGATCGCGCCGGCGTCGTGGGACCCGCGCAGCGCCGCGAGGCTCAACTACTTCCGCGCTCTGGCGGCCGTTGATGACAGCCTCGGTCGCGTGCTGGACACGCTGGAGCAGCTCAAGCTGGCCGAGAAT
>CAYGAN010000044.1:12183-21366 GCA_964347585.1 uncultured Planctomycetales bacterium | reverse complement strand
CGGCGACAAGCGACTGGCGTTCGAGGAATCGATCCGGATCCCGCTGCTGGTGCGCTATCCGCCAATGATCCGGCCGGGCTCGGTGATCGACGAGATGGTCTTGAACATCGACCTGGCGCCGACGCTGCTGGACCTTGCGCGCGTGGCTGCTGCGAAGGTCATGCAGGGTCGCTCGTTCGTGCCGTTGGTTCGCAGCCGGCCCGTCGAGTGGCGCACGTCGTTCCTGTACGAGTACTTCCGGGAAGCTTGGCTGCCGGGCATCCCCACGATGCTCGCCGTGCGCACGCAGCGCTGGAAGTACGTTTCCTATCCCGACATTGATGATCTTGAGGAGCTGTACGATCTGGCCGGTGATCCGCACGAGCTTCGGAATGTCGCCGGCGATGCCAAGCACGCTGCTGACCTGGCTGCGATGCGTGCCGAGCTGGCGAAGCTCCTGCGGGAGACCGGCTACCGCAAGCGGGCGGAGTTGCCGCCGGTTCGTAGGCCCGGATCGCCGGTGCTGCATTACGATTTCGAGGGGGACGGTGAGGGGGTTACCGACCGATCGGGCAACGGCCATGAGGGCACGATCCGGGGCGCTCGGCGTGTGGCCGGACGCGTGGGCAAAGCGCTGCGCTTCGAAGGCAAGGGCCGCGTTGAGGCGCCGAAATCACCGAAGCTTGACCCGAGCGCCAAGCCGTGGGCCGTTGAGGCGTGGATCAAACGCGAGACGGATAGCGGCGTCGTTGTGGCTTGCGGCGGCGAGTCGCGAGGATACAGCCTCTATCTGGCCGACGGCTTTCCGGTCTTTGCCGTTCGCACGCCCGCGGGGCTCGAAGCGGTCAAAGGCGCTCAGAAGGTCGGCTCTGAGTGGGCGCACCTGGTTGGCGTGCTCGACGGGGATCGGCGGCTGCGCATCTACGTCAACGGCTCGCTGGCCGGGACGCAGCAGATCGAGCTGTTCATCCCGGCCGATCCCAACGAGGGCATGCAGATCGGTAACGACACGGGCACGCGTGTGGGGGACTACGACTTCGCGCCCGGATTCGTCGGGCTCATCGACGAGGTGCGGATCTTTGACGGGCAACTCACGGCCGCACAGGTGCGGGCGTCCTGGAAGCGCGCATTGAAGCAGTAGATCCCGCTCGACGGGCCGCCGTTACGCACTGGCGACGTCGATCATCGCTTTGACCACGCCGTCGCGATAGGCGCCGACCAGCTCGAAGGCGTCTGTCAATTCGTCCATAGTGAAATGATGTGTGATCAGCCGGGCGACGTCGTCCCGCCGGCGCCGGAGTACGTGCAACGCTTCGCCGTGGTTGTGACAGAAGCGATACATCGGCAGGATGTCGATCTCGTTACGGATGGCGAGCCCGAAATCGATCGGGACGCCCGCCCCGCGTGCGAAGCCGACGATCACCACCTTGCCGCCCGGCGCGACCAGGTCGATGGCCTGCTGGGGTGTTGTCTGATCGCCGGCGCAGTCGATGACCACCTGCGGCTGGTCGCCGTCGATGAGCTGCGCCAGATTCGCCGAGCGGCCGTCCAGCACGTTGGTCACGCCGATCGACTGAGCCATCCTTCGCCGCTCCGGGATGGGTTCGCTGATCAGGGCAATCCCGGCGCCGCGCTCCTGTGCGGCGATGGCGGTGAGCAGTCCGATCGGCCCGGCTCCAAGGATGGCGACGCGCTGGCCGAGCGCGACCGCGCCTCGCTGTGTGGCGTGCACGGCGCAGGCGACCGGCTCGATCATCGCCCCGAGTGTGTCGCTCATCTCCTCGGGCAACTTGTACACGAACGCTTCCGGATAGACGACGTATTCGACGTACGCGCCGTCGATCGGAGGCGTTCCGGCGAACCGCATGTTCGCGCAGAGGTTGTATCGCCCGGCTCGGCAGGGGCTGCATTGTCCGCAGGCCACGCCCGGCTCGATGGCGACGCGATCGCCCTCCTGCAACGCGCGGACTCCCGGCCCGATCGCAGCGACCTGCCCGGCGAACTCGTGGCCGAGCACCAGAGGGGCCTCGACCACGTTGCCCCCGCACTCGCCGTCCTGATAGTAGTGCACGTCGCTGCCGCACACGCCGCAGCACGTCACGCGGACCAGGACCTGCCCCGGCCCGACCGACGGAATCGCGCGGTCCTCGCAGACCAGTTCGCGAGCCTGCTTCAGCACAGCCGCCCTCATTGTTTCCTCCTGCAGAACTGAGAAGCTCGCGTCATGATACCAGACGCCCAGACAGATCGCCCGGGGTATTGACTTACGGGTGGGCGGGGTGTAACCAGCAGCCCTCGAACACGGATACATTCGTAGCGAGGAGGATGTTTATGGCCATTCCGCTTGCGTTACAGTTGTACACGCTTCGGGAAGACGCCGCGGGGGATTTCCCGGCTGTCCTGAGGACCGTCGCGGCGATCGGTTACAAAGGCGTGGAGTTCGCCGGTCTGCACGGGATGAAGCCGGCGGACGTTAGGAAGATCCTGGACGACCTGGGGCTGGTGACGACCAGCGCTCACGTGCCGGTCTTTGATCCCGCCCAGGCCGACCAGGTGCTCGCCGACGCGCGGACGCTGGGGTACAGCTACCTGGTCGGCGGGTTCGGGCCGGACCAGTTCGAGTCCGACGGGAAGATCGAGGAAGCTGCCGACAAGTGCAACAGCGCCGTCGAAAGGTTCGCGGCGGAGGGTTTTACGGTCTGCCTGCACAACCACTGGTGGGAGTATGACGGGCCGAACAAGGGCGAGAAACTGCTCAAGCTCTGCCCGAAGTTGTCGCCGCAGTTCGACATCTATTGGGTGGCGACCGGCGGGGCGGACCCGGCCAAGCTGATAGGGCGCTACGGGGCCCGCACGAAGCTGTTGCACATCAAGGACGGCCCGTGTGTCAAGGACGCAGCCATGACCGCGGTCGGGCAGGGAGAGGTCGATGTGCCCGGCGCGATCAAGGCTGGCGAGCGAGCAGGGGCTGAGTGGGCCATCGTTGAGCTGGACCGGTGCGATACCGACATGCTTCAGGCCGTCAAGGACAGCTACACCTATATGGTCCACAACGGCTTGGCGGCGGGTAACAGGTAGCCACGACCGTTCCCGCGGTGCGGTCTCGGCGTTGTAAAGGCGCGTCATACGACGCTTCGGCGGGCCGGCCCGGGAGCGTCGGAGGGGATGCCGGGTCAGTGTCGAGGCCCACCACGTGCTCGGGTTTACAGCCGAGGACCGATCGCTTAGATTTCGCGGCGTTTGCGAGCATGTGTAAGCGTACGTTTCCGGAGGCGGTTCAGTGGCGAAGAACAGAGTGGTCCGGTTCGGGGTCATTGGTACGGGCGGGATGGGTCAGGGGCACTGCAACGCGATCGGTCGGCTGGAAGAGGCCCGGCTGACCGCAATCTGCGACATCGATCCTAGCACCGCAGAGCAGGTCGGCACGAAGCACGACGTGCCCTACTTCATTGAACACAAAGATCTGGTCAAGTCCGGGCTGTGCGAGGCGGTCGTGATCGCCACGCCGCATCCGGCGCACCCTTCGATCGCCATTGATTGCACGAAAGCGGGCATCCACGTGCTCAGCGAGAAACCCCTGGCTGAGAAGGTCAGCGCGGCCGACAGGATGGTCCGTGCGGCCAAGAAGGCCAAGGTTGCCCTGGCGGTCATGTTCCAGAGACGCACCGAGGCGGTTCTGGCCAAGGCGATCGAGATCGCCCGCAGCGGGCAGCTCGGTAGCCTCTACCGCGCGATGCTGATCTCCCCGGAATACCGAAGCCAGGCGTACTACGACTCCGGCGGGTGGCGCGCGACGTGGTCAGGCGAAGGGGGCGGGGTGCTGATGAACCAGGCCCCGCACATCATTGACATCTTCGTGCAACTGGCTGGAATGCCGAAGGCGGTCTGCGGACGCACCGAGTTCCGGCTGCACAGGATCGAGGTCGAGGACATCGCCGAGGCCATGCTGACGTACCCGGACGGCGGAAGCGGATTCCTTTATTGCTCGACGAACGAGGCTGGTCCGAGCCAGACGATCGAGATCTTCGGGGATGAGGGAAAGCTGATCTACCGCGACGGGACGCTGCGGATGTTCAAGTTCAACACGCCGATCGAGAAGTTCACCCGCACAAACACCGCGATGTGGGCGAACCCCGGCGTGACGGAGGTGGAGCTGAGCATTCCTGAGCGGGACTCGGGCCATTATGTGATCATCCGGAACTTCGCCCGGCACCTGCTCAACGGCGAAAAGCTCATCGCCCCGGGCGAGGAGGGCATCGCGTCGCTCGAACTGGCGAATGCCGTCATGCTTTCCTCATTCAAGAACGCACCGGTCAAGCTGCCGCTGAATCGGCGCGAGTATGATGCCTTTCTCGAAAAGATGCGCGCCGAATCGACGTTCAAGAAGACGGTCAAGAAAGCCAAGCGCATCACCGACCCGCAACACGCGTAGCGCGGCAACGCCAAGCGCGACCCGTGAAGGGCTGGGTCGTCGGCCCCGCACGTCTTAAAGAAACGGCGAGGCGGTGGTGCGGCCCGCCTCGCCGCGAATAGTTGAGCCTCGATAGCGAAGGCTCTCTCAGGCGCGTGGATGGGCCTCGTTGTAGGCCTCCCGGAGTCGATTATTCGTCAGGTGCGTGTAGATCTGCGTGGTCGATAGCGACTGGTGGCCGAGAAGCTCCTGCACGCTACGAATGTCGGCGCCGTTGTTGAGCATGTGGGTTGCGAAGCTGTGGCGCAGGGTATGCGGACTGACCGTCGGATCCAGGCCCGCGTGGAGGAGGTATTTGTCCAACTTGCGACGGACACTGCGCGTGCTCAGGCGTTGGCCGTGCTTGTTCACGAACAGCGCCTCTTGGTTGAAGTTCGTGCTGCGCGGGTCCGTTTTCCGCAGTTCTAGGTGCCTCCTGATCGCGTCCAGTGCCGAGCTGCCGATCGGCGTGATGCGCTGCTTCCTGCCCTTGCCGCGTACGCGGAGCACCTTGCCGGCGAAGTCCACGTCGCTCAGGTTCAGATCGACCAATTCGCTAACGCGCACGCCGGTCGAATAGATGGTCTCCAGCATGGCGCGGTCTCGGCTTCCCAGGAGTGTGGTGTCATCGGGGGTGGCCAGCAACTTGTGGATCTGTTCCAGCTCAAGCAGCTTCGGAAGCCGTCTTTCCTGCTTGGGAGTTCGGATTCCTACCAACGGGCTGGCGCTGATGTAGCTGCGGCGTACGCAGAACTTGTAAAAGCTGCGCAGCGTCGCGAGTTTGCGGGCCGTGGTGGATTTGGAGTAGTCCTGATCGTTCAGAAAGGCGAGGAACTGGCGGATGGTGTTCGCCTCAACGTCGAGCAACCTGTCGCGAATCGCCGGCGCGGTCTGAGTCGCGGTCGCGGTGGCTGTGGCCACCGCGCCATGCTCTCGACGGGTGGGGCCGGGGTCGAAGCCGGCTGGTTCTGCCGAATCGCCCGCCCGCGACGCCGGTCCGCTTCCCCCCAGGAACTCCCAGAACTGATGCAGGTCGGCCGCGTAACACTTGGCCGTGTGCGGTGAAAAATGGCGCTCGTAACGCAGATAGCTCAGGAACTCTTCGATCAGTGTGTTATCGGTCATTTCTGCAGCCAACCAGATCGGCGAAAGCTCTTACACTGACAACCTGGCTCGGTCGCTGACTCCGGCCTGCCCCCGCCGGTTTTGTCAGCGCCTACTTGACCAGCTCATCGAGCTCCATCTCAAGTCGTCTTCCCATTTGGTAGCTTAGAACGGCAGCGTCGAACCAGTCGAAATCGCTGTCTCGGTCGTTGGCCATCGCCGCGAAAGCATTGATCACGTCCGCCTCCTGCCCGGTGCGGTAGCGAAAGACGTATCGATGCTCCCCCTTGACCAGCGATAGCTGCCGAACAGCCTTCATGGCATCTATTCCTTCGTCTCCGCCTGCGCGAGCTCGGCCATGTGGCTCATTACGCGCCAAGACTCCTGCTCCATCAGCTCGCGAATAACCGCATGACAGCAATACCGCAGGAAGAGCACCTGACTGACCAGGTACTTGCGCCAGCCGTAGGCGCTCTGATCCGCCTCGCGATCCTGCTCGGCGTCTTCGCAAATCGGCGCACGTCCTCAGCGACGATCTCGTGAGCTGCATTGAACACCCGCTGGAACTGGGCTCGCGGTCGTAAGGAGGACTCGGTCGCAGGCGGCGCCTCGAAAGGCGCTGCGGGACCGGTCGTGGCGGAGCGGGTCCGGCGCACCAGCGGCGGCTCGCTCGCTGCATACAGTTGTGCAGCCAACCCGACCACCGGTGGCTCGTATGGGTCGTATTCGGTAATGGCGAATACGAGGATGCCATCAGCCCCCAGCCGCTCAGAGACACTTAACGCGTGCGCCGGTGAGACAATCTCGACACGGCCTTCATCTTTCAGGACGGCCAATACGCGGTTGACGCCGATCACGTGAACGTCGTCCACATGCGTCAACTCGCTGGCCATCAGATCGGCCACCTGGTCCGGATCGAACTGCCGGGACCCGCTGAAATTGAGCGCGGGTGCGACAGCGATGATCGTCGGCGTCGGGTACGGCCCGGCCAGACGCGTGGAACCAGGCCCGCTTTCGCAGCCGGCTAAGATGCCCAAGCCCGCCGCTGCGAAGGCGGCTCGCCCCAAGTCCGCGCAGTGGGTCCTGGCTGTGATCATCCGTGATCAAACCGTCGTCCGTGGACTTTTTTTCTTCGCGACAACCGCCGGGCGGAGTCTCGTCGCGTCCCGGCGATTGCATCTGGCCACACGGCGACACTGGGTAAATCGACTATTCGGACACCCTCCTTGAGCCTGCGCAGCCGCCGGAGCGGGGTTTTATCGACCCGCGCGCCGGCAGCACGGGGCCAAGGCCTGGAATCGATGGGGGCCTGCGTTCAGAGACCTACGATCAGCGTCGGCTTGCTTACCTGGGCTAGGGCGCGTCGCGGCTTGAGACGGATGCGCAGGCGGCCCTGCACCCGAGCAACAGGCAACGCCGTCGATCTTATTATCGGCTCATACGAGGATGGCACCCGCACAAAAGCGGATGTCCCTCGCGGGCCGCCCTGTCCGATAATCTCCTCACGGCTTATCGACAGCTCCGGGGCTTGGGCTGAAGCAACGGTTCGCGCAAGCCAGGCGATCTTGGGAAATGCCGACCCGGTCGGGCGACGGCTGGGCGTTACCGCTGGGATTCTCTGCCCGTCAGGTGAAGGACTCGGAGAAGGTCGCGCTGCTCGACCACGCCTGTGACCTTGCGGCTCGCGGGGCTCTGAAGCACCGGGAGGCAGCCGACGTTGACCTCGTGAAACTTGTCCAGTAACTCTGGCAGCGGTTGATCAACGGTGGCGAAGGGGCAGTTCGGTTTGGCCAGATCGATGGCGGTGACGAGGTCGCGAACCGCTGGATCGTAGATGATGTCGCGAACGTCGGCGAAGTCGATCATGCCGACGAGCCTGTCATCTTCGTTCACGACCGGGAAGTGATTGAACCGGCTACGCTCGACGAAGTGTATTACCTCGTCGAACGTGGCGCTGGAACGGATAAGCTTGACGTTGGTGCGCATGATGTGGCCGACTCTCAAGGCCGTCGGGTCGGCGCGTTGGGCGCGGCTGGCCAGGCCGAACATGCGCAGCAAGGCCCGGATGATGATCCCCGTGGCGGAGCGAGCCTCCGCGGCGACGGCTCTGGGCCGACGCATCAACTGCATGGCCTTCACCTCGCCGGCGCGAACGGCGACGTGGCGTGTCAGTATCGGGCCGGTCAGCTCGAAAACGGCCACCGATCCGAGAACGACGGTGTAGAAGGTCACGGCTAGCTCGTGGGGTACAAAGGCGCCTGTTGCTGAATCAACTTGGCCCCAAGCCTCCTTCAGGAACTTGGCCAGCCCGATGGCCACGCCCGCCTGACAGATCATCCCGAGACCTACAGACGGTTTGACTTCCGAGGTGATGCGGGCCCATCGCGTGCCGACCCATCCGCCCATGATCTTTCCGACGACGCGTAACACGACGTAGGCGCTACCGATCCACCCGAGATGACGTAACTCATCGAGGTGCAGATCATACCCGGCCAGCACGAAGAAGGCAGCGAACAGAGGCAGGGAAATCGTCTGGAGGGTGCTGTTGAGACGGTCGGGATCGATGGAGACATTGATAAAAGTCGCGCCCATGAACAAGCAGGTCAGCAGGAAGTTGAAGGACAGGTGCCACTGGTTGGTGAGCCAGTCGCGGCCGGCTCCGAGGGCAAGTAGGAAGCCGACAAAGATCAGCAGCGTCTCGCCGAGAGATAGCTTGGCGTGGATGACGCTGATCAGCACGCCCAGAGCTACTCCCAGCAGGACGCTGCCGAGGGTGGTCAAGAGCAGATCAAGCCATAGGATGCGGCCCGGCGCGAAGCCTGCTGTGATCGCGCCTGCCGCGGCCAGTGCGAGGAATACAACGTGGAAAAGCACGATCGAGGCGATGTTATTCAGCCCAACGAGGGTGAGCAGGACGTCCGTCGTGGGACCTTTGGCTTCGTACTCTTGCAGGACGAGCAACGTGGCGGCCGGGGCGGTTGCGGCCGCCGTGATGCCGAAGAGCAGCGCAAGGCTGAGTTTCTCCATGACTGCGCCGGTAGTGACGAAGACGGCCGCAACCGCGCAGCCGACGAAGACCAAAAGGATCGTCAGGCTGACCTCGGCTGCGCTGAGGCGGCTGACACGGGCCTCGACGCTCTTGAGGTGCTTGGATTCGAATGCCCCGCCTATGGCGAACAGGATCAGACCGAGTGCGATATCGGTGATGACAGAGAGGGTTGCCAGCGGCCGGTCCGCCTCCCGCTGAGCTTTGGCGAAGGTCCCTCCCGCCTCGGCGACGGATTCTGCATACGTCGGATCGACCTGGGCACGCTCGATGACCGCCGGTTGGACGTACCAGGCAATGAGCAGTTTCAGGACAATGCCCGCGGCCATGTAGCCGACGATCCTGGGGACGCGTACCAGGCGAGCGGCGTAAGCGAAGCCGATGCCGATGAAAAGCATCAGGCCCAACAGTAGCCCAGGCGAGGGTACGCGCTCAAAAGTTGACATGACCTGTGCGAGAGATGGCGCCAATGGATTGCTCCGACCGATGGCTGACGAGCACAGCTACTTCAATCGATCTTATGGGGCAAGTCAACGGCAGGGACGCTTACCGGCCGCCGGACCGAAGCACAGGACGTCCTCAACCCGATCTCTGCCGACATGGA
>CAYGAN010000044.1:9690-12173 GCA_964347585.1 uncultured Planctomycetales bacterium | reverse complement strand
AGGCTGATGCTTTTGTAATGCCTTTGACAGAAGAGCTTGCCAAGGCTTCTGCTGCAATCCCGCCGCTATTGAGTCAGCTGCACCGCATGCGCGGACCGGGTGACGGGCGATTGAAGACAGCAGCGGAAATCGTCGCGGAAGTTTGTCGAGGTGACAGGCCATGTCCGGCAACATGTGGGTAGTCACGGTGTCGCCGAACGCGCCTATCGATCGCGTGCTGAAGGTGGACCATTCTGCAGTGGGCGAGGACCGGAAGTGGCGGCAGGTGTCGCCTACGCCAGCCGGCAAGCGGCTGTGGCAGGCCAAGCCGAACGTGAAGCGACTCGCCGAGATGGTCGGCTATCTGATCTGAACGGAAGAGCAAATCGTCCGCGCCGGCCGAGAATCGGCCAATCGGTCAGTCCACCGGCCCGAGGCAGTCAGTTGCGATACAAGCCTGTCTCACAGATGTGCGTACGGACCGGTTCGGGAACCAGGTAGCGGATGGATCGTCCCTGCCGGACGCGCGAGCGGATGTTCGTGGCGGAGATGTCGATGCGGGGGGTCTGGACAATACCTTCGCGAAGGCGGGCGATCTGTCGCTCGTCGAACTGCTGCGCAAGCGGGCTCATGTCCGGTTCATCCCAGCCGGGGCGCGAGACGGTCACGATCCGGCAGCAATCGACCAGCTCACTGACGCGGTACCACGTGGTCAGTTCCGGGAGCGAATCCGCACCGATGATCCAGCAAATCTCGCTTTCCGGATCGAGTTGCTTGCGGAACGAAGCGACGGTCTCGATGGTATAGCTCGGCCCGGGCCGACGGATCTCGCAATCGCTGACCTCAAAGGCGGGCTCGTCGGCAATGGCCAACCTGACCATCTCCAAACGTTCAGAAGCGTCGATCAGGCCGGCCACGCTCTTGTGCGGCGGGTTGGCCGATGGGATGAAGACCACCCGGTCGAGGGCGAGCTGTTCAGCTACGCTTCGAGCAGCGATCAGATGGCCGAAGTGAATCGGGTTGAACGTCCCGCCGAACAGGCCGATCTTCTGGCTCATGCTCCCGCCCAGATAGCAAATCCCAGAGCGCTTGGATGGAGGCAGCTGTCCGCAGTCAATGCGAGCGTAGTCGCTCGGCTTGTCTGGCTTGCCCGAGCCAGAACCCTCGTCTTGACGCAGCTGCCGAGGCCCTACAAGCTCGATGTCAAATCCTCAGCGGCTAATGACGGCTCGGTGAGGTCACAGGCGATCGACGCGGCGCTGCCGATCTTCCTGCTGCTGCCGTGACGTTGCCTCCTGTAACGTTCGCTTCTCCCGGCGCGTGAGGCTGGCGACTCCCTCTCGGTGAACCTTGTCGAGTACGCGATCGACCTCGGCCTCTTGGCGATGCCTGAGTTGGAGGTTGCGTTGCCACGCGCCTTCGCGTCGGCGCTGGGCGAGCGATTGGGCCCAGGCGGTGCCGTACGCTGCCCATATCACGCCGAAGGCAAGTCCCGCCAGGTGGGCTGCGTCGCCCCCGGCGTTTTCCTGCTTGGCCACCAGACTCAGCACGTAGATGGCCACGAAGAGCACAGCGGCCACTCGAATCGGAACGGGGAAAAACAGTAGGATGATCACGAAGCCGGGAAACAGTACCGCGCACGCCCCGAGCAACCCGAGCACGGAGCCGGAAGCTCCGACCATCTCCCCTGGGCTCAGCCACCCGAGCGCCACCAGAACCAGATACGCGATCCCGCCGACCACGCCGGCAGCGGTGTAGAAGGCGAAGAATCGCTTGGGGCCCCAATGCCTTTCCAGAGGGGTGCCCAGAAAGTAGAGCCCGAGCATGTTGAAGAGGATGTGGAAGACGCTGTCGGGGCTGTGACGATACTGATAGCTGACCAGTTGCCATACCTGCCCGCTGAACACTCTATCCGGCTGCAAAGCACCGATTTGATAGATGGCGCTGTTGCGTCTTCCCCAGAAGGCCACGACCACGAAGATGACCAGATTGACTATTAGCAGTATCTTGACGACCTTCGTGGGCTTGGGCAGCCCGAACCCGCACGGCAGGCCAGGCCTGCAGCCTTGATCCGGTCCGGCGTAGGGTCGATCGTACCATCCCATCGATTGGAGTTCCCGGCCAACGCGACGGCTGCCGGACGCGCCACGTGCGATCCATCAGCGACATGACCGAACGGCTGGCGCGTCGATCAGCCGACGGCATTTCACGATTATAGAAATGCTTGCAGGCCTTGGCAATCCGGGTGAGCTTCGGGCTTGAAACGTTCGGCGGGGATTTCTATAAATCATTTGGTGTGCCCGCACGGAAGGCGTCAACTGCCGAACGAGCGAGATGGGCAGACGAATCACGATTCTGGGATCGACCGGGTCGATCGGAAACAACTCGCTAGAGGTCATCGAGTCTCTAGGCCCCGAGTATGAAGTTGTGGGCTTGGCCGCTCGCAGCCGCTGGCAGCAGCTACTGGAACAGGCGCATCGGTTCCGTCCCCGGGCGATTGCCAT
>CAYGAN010000044.1:1490-9679 GCA_964347585.1 uncultured Planctomycetales bacterium | reverse complement strand
CTCAACGGTACAATCGATCTGCTGGCGGGTCCCGAGGCTCTGGTTGACTTGGTGCGCCAAGGCGATTGCGATTTCGTCATCTCCGCGATCGTCGGGTCCGCCGGGCTGCCCGCGACGCTGGCAGCGGCGGAGTTGGGCAAGGACATTGGCCTGGCGAGCAAGGAAGTGCTCGTCGTAGCGGGCTGCCTGGTGGTTCCGCTCGCTCGGCGGAGAGGGGCAAGGCTCCTGCCGATTGACAGCGAGCATTCCGCCATCTTCCAGGCCATGCACGCTGGCAAACCGGAGGAGGTCGTCAAGGTCTATCTGACTGCATCCGGAGGTCCGTTTCGCGAGTGGTCCGGCGAGCAGATGGCTCAGGCGAGGCTCGAAGACGCGTTGCGCCATCCGACGTGGAAAATGGGTCCGAAGATCACCATCGACTCGGCCACGATGATGAACAAGGCGCTGGAGATCGTTGAGGCCAAGTGGCTCTTCGGGCTCGAACCGGAGGCCATTGAGGTGCTTGTACACCCCGAGTCGATCGTCCACTCGATGGTGGAGTTCTGTGACGGGTCGGTGATCGCGCAGCTGGGCACGCCGGATATGCGCACGCCGATCCAATACGCCCTGACGTTTCCACGTCGTGTCCGTGGGCCGAGCCGGCGGCTTGACCTGACCTCGATCAGACGCATGCATTTCGAGCCGCCTGATCTGGACCGATTCCCGGCCCTGCGGCTCGGCTATGAGGTGGCCAGGCTCGGTGGGACGGCCGGCGCGGTCCTGAACGGCGCAAATGAGGCCGCCGTTCAGGCGTTCCGCGAGGGCAGAATTCCGTTCGGTCAGATCGTCGAACTGACCGAAGACGTACTTCGTAGGCATAGTGTGATCGAGGAGCCGGACCTGGATGGTTTACTGGCCGCCGACGCCTGGGCGAGAAATGAGGTCGCTGGATGTTTGATGCGTTGACTGGGGCGCAGGTCTGCCTTCTGGCGTCCGAGCTGCTGGCTTCGCTGAGCGGCGCGATCCCTTATCTGCTGATCGCGGTTGGCTTTTCCCTCGTGATCTTCGTGCACGAGTTTGGCCACTTCGTAGTGGCCAAATTGTGCGGGGTACGCGTCGAGAAGGTCGCGATCGGCTTCGGTAAAGAGATACTCGGCTTTACCCGCGGGGAGACACGCTACGCCCTGAACGTCCTGCCGCTCGGCGGGTACGTCAAGATGCTGGGACAGGAGGACCTGGCCATCGACAAGTCCGGCGAGTGGCGGGTCAAAGAGGATCCTCGCTCGTTCACGCACAAGCCGGTCGGCTTGCGGATGTTGATCGTCTCGGCCGGCGTGGCGATGAACCTGATCTTCGCGGCGCTGCTGTTCATCACCGTCTTCATGATCGGATTCAAGACGATGGCGCCGATTCTCGGTGCGGTGGACCCGGACGGGCCGGCTGCCCGGGGCGGACTCCAGCCGGGCGATAGGATCGTCCGCATCGGCGGGAGCAAGGTCAACGAGTACGCGGATGTCAAGGCGTCGATCATGTTGGCTGAGCCGCATCAGCCGCTCACCATCGATGTCCGGCGCGGCGGAAAGCCGGTTCAATGCACGGTGGTCCCGGAGCCGAATCCGCAGGAGCGGCTGCTGCAGATCGGTGTCTGGCCGGCGTTCACGCTCACGGTTGCGGCGGTGACCGGCCGGGGAGGGGCCCGCGGCGACGATCGGATTCGCGTCGGCGACGAGATCCTCGGGGCCGGCGGCAAGAAGGTCGCCGATTTCCTGGACGTTTTCGGCGAGATCATCAACGGACGGGCAAGAGACGTATCGCTGCTCGTGGCGCGGCCTGATCCGGCCGATCCTAGCGCCCCGCCCCGCAAAGTCACGGTCAAGGCCAGCGCGGGCTTTACGTTCCTTCCCACGGAGTGGGACAACGAGAACGCGCGGAATCTGTTGGGGCTCGTGCCACGGAGGAGGGTGTTGGTCGTACGAGAGGGCAGCCGCGCCGACCTGGCCGGTATGAAGGTCGGCGACGTGATTTACCGATGGGGCCGGTTTACCCACCCCACGTATGACCAGATCATTGAGAGCATCAAGGAAAGCTTCAGCGGGGATCAGGAGCACGACATTCGCGTGGTGGTGTTGCGCAATGATGGAACGCACACGCTGGTCGTTCGCCCCAAAGCGGAGCGCGGTTGGTTCGGCTTTGCCACGCCGGAGCCCAAGGTCGGCGCAAGCTTCAGCGGGCTGGAGACCGAGCACCTTATTGTGGCTGACCTCGTTTCAAGCATTGCGGGTGTGGCCACGCCGGCGGCCTCGCTCGATATTCCCCGCGGAGCGCGGATCCTGAAGGTCGACGACCAGGAGGTGGCCACGTGGCTTGATCTGAAGGAGACGTTCCTGGCCAACGCCGGCCGAGCCATCCGGATCACCTTCCAGCACGAGAACGGCCCGGAAGTCACTAAGACGATGGAGGTTCCGGCCTCGCTCAGACAGGGCGCTTGCTTCAACGACGAAGGCCAGCCAGTGGCCCTGCCACCGGCATTTCGGGTGATGTCGATCGCCGGGCAGGAAACGGCGCAGGTCCCCGGTCCCGACGGCGTGCCGAGAGAGATCTCGGTCAGCTTCTGGCGGGGCGCCAAAGAGATCCTCAAACGGCACATCGGCCAGACGATCAGCGTCCGGTACTTCGATCTGCCCAGTCGTGAGGAACGGACGGTGCGGATGACCGTGACCCCCCGGAACGTTGACCCGTGGGTGATGCGGATCGCCTATGACGTGTCGCAGGATGGCTTCGTCCCCGAATACCTCGACACCGTTTTGAGGACGCGTAACCCGCTGCTCGCGACGTGGTGGGGGGTCCGCAAGGTCTTCCAGTTCGTCGCGCAGAACTACGTGACCATGAAGCGCATGGTCTTCACGCGTACGGTCGGCGTCGAGCACATCGCTGGTCCCGTCGGAATCGTCAAGATCGGCAGCCAAGCGGCCCACGGCGGGATCGTCATGCTGATCTACTTCCTGGCGTTCATCTCGGTGGCGCTGGCCGTGATCAACTTCCTACCTATGCCTATTGTCGATGGCGGCTTGATGGTGTTCCTGCTCATCGAGAAGATCAAGGGCACGCCCGTCAGCATCAAGACCCAGGCCGTTACGCAGCTCATCGGCCTGGTCCTGATCATCGCCGCTTTCCTGTTTGTCACCTTCATGGACATCAAGAAGTGGGTCGGCTAATCGGGCATGGCTCGGCGCGGCATCAGCGGGACGTCCGCCGGGCTGAGGGTCGTCGTTCGGACGCCTGGGCCGGGACGCTGTTCCGGGTCCGCCCCGCCACGCAGGGCGGGCAACGTCCGTCCATGAGGCTCAAATGGCGACTGCCGGGAAGTATCTCTTTGGCGACTCTGACTAGCGGCGCGAAGACTCGTAGCTTTTGCCGACGCTCTTGCCGCCTCGAGCCGAGTCTCTGTAACTGACGCCGCTGACAGTGGGTCGCGACTCTATCGGTCCACCGGAATGGGAAAGCGGCCCGGGTCGCGTGCCCCTGGCAGCTTGTCTTCCAGTGTCTGCCCTGTCGATGGATCAACACGGGCGGGCAAGCCGCCCGTAGCCCCCGTGCTTTCCGATTGAAGTGGACTTATTTAGCCCACCAACTGCTGCTGCCACCACTGTTGCCAGAGCTGAATGGCGGCCCTCTTTCGTTCGGGGGGATCGGCTGACGAGAATCCGAAGGACTCACCGGTGAGCTGCCTCAAGGCCCGGGCGGCCAGATCGGCTACCGTCTTCGGCCAAGTCGGCGCCGGCATCAGCCGTGCGCTCGGCGCCGACGACGCACGTTGGGTCTCTTGAAGCACCTCGCGCACCCGCTCCATCGTACGGTCGAAGACGGGTCGGCCGGGCAGCGCGGCTTCGTCGCTCAGGCATTCGATCAGGACGGGCACGGCCTTTCGCACCCCTAGGGCCGACAATTCATCGATCGCTTGGCCGCGGACCTGGATGGCTGGGTGACTCCGAGCAGCTCGGATGAGCAGATCGACGGCCTCGTCGCCACCGATACGCCCCAGAGCGACAACGGCAGCGCCGGCGCCGGCTGGATCACCGGCCGTAACCAGTTTCAGCAATTCTCCGAGTGCACGGCTGTCGTGATGCATCGCCAGGCCGAGCGCGGCGATGTGGCGCACGTCTTCGTCCGAATCGTGCAGCGCCGCCAGGAGCAGGTCCCGCGCCCGCTCGGACTTTGCGAATTTCAACACCGCAGCGCCCAGCGCTCGCGTTTGGGGGTTCGGATCGCTCAGCAGGGCAGCAGCGGCGGGGACAGCATCGTCCCGCAGCGCGGCCAGTCGGGCGAAGTAGTGCCCCCGAGCGATCGGTGAGTCCGTGCGCGTCATACGCCACGCCCACCATCGTGCCCGCAGAGGGGTTCGAAAGGCCATTGCCGTGGCCCACAGAACGGCCAGGAGGCCGATCCCGATAATCGTGCGCCGACTCACCTGTGTAGCCCCTCGCATGGGCATGCCCGTTGCCGAATCTTGTGTCTATCGGCCGCACCCGACGGCCCGGTAAGCGCCTCCGGGACCTCCGCCCCGCCCGCCACTGGCGTCTCGATGATCCGCTCCAGGGCTAGAGGTTGTGTGCATGGCGCGATGCTTTTCGCCGCTCGGGCCGCGCGGCCCATGATAGTAGTTAGCCTGCGCAAAAGAAACGCCGCCCCCCCGCTGGAGGCGGCGCCCGGTGCATCCCGTTGCGCGTGCCTGCCGGGGCACCGGTCCCGAATTCTGGCGGGCCGAGCGGCTCCGCTCAGCCATAGTCACTTGCCATTAACTTAGACGCTTGTTGCCCCTCTTTCCGTTCCTCGAAATACCCGACGACCGGTAGCCGCCGAGGCGACTCTCACCTGCCCGCCTGACCGTAACAGGTTTATTCAACGAAGCTTAGACACCAAGCCGCGCTCGCGTTACCCCTCGAGTCCGCCCTCAAATGGTTATACGCACGAGCGGGCGGCGGGTTCGGCCGGTCCGCGGTGGTCCTTGGCGAGATTGGAATCCACCGCCCAGGCGCGGACGGCGCATAGCTTCGGTGTCGCCTTAACCCGTCACCACCCGGCGCGACGCTCTCGCACCGTGCGAGCGTGGGTTGTTGCATCCTCTCGGAGCTTGTAGATTGCCCCACCTTGATGGCATCGCGTCGAGCGAGCAACGTCTTGTTTCTGCTCGCCGTATCGGCGAGTTCGGCCTGCATGGGTGGGCCAATACGAGCAAGCAAGGTGCAGGTCCCCGCGTTCGATTCATCCAGGATTCGGTCCAAGGCCCATCCGTTTCTCTTCCGGACCGACGACGAGACCCAAGCCGCTCGATCTCGTGCGGAGGAATCGGCCGCGCTCAAGCATGTGTATCGGTCGCTGGCCCAGCAGGCCGACAAGGCCCTGCACACCGAGCTACGCCCGTTAGACGCATCCTGGTGGGGAGCGGCCAGTTCCAAGCCCTGGAACGAGACGTATCCCGAGGTTTTCCAGCACACGTTTTGCGATCCAGCCGCGATGATCGCCCCGGCCGCCGAGCTTGCGCAATTCGCGCTCCTGTCGGGCGACCCGCGGTCCGCCGATCGGGCCCGCCGAATCCTGCGGCATGTCGCGCCATATTCGTTCGAGTTCGAGCACTACGATGTGGGCATGAACTACTCGGTTTGGGGCTTTCGCGCCCTTCAGGTCTATGACCTGCTGTTCGACCGGTTCGCCGAAGGACAGCGCAGGGAGCTGGACGCGTTCTTCACCCGCCTCGGCCGGGCCGTACTGAAGAATGACGTGTATTGGATCGAGAACCAGATCGGTGGCGGCATCAACAATCACCTTGCGTGGCATAAGATGATGCTCGGCATGCTGGGGCTGTTTTACGGCGACGATCCTTTGGTCGATTATGCCGTGGACGGCCGGCGCGGCCTGGTCGAGTTGCTGGAGCTTGGTCTTGTTGACGACGGGCTTTGGTGCGAGAGCAGTCTCAACTACCACTTCACAGCGATCGTACCGATGGCGCTGATGGCCGACTGCCTCCGTCGCGTCGGACACAAGTGCGACCTGTTCTCGCTGGTCGGCGCGAATTGCCGGACGCTCAAGCAGCCGTTCGACGCGATGTTCGGCGTGCTGTTTCCCGATGGAACGGTTCCGCCTATCGGCGACGCGTACGGTCAGCGCCGCCCGCTGGCGGACGTTGCCGCGTACGAGTTGGCCTGGGCGGCGTGGCAGGACCCACGACACGCTTGGTTGCTCAAGCGGGCGTCGGGACGCGACGTGGGAGCCCTGTTCGCCCCGCCGCTACCCGACGAGGTGCCGCCGCCTCCGGTCGCTACCCGACTCTACCCCGAGCACGGTTACGCGTTCCTGCGTTCGCGGTGTGGAGCTGCTTACTGGGACAGCGACGCGTGGTGCGCCTTCCTGACGTACGACCGGAGTGGCGTTCACGCCAACCAGGACAAACTGGGCCTCATGCTGTTCGGGGCGGGTCGGCTGCTCATCCCCGACGTGGAAGGCAGGGCCACCGTCCCGCACGCGTTCTCGTCGCGGATCCAGAGGGAACTCAATCGCAGCGGGCTGAGTCAGAACACGGTGATGATCGACGGCAGGGATCAACGGTGCGTGCCGCAGCTCCTGGATCTGCTTGAATTCCGCGACCTGCCAAGCGAGAAGCGCGTTACGGCGGCTGACCGCGACGGGCTGTTATACCCTGGGGTCCGGCAACAACGGACGGTATGCGTGACGGACGATTACGTGCTCGACGTGTTTCAGGTCCAGTGCGATTCGCCGCGGCGGATCGAATGGATCACCCACGTACTGGATGAGCAGGCAAGCCAGCAGACCGAGTTGGCCTTCGGTGCTATGGCGGATCCGCAAGACGGGGCCTCGGCGTGGCTGCGAGACTTCCGCAGCGCGGCAGGGGAGGCAGACTGGCAGATCGAATGGAAGGCCCCGAACGTGTTGTTCCGGTTGCAGATGCTGGGCGAGCCGGCCACGGAGCTGATCCGATGCGGCTATCCCAAGACCGATGAGCCTGACTCGCCTCGCATCCCGATGCTCATCGTACGCCGCCGCGCGCGAGCCACCACGTTCGCCGCGATCTACACTGCCGGGCGCAAGCGGCTACCGGAGGCCTGCCTGTGTCAATTGCCCGAGCGCGACGGCCAGTTGAGGTATCAGATCACCGTCGGCTCGCGGCGATCCGTTCATCTGATTCCAAGACTAACGGGTTTCCACAACTAGGAACTCACCACCCGTCGTCGGAGGCAAATGGTCCTCGCCGGTCGAATGCGTCGGAAGCTCGAGCGCCCCTTGCGACGAGCGCTGAGGTCTGACCGAGCATGCTGGGAGCCGCTCTTAACCGTATAGCTCCCAGCACAGGGCCAGTGCCACCGAGATTCCGAACCCGTAGTCGTTCAGGGCGCCCACGCCGCCCTTGCGAGGCAGATCTTTAGGCGAAGCCTCGCATTCGGCGTCGTAGAACTCGTAGATTCCCCCGTCGGCTTCGTACCAGCGGGCGGCTTCTTCGACGGTCCTTTCCGCTACGTAGCGTGCACGGTCCGGCAGACCTGCCGCTTGCAGCGCCCGGATCACCACGAGGTTCAGATTGAACCAGCACGGCCCGCGCCACATGTTCTTTTCGTATTTCGGGTCGTCGGCTGAGGTCGTCGGCACCGGCAAGGGCCGCCAGAACTCGTTCTCGTTGAACAAGTGATCCAGGAGTCGTCGCTTGCGATCCTCGGGGCAAATGCCGGCCAGCAAACCGACGAACGCGACCGGCGTCTTGATCGGGGAAAGCCGGCCGTCCCGTAGATCGAAATAGAACCCGACCCGCTCGTCCCAAAGGTGCTCGTTGATCGCGGCGGCCAGCTCGCGCCTCGCCTGGCGCCATTTGGCCGCGTCGTCCGGCTTGCCGAGTGCGTCGGCCATCCTTTCGAGAATGACCAGGTCGTAACATGGGTATAGGTTCGCATCGATCAACACGTCGGGCATGCCCTCGTCGAACCGTTGGTTGTTGTCCATCCCGTGGCTGTATCGCGGCCAGGCAATCAGTCCGCCAAAGCGCTCATCGCGGCGCCGAAGCATCAAGTCCGTGTAGCGACTGAAGTAGGGGTAGCATTCTTCGGTGAATTCTCTGTCCGCCCCGCAGTCGGCGACCTCCCACGCCATCCAGCTCAGGACGGCCGAGTTCGTCTCGATGTGGTCGCGCCGGTCATCCGCGACCG
>CAYGAN010000044.1:0-1480 GCA_964347585.1 uncultured Planctomycetales bacterium | reverse complement strand
TCGATGAATCCGTCGTCGCGTGGGCGGTGGAGCATGGCTCGAACGGCGTTTCGTGCCCATTCCGGATCGATCAGCTTGTACCCGATCGCCTGGAACGCGCTGTCCCAGAAGTAGCAGTGCCGATGGGGCCAGCGGTCCGGCGTGGTCCACGGGGTCTGCATGTACCCCTCGGGCTGCATCGCGTTCGTGCGAAGCGATACGCACCCGCGGCGGTAAAACTTCTCGTATCCGGCGGGCAGGTTGGGCGGCGGGGACAGCGCGCGGACCCAGTCGAGCCGAGCTGCGACCAGAGCTGCCCAGTCCCGCATAAAGTAGTCACGTAGGCATTCCTCCGGCGGCCGGGTGTAGCGCCGCTCCCACCGAACGATGACGCGCATCTGTTCGGCGCCGGCGTTCGGAGTGACAATGATGCGCCCTGGCTCCGCGTGGCAGGTGGCTCGCTCGGGCAGGATACGAAACTGCTCCTGCTTCCACGCTGCGATAGTCGATTTCCCCTCCCTCTGTACCCCTCCGCCCGCCAGCACCACGTCGCCGACCAGTCGCCAGCCGGACAGATCCGCGTCGGATGTCTGTAGGGAGAAACCTGCGGTCTGATCGTCCAACATCAAAGCTTGGAGCTGGCAGCAGCATCCGCCGATCCGCACCGAGCTCTTCACGGTGTCGCCGAGCACGTAGTCGTTCGTCACGTCGTCGAACTCGTCGCGTGCTCGCAGCGGCAGCGAGCCGCCGCCGTACTCCAGATAGACGTGCAGTCCGCTGTTCGTCCAGATCTCCTCGTTCGTGCGAAACACGTAACCGACGCGGTCTTCTATGGACGTGCCGACGAGGTCGCGCCAGCAGCGGGTCGGGCCCTCCATGCCGCTGAAGGCGAACAGCTGGTTCCAGCCCCACTTGTCGGGAATACCTGCCTCGGTACCCATGTCGCGGAGGCCTCTATTTCTTCGTGAGTCGCACGGCTCGGATTCGCATGGGCTGTTTGTTCTGGATGAAACGCAGGTCGGCCTGGAGATTCTGGCCTCCGTTGAACAGGCACCTGGTCAGATGCAGTGACGCAGACTTCCACTTCTCGGTGCCGGCCAGGACGATCGGCTCGGCCGGGTGGTACTGTCGCTCCTCCAGCTCGCCGGAATAGTCGCTGTCGTAATGCACGTACAGCTTGGCGTCGGCCGGCGAATCGTAGTACTCGAACGACAGTTCGTAATCGGCGGGCGTTTCTGTCTGGGGCTTGACGAGATCGAAGTAGATGCACGGGCCGCCTTCGGCGCTTCGCCAGGCCCACTTGCCGCCCTTTTTCTCAATGCGCCACTTCCCATCGCCGCCGCGTTTGGATACCAGATCCTCTTGCTGCGATCCCAATGCTCGCGACGAGCTGGCCAAGCGGCCGAGCCGGTCACCATGGTTGCCCAGGTACTCGCGGAACTGTGGACCGTCGATGATCCTCGCCAGGGACGCTGCGGCTTCGTCGTGTTTGCCGGCCTTT